>JASHQB010000283.1 GCA_030037775.1 Candidatus Acidiferrales bacterium
CAATGGCTGCTCGATCTGGACAGCCAGGGTTGAAGTGACCGAAGGATTAAAAATGTCTTCCGAAGGCGAGCTCGAGCTCCTGGTGTTCTCGAGAGCAACCTCAAACGTAGTGCCGCTGTGGAGCTCTTGCGTGTAGCTTAGATTGAATTGGCTGGTGTGTGTGGCCGCGGCCCCGCTGGTCCCGGTGCCGCTCGTTAGAGGGTTGCTAATGCTCTCTACCGAATCGGTGATGCTGGTGCTCTCATCGATAACCGGGTCAAACGTGCCGCCTCCGACCTGGCCAATCTGCGCCACTGTGCCGGAAGCAGGAGTTCCACCGGCTTCGGCGTTCAAGAGATTGGTCTCGTCGACCCAGGGAACGTACTCTTCGAAGGCGATGTTTAGATCGTTACGCAGCGCCAGCCCAATGGCGTCCTGAAGGCTGATCTCCAGTTTGCCGTCGTGAATCATGCTGTAAATGTTCGAACTGTTGATGAGATTCGGCGCTGGCACATTCTCGCTGGTATACGGCGCGAAAATATTGGGGAAGGACCGCTTGCCCTTGCTATAGTCGCGACTGAAGAGAAAACTGGTATACGGAACGGACGCGTTCTGCGCTGCATCTCCCTGCGCTGGAGAGGGATTTTGCTGTGGTGCTTGGGCAAATGTCGGGGCACCGACAGCCAGTGAAGCAACCAGATAAACAGCAACAACGAAACGAATCAGCCTTCCTGCCATGCTCTTATCCCCTTTCCACCCGCTTTGAAGCGGTGGCTCCTCATGTCTGAAGTCAGACGCGGAGCTGTCCAAGTTGAATAATGGCTCAGCCCACACGGAAGCAAGCCGGAAGCCAATCGTATCCTATTGTAATTAGGCTGTTTATTGGCTGGTTTTTGGACAGTCGTTGTCCGCAAACGGACGCTGTAAGTCGGGAATGAACACAACCTGCAGTTCCGGCCTGTGCCGGTCATCGGCAAATAAGGCGCGTAACACTAACTGTATACGAGGGATGGAGCTGGGTCACTTGATGCGCTTGCTCTAGGAGCTATCTATCGGTGATGTCCGCCACCGTGGCTCCCGCCGTGACTGCCACCTCCGTGGCTGCTACCACTGCGGGCTCCACCGCTGCTGGGCCTGCTGGAAGATCCGCGGGATGAGTAGCGACCGCTCGACCGGCTAGAATATCCGTTGGAGCCTCTGTAGGACCCACCGTAGGAACGCTGGCTCACGACTGGCTGGCGCATGTCGAGTTGTGGACGGGAGGAGTAGTTCCCGTAGCCGCCCCCACGGGAATAGCTACCATAGCCGGACCCCCCGCGGGGCGAGCTGCTGCGCGGAGGGTTGTCACGGGACGGCTGCTGCCCGCGACCGTTGTTGCTAGGCGGCGTGAACTGGTGCCAGGGATTGCTGCTGCCGCGCGACGCGTTACCTTGCTGACCACCACGTGACGGCTGCATCGCCGGGCGATTCGGCGCGTTGCCTTCGCCACCGCCGGCGTTGCCATTTCCGCTGAAGCTGTGCCAGCCGTTATTGTCGTCTCGGCCAGACGCTCCAAACGAACGGCCGTCGGCGCCGCGCGAACTGTCGATGGCGCGCTGTTGCGCAGAGGCTTCTGCGCCGAACGATCTTTGTCCGGCCGATGCACGGCTCTGCGAGAAGAAGTGCTCATTGTTGGCGCTCGCCGAACGAGCGATTCCCGACGATACGTGATCCTCTACGCGTCCAAGGCTCTCCCGATTAGGAACTGCGGGGAGTCGTCCAGTCGTGAAGCTGGCTTGACGGAACTCTTGTGTGCTCAGACCCCGCTGGAAGCTCCCTGCGCCGCGGCCGAATTGATCACCGCGGATTGAGGTGACACCGGCCCGAATGCGGGCATCGTTGTCGAAACGTCCTATGTTCGAGAAGCCATCCCGTCCTCGGTATAGGGGACCAAACCCGCCATAACCAAAGCGGCCGAAGCCGACGAAGCCAACGCGAGTCACTCCCCAGCCCCACCATGGATGGAAGAAATCACCGGGACCGATCGCCAGCCAGCCGACATTGCCGAACCCGAAGCCAAGACTGAAGCCTCCGCCCCAGCCGAAGAACGAGACATACGCAGGCGCCCAGACCGGGTAGTAACCCCAGCCGCCATAGACGCCGACGGGGCCAGGCCACCATGCCCAGTTACCACCATAAACGAACCAACGGCCGTAGTGATAGGGAGCCCAACCCCAAGGCTCGTAGGACACCCACGTCCAACCGTAGTACGGCTCCCATTCCCAAGTGCCGTCGCGATAGGGTGCCCAGCCGGAGTCCTGATTGGGAACCCAGATTTGACCGTAATCCGGGACGTTCTCCCAATGGCCGTAACCGTCGAGGTCTTGCGAGCCGGTGTAGTAGCGATCGTCGTGCTTCCAGCTCTGCGCGTCCGCAATGGCGTGATCGCGCGTGTCGTTCCAACTATCGAAGTCGTCGGGTGCCGCGGCGCTGGACACTTGATACTGCGGATTGTCTGTACCCTCGATGGTTATAAGCTGGCCGCTTTCGACCCGCGTGCTGCCCTGTGGCTCGGAGACTTCCGCCTGGCCGTCGCGCACGGTGACCTGCGTCTGTGAACCGTCGACGATTTGGATGCGGTATTCGCCTTGCCGCAGTGGGTGCACCGCGGAGTTCGGAGTGTCGATCTCTGCGTCCGCCTGGCTATTCGCCAGAACGCTATAGCTCACTAGTCCCTCGCCCACCTGAACTTGGATTTGACTTCGCGTCAGATTGGTGATCTTCGCCGTGGAATTCTGATCCAAGCGAATAATGTTGGCATAGTCGAGCTGCACCTCCGCCCGGGAACCGTCACCAGTGGAGATGCGATCGCCGGTCTCGATTGGCGTATTCACCGTCGCTGCGATCCAGTTGCCAGAATCGCCCCGTTGGATGGAGACGTTCCCACGGATCAAACTGACCCGCGCTACGGCGGGCTGCGCTTGCGGATTCTGATCCGTTTGGTCGGCCGGTGCGTTTTGATCCTGCGCCTGCCCATAAGGGTCCTGTGCGGATTGTGTTTGGCCCGGCGGAGGAGCGGCCTGTTGCTGAGAGCTCTGTTCCGGCGGCGGAGGATTCTGATCCTGTGCGCGCAACGCCGGAGTGAGCATTGCCGTGGCAAAGAGAACAATCACTGCCAGTCCCGAATATCTTTTCATCGCTTTACCCTCCCGCCCATCGTCGCGGACGAGAAGCAGTCGTTCCGCCATTCTCAAATAAGCAAGAGGCATGCCAACGTGCCGAACTGTGAGCACTTTCACCCTACGTCTTTTAGTTTCAGTTATTTATATGTATCATTGGCCTATTACCAAGAATCCGGAGCAAGCCGGCGGTGGTGGTTTTCAAGCAACGTCGGTGGATTTCAACCACAAGGAACAACGCAAGAGGGGCCGGTCAGCTTGCTCTATCATGTCTAACAACAGGCGAGACGAGTAAGATAAGGCCGCTAACATACGCATTCGTATGTTATTGTCCCTGATTGTCGGACTCCGAGTCGGGAAGGCCCATTTGGGAGAGGCGATAGCGCAGGGCGTTGCGCGAGAGGCCCAGAGCACGGGCGGCTTGGCTTTTGTTACCGTTGGCGCGGCGCAGGGCCTCGCGAATGATTTCCTGTTCCCATTGATCGAGAGTCATTCCCTGCGGTAATACGGGCGTGGTGGCCGACGGCGATGGTCTGGCTTCGTCCAGACGAATATCGGCGGCCGTGAGGGTTGGCCCTTTCGCAAACGTGATGGCGCGTTCAAGGACGTTTTCGAGTTCGCGGACGTTGCCGGGCCAATGAAACTGCATAAGAAGTTCCAAAGCGTCGGACGCGATGCCGGTGATGTTTTTCCCGGAAGCCCGGGCGAAACGCTCCAGGAAAAGGCTGGCCAGGGCTGGGATGTCCTCCATGTGCTCGCGAAGAGGAGGAATGTCAATGGCGACGACGTTGAGGCGATAGTAGAGGTCCTGGCGAAAAGTGCCTTCTTCGAGGGCGGCGCGGAGATCGCGATTGGTGGCCGCAATCAAGCGCACATCGACTTTCAAGGTTTTCGTTCCGCCGAGCCGCTCGAATTCGCGCTCCTGGATAACACGCAACAGTTTTACTTGAATGGCAGGCGGAACATCGCCGATTTCATCCAGGAAAAGAGTTCCCTTGTCGGCGAGCTCGAATTTTCCGGGCTTGGCGGAGGTGGCGCCGGAAAATGCGCCCTTTTCGTAGCCAAAGAGCTCGCTTTCCAGGAGATTCTCGGGAATAGCGGTGCTATTGATTTTCAAGAACGGTCCCGAAGAGCGGCTAGAATGCTCGTGAATGGCGCGGGCAACCAGGTCCTTTCCCACGCCGCTTTCACCTCCGAGAAGGACGGTAGAGTTCGTAGGAGCGACGCGCTCGACGAGAGCCAGAACGTCTTGCATTTTCTTGCTGTTGGCAATGATGTTGGAGTATTCGTAGCGCCGCCCCAGCGCTTCGCGAAGCGTACGGTTTTCTTCCCTCAAGTTGCGAGCGTCGAGCTCCTTGCGAATCACTAGAACCATTTCGGCGAGCGAAAAGGGCTTGAGGACGTAGTCGCTGGCGCCGACCTTCATGGCTTCCACGGCGGATTCGACGGAGCCGTAGGCGGTCATAACCACGACAGGAAGCCCGGCGTTGACGCGCTTGATGGCTTGCAGGAATTCGAGCCCATTCATTCCCGGAAGCTTGAAATCCGTAACTACAAGGTCAATTCTTTCGGCATTGAGGAGCTTGAGGCCGGCTTCGGCGTCGCCGGCGGCGTACGTGGTGAATCCCTGATCGGCAAGATTCATCTCCAGCAAGCGCCGCATCTTTGGTTCGTCTTCGACGATAAGGATGGATGGCATGTTGGGGTCAGGCATCCATTATGCCGCAGTTGTGGGCAGAAAAACGCGGAAGCGCGCGCCTTCGCCGGAACGCGATACGAGCTGAATGGCACCGCGATGGTCGTCAACGATTTTGGCGACGATGGAGAGGCCGAGCCCCACGCCGGATTTCTTGGAGCTGACGAAGGGATTAAAGATTTGCTCGCGGAGCTCTTCCGGGACCCCGGGGCCAGAGTCCTGAATGCCCACGGCGACGCCCGAAACACCGTTGGAGGAATCCGGTGAAATGGAGATGGAGATTTTCGGCGCGGCCGTGGTTGGGGTGGAGTTTTCAGCAGTATTGCTGGCGCCCATGGCTTCGTAAGCGTTGAGGACGAGATTAGCGAAGACCTGATCGCACATTTGCTCGTCGGCGAGGATCGAGGGCAGGTTTGGCGCGATGTGGCGTTCGATGGAAACGGGAAATTCGGGATAGCGGTGTTGCGCAATGTCGATGGCGCGGTCGACAAGCTGGGGAACGTCGACGGGTTTCAAATCGAGATGTGAGGGACGGGCGAAATCGAGGAAGCGTGAGACGAGGGCATTGAGACGGTTGACTTCCGCCGAAATGTAGCCCGCTAGTTCGCCGGCGGCGGGTTGAGACGGGCCGAATTTCTGGCTGAGCATTTCGGCGGAGCCCTTGATAATGCCGAGAGGATTGCGGATCTCGTGTGCGAGACCGGCGGAGAGTTGGCCGAGGGCGGCCAGGCGTTCGGCGCGGCGGGCGTCGGCTTGAGCGCGCTGGAGTTGGCGATTGGATTCGACGAGGCTCTCGGAGAGCGCTTGGTAGCGGAGAACTTGGCGGCGGTTTTCGGTGACGAAGCGGTTGATGAGAATGGCGGCGAGGAAGAAGAAGAGGATGCGGATGCCGAGGAGTTCGTAGGCCTCTGGCCCGATTTCGTATTGTTCGAAATGCGCGGGAATCAAATAGGCGCAATAAGCCAGAGAGGCGAACGCTGTCCAGACGAGAGTGGCGACGGGGCCGAAATACGTCGCGGCGGTGACGACCGGGAGGAAATAGATGGGCCAATAGGCGCTGTTCACGACGGCTTCGGTAACAGGAACGGTGTGGATGAGAAGCAAGCTGCACAAAAGAATCTTAATGAGGACGCTATAGGAGCGGCCGCTGAGGAGCTTGGTGTGGCAGGCGACCAGACGGCTCTCAAAAACCTGAAAAACGCCGATGGCGAGAAGGAGCAATTGCTTGTGAATTTCGGCGATGGGTGGCAGTACGGCGAGTCCGGCGAGCAAAACAAGGCCGAGAATGTCGAGCCAGCCGAATTTTTGGAGACGCGCAGGTTCGCTTTGCTCGGACATGGCGTAGATGTCCTGTTGAATGTAACACGATTCCAAAATTCGAAGCCGGCTCGGAGAGACGAAGAGGAGAAGCGTCAGCGATTTCCTTGGGTGTCCAACGGGGTGGCCGAAACTATTCGTAACGCAAGGCGACCATTGGGTCGACACGCATGGCGCGGCGCGCGGGGATGTAGGTGGCCGCCAGAGTCACGGCAGCAAGCAAAAACGCAACGGCGATGAACGTGAGAGGATCGGTCGTGGTGACGCCGTAAAGCAGGCTCGACATTGCTCGGGTTGCTGCAAATGCCCCTGCAATCCCAATGGCAACGCCCGCTAGTGCCAGTCGCGTGCCATCGGCCATGACGAGCCGCAAGATGTCGCGTCGCTGGGCGCCCAGCGCCATGCGTACGCCGATCTCAGCCGTGCGTTGCGCGACGGAATAAGAAACGACGCCGTAAATGCCCACGGCGCCCAATAAGAGGGCAAGCGCGGCGAAAATGGTGAAGAGGGACATGGTGGAGCGCGGCGCAGACGTAGATTGAGCGACGATTGTACGCAGCGTTTGCAACTCGCTGACGGGCACTTCGGGATTCAGCTCGGCGACGGTGCGGCGAAGCAGGTCCGCATAGTTGGCTGGGGAGTTTGAAGTGCGGACGACGAGCGTCATTTCGGTGGGCTGCAGGCGGCCGTGACGGCCACTCACGCGTGTTGCGTTGCCAAACGGGCTGTAAATCGCGCCGTCCATGAAATCGGGCCAGCGGGAAGCGAGGCTGGTTTCGTTGACGTCACCGACCACGCCGACGATGGTCGTCCAAGGCGTGTCGAATACCGGCTTCACGTGCTTTCCGATGGGATCCTGATTCGGCCAATACTTGCGCGCGGTGGCTTCGGTGATCAACGCAACAGATTGAGAATTGGGGCCCATGTCGGTGGCGGTGAAGTTGCGGCCGCGGAGCAGCGGAATGCCCATCACTTTGAAATAATCCGGCGTGACGACGCTTTCCCAAAGGACAGGCGCCGGATCGCGCGGGTCGCGCGGATGATCTTCGAGCGACGCGGCGAAGCCATCGATGCGGCCATCGAGGGGCAACACGTTGACGAGAGCGGCTCCGTTGACTCCCGGCAAAGCCCGCACGCGATCTTGCAGGCTGGAATAGAAACTTTGGCAGCGAAGCGGGTCCTCGCAGAAGGATTCGTTGGGAGTAATGCGCGCGGTGACCATCGATTCTGTCGAAAAGCCGGGATTGACACGCGACAGTTCCCACAGGCTTTTGATCATCAGCCCCGCGCCAATCACCAGCACGACGGCGACAGCAATCTCAGCAGCCGCAAGAACGCTGCGAAGGCGAGTGCTGCGCGCGGCGGCGGAGAAACGGCCGGCATTCTTGAGCGATTCGTTCAGATCGATGCTCGAGGCGTGCAGGGCGGGCGCGAAGCCGAAGATCACTCCGGTGAGCAGAGCGATTGCGGCAGTGAAGGCGAGCACGCGCCAGTCAACCG
>JASHQB010000284.1 GCA_030037775.1 Candidatus Acidiferrales bacterium
ATCGACATGCTGGGGCAATCGGAGACTTCGCTGCTGATCGACAACCGGGCACTGAGCAAGCTTTCACAGGGAATCACGAGTGAAATCACGGGCGAAGGCCAATCAGCCGCGCCACAGGACGAACGCACGCTGGCGCCGCTGAAACCGTTTCTGGACCACTTCCATTTGACAGTTGATTGGACGGACATGAATGGATATTTCGAGCGGCTAGAAAGATCCGGGACGGCGCTGAACCTAGGGACATATGTAGGCGCGGCGCAGGTTCGCGAAGCGGTGATTGGAGACGATGATCGGGCGCCGACAGCGGACGAGCTGGAGCAGATGGAGCAGCTCGTCGCGCAGGCGATGCAGCAGGGAGCAATGGGCGTTTCGACGGCGCTGATTTATCCGCCGGGGCATTACGCGAAGACGGACGAGCTGATTGCGCTGGCGAAAGTGGCTTCGCAATACGGCGGGATCTATGCGTCGCACATGCGCAGCGAAGGTCAGACGGAAATGCAGGCGCTCGATGAGGCGATCGAGATCGGGCACGAGGCGCACTTGCCGGTAGAGATTTTTCACATGAAGGTGAGCGGCAAGACACGGTGGGGCTCGATGCCGAAAGTCGTGGCGAAAATCGAGGCGGCGCGGGATTCGGGCCTGGACATGGCGGCGAGTATGTATCCCTATCTGGCGGGAGCGACGGCGCTGGCTTCGTGCCTGCCGCCGTGGGTGGCGGATGGCGGCACGGAGAAGTTGCTTGCGCGGCTGCATGATCCGGCGGTCCGGCGGCGAATCAAGGCGGAAATGGCGGCAGACCATCCGACCTGGGAGAATTTGTATTTCGACAGCGGCGGGCCGTCAGGAGTGATGATTTCGGGAGTGGTGAATCCAGACCTGAAAAAATACGACGGCAAGACCGTGGCGCAAATGGCGGCGGCGGAAAGGAAGGATCCGCTGGATGCGTTGTTCGATTTCGTGATTGCCGATAACGCGCAGACGGGCGCGCTGTACTTCATCGCGAGCGAGCAAGATTTGCAGTACGGCTTGAAGCAGCGCTGGACGAGCATTGGGCTCGATGCGAATGAGACGTCGCTCGACGGAGCGCTTTTCGAGCCGCACGACCATCCAAGAGCATGGGGCTCGATGGCGAGGTTTCTGGGCCATTATGTGCGGGATTTGCATTTGGTTTCGTGGCCGGATGCAATTCGCAAAATTACGTCGCTGCCGGCGGAGCGAGAGCATTTGACCGGGCGGGGGCTGTTGAAGCCGGGATTTTTTGCGGACGTGACCGTGTTCGATCCCAAGACAATCATCGATAAGGCCACCTACACGGATCCGAACGAGATGTCGGTGGGAGTGGACTATGTATTCGTGAACGGACAGCTGGAATTCGACGAGGGAAAACTGACGGGCGTGACGGCCGGACGCGCGCTGCGCGGGCCGGGTTGGCACGGGAGCGAAGAAGAGAAATAGGATGGTCAGAAT
Organism: Candidatus Acidiferrales bacterium; assembly: GCA_030037775.1. GTDB lineage: Bacteria > Acidobacteriota > Terriglobia > Acidiferrales > UBA7541 > DAHUXN01. Next base: position 1,468 of record JASHQB010000284.1, read on the forward strand.
CTCGGGGCAGTGAAGCGCGATGTCACGAATGATGGCGGAAATTCAGGAGCAGCCAGAGGCGCTACGGCGAACCTTCGAGAGGGAGCGCGCGCACGCGGCGGACTTCAAGAAGTTCGCTGCGGCGCGTGATTTCCGGCTGATCGTGTTGGTGGCGCGCGGAACGTCGGACAATGCGGCGCTCTTTGGGCGCTATTTGCTGGAAATCGCGACGGGAATTCCGGTGTCGCTGTGCGCGCCGTCTGTGCATACGCTCTACCACGCGCGACTGGACCTTCGCCGCGCGCTGGTGATCGGAATTTCGCAGTCGGGTGCAGGTACGGACATCAACTTGGTGTTGAAGAACGCGCGGAGGCAGGGCGCGTTCACGGTGGCCATTACGAACGAAGCGAAGTCCCAGATGACACGCGTGGCGGATGAAACTTTTCTGGTGCGCGCCGGAAGGCAACGCTCGGTGGCGGCGACAAAGACGTTTACGGGCCAGCTGATGATTTTGTATCTGATGGCGTTCGCGCTGGGACGGGAGATTGAACTGAAGTCGGTGAGCGAGATTCCGGCGCGAGTGCGCGAGACGCTGAAATTGGCGGCGGAAATTCGAGGGATGGTGCAGCGGTACCGCTATATGAGGCAGTGTGCGGTGGTGGCGCGGGGCTTGCATTACGCGAGCGCGTTCGAACTGTCGCTGAAATTAATGGAGACGTGCTACATCGTGGCAGAGCGATTTTCGTCGGCAGATTTCTTGCACGGTCCAATCGCAATGATCGAGCGAGATTTTCCGGTGATTCTGTTTGCGCCTCCGGGGAAGACCTTTGCCGGGCAGCGGCAATTGATCAAAAGGCTTGCTGGATTGCGCGCGGAGACGATTGCCATCACGTCGGCAGACGTGCGATTGCCCGGAATCACGCGGACGATTCGCGTGGCGGGGAAAATTCCGGAGATTTATAGCGCGATACCGTACATCGTGCCGGGGCAGCTTTTTGCGGCGCAGTTGGCCGAAGTGAAGGGTTTGGATCCGGATCGTCCGCGGTCTTTACAAATTGTGACGCAGACGCTATGAGCCTCTAATCGCACTCGTCAGTGGGCGCCGGCGAGAAGGATTGGCGTGACAAAGAGTTTACGATTGGGGCCGGTCGTCATGGCTGAGGTTGTTTTCGACGTCTGTGGCGATGGTGCTGGCGATTTCGTTCTCCATCTTCGGCAAATTTGTCCCTTCCTGTTCGTACTGTTTGGACCAGATGGTATCGCCGGTCGCCGGGTCAACCAGCTCTGCGGCAACGCGAAGGCTATTGCCAGAGTAGCCCGCGGTTCCTCGAAGCAGCTTGTCAGAATGAAGGAGCCGCGCGATGTGCGCCGGTGTGTCAATACTGCCTTCAAAAGGCATAACCAAGCTGTGGTCGATGACGCGGAGCACCGTGGAATGTGTGAAGTCGGTGATAACTGAAATCGTTATATTGTATGCGATGTTGTTGTCCTCAGAGGTGTTGGACAGGCTTTGGAAAGGCAGGACGGCGAGTGTGACACGTGGGGAACGAACGCTGGCCGTTGGCGAAGCGGCTCTATGGCTTTGAAGAGTCTGCACTGCGACAGCGATTGATAACGAAAGAACAATAATGAGAGCGCTGTAGATGGCTAGGTGCGGATAGGAGATGTCGAGCGAAATGCGGCTGCGGCCTTGCCTCTGATCGGTTTCGGATTGTTGTTTAGAGGCAGGTTGGCGGGCGTTCCACCAGGCCTCAATTTCCGATTTGTAAGCGTAGACGGACCCTTGCTTTGAATGCTGGTGGCGGTAGACCGGCATCAGTGAGGTTGCAGACATTTTGAAGGGAGTGGGCTCAGGTTCAGTAGCGTTTTTCGTGATCCTCCACGCTGTTCTGGGAATCAAGAGTTTTCCGCGATCCGTCTACGTCCTCGAGCCGCTCCTTACGATTGGCTTTTTGGCCGGAGTCCGTTTGCTCTCGCGCGTAATTTTCGAGTCGGTGTGGGCAGATGCTCGTTCCGCAAGACGAGTGGCGATCATCGGAGCCGGCGTCGCAGCCCAAATGATTATACGAGAGCTTCGCCAGCCTGGTGCGAGCTGCGTCGCTGTGGCCTGCGTGGATGACGA
>JASHQB010000285.1 GCA_030037775.1 Candidatus Acidiferrales bacterium
GTTCCGTCGAGAGATACGTGGTCGCGCCGGTCAGCCCCGACTGCGCGGGAAGCGCCGCCACTTTCGGATCGTCCCCTGGCTTCGACATCGGCTTCGCGCCGTGCAGCATTTCATTGCGGAAGAGCGTGGACACTTCCGCTTGCGCCTGCATGCGCGTCACAGCCGGCTTCATCCGCCCGACAATCACCAGCCACCAATTGTAAGTATCCGCCGCCATCGAAACGGGCCATCGGCGCCGGTCGAGCTGCGAGAGTACGGAGAATGGCACCCAGATGTCTTTCACGCTTCCAGGGCTCAGGCTGTCGAATCGCGGATCCGCCACGCCGATAATTGTGAACGGCAGATTGTTCAGCCGCACCGTTTTGCCAATCGCCGAGGGTGAACCGCCGAACTCCCTTTTCCAATACCCGTAGTTCAGCACCACCACCGCCGCCGCGGAAACGGAATCGTCGCTCGGCGCAATCAGCCGGCCCGCCGCCGCACGCACGCCCAGCGTAGGAAAATACTCTCCCGACACCGCTTCTGCGTTCAACACGCTTGCGGTGCCGTTTCCGCTGAGGTCCAGCTGTCCGCCGCCCGCGAATCCTGCGACGCTCGAAAAGCTGGTGGCGTGCGCCGCCAGCTCGTGGAAGAACGGTTCGGAGAAGGAGCAACTGGCCGCCGGCCCGTCGCGATGATTCTCGGTCCTGCAATCGCCGTAGCCGCTCTGGCTGTGGATGTCCGGCCGCTTCGCCGCGCTCCACTTCAGCACGACGAGACTCGGCGCGTCCTGCACCGGCAGCGTGCGCATCAGGATGCCGTCGATGAGGCTGAAGATGGCGGTGTTCGCGCCGATGCCGAGCGCGAGCGTGAGAATGGCGACGGCCGCGAATCCTGGCGACTTCACCAGCATGCGGATCCCGTAGCGCAGGTCCTGCAGCAGCGTGTTCATTTGAATGCCTCCGGCAAGACCAGTAGTCAGTGGTCAGTGCCCAGTGGTCAGACGCAATCGCTCACCGCGATGCGCGTTTAATGGGGCCCGCAAACTCAGGTTTTAGTGCCGATTAGAAATGGCCCGATCCTTTGTTTTGTGTAAGTTACGCGCGTTTCTAACCATTTTGCTGTCCGATTAGAACTCATCCTGCCAGACGCCACTGCGTGCGCCGCGGTTCACTCACAAAACGCGGCCGCCACACAAATGTTAGCAATCCCACAATTCAAAGTTATAGGGGGAGCACTGAAGAAGCACGCTCGCAAAACAAAAGAGGCAGCCTGCACGGCTGCCTCTTTTTACAGCAGAAATCGTTAGGTTGTCACCCAACGACAGCATGCCATGCCAATGCCGCATTGTCAATCGAATCGAGCGCGCCGCCCATCCGAGGAGGAAACGGGTGGAGCCGATGGGATTCGAACCCATACCTTTAGGGTGACAACCTAACGTTCTGCCATTAAACTACGGCCCCTTTTCAGCAATCGCAGTCAATGCGTACGTTAGACCCACAGAGGAGGGTCGCCAAGTATTGACCCCGTTTCCGCCGCGATAGTAGTCCCCGTATACCTCCAGCGTCAATTACGTCAATAAGAAATACAAACTATTCGTAGCGCAGCGCGACCATGGGATCCAGCCGCGAAGCGCGGCGCGCCGGGATGAAGCTCGCCGCGAAACCAATCCCCGCGAGAATCGCCACGGCCAACGCCAGGGTCAGCGGATCACGCGCCTTCAACCCAAACAGCAGCGAGCTGGCCGCCTTGCTTCCCGCGAGCGTCAGCCCCACGCCGACCACCACGCCAATGGCAATCAGCACGGCGACTTCTCCGAGGATCAGCCCGATTACGCCCGAGCGCTGCGCGCCCAGCGCCATGCGCACGCCAATTTCATTGGTGCGCTGGGCCACGGTGTAGGAAATCACTCCATAGAGCCCAATGGCCGCGAGCAGCACCGCCAGTGCGCCAAAAAATCCGCACAGCGTGGCCATCAATTCGTCCTGCACCAGCGATTCGCGGATCTGCGTGCTCAGTATTTTGAACTGGATATCGATTTCCGGGTTCACGCCGGTAATGACGCCCTTGACGGCGGTGAGCAGGCCGCCCATGCCCATGCGCGAGCGGATGAGAAACGCCCCGTCGGGGGAGATGAAAGGCGGACGGAGCTGCGTGCGCGGAAAATACATCACCGCCACCATCGGGTCGTGCATGTCGTTGTAGACGGAGTCCTGGACTTCGCCGACCACATTGTAATAGAGCTCCGGCTTGCCGGGGCTGTTCCAAACGCGAAAGCGCATGCCGATGGGATTCTTAGCGCCGTTGAGGAACTGCTTCACAAACTTCTGATTCACGATGGCCACCTGCGGCGAGCTGGGGGTGTCGTCGGTAGTGAAATCGCGGCCCATCAGCAAAGCATTTTCGATGGTCGCGAAGTATCCCGAGGTGACGTAATCCTCCCAAGAGGCGCCGTTGGGGTGGCCGCCCTTGTCATCGAGAATCCAGTCGTTGCTGCTGCTGCCGTTGACCGGCGAGCGGTTGGAAATGGCCGCGGCAGCGACTCCGGGGATGGCGCGAATGCGTTCGAGCAAATCGCGCATAAACGGCTGCTGCTGTGTCTCGGGCACTTTCAGGCGCGTGAAATCGACGTTGGCGATGAGAATGCCATTCTCCTGAAAGCCGGGATCGCGGCTCATCAAATTTCGCAAGCTGCGCGCGAACAGCAGAGCTCCAGCGAGCAGCACCAGCGACAAGGACACTTGCGACGCGACGAGAATGCGCTGCAAACGGAAGCGCTCGCGCCCCGCGGTGGTGCCGCGTCCTCCGGTCTTCAAAACCGAGCCTGGCGGCACATTTCCCGCGCGCAGCGCCGGGACCAGGCCGAAGAGAACCGTGGTGAAGATGGCGAGGAGGGCGGCGAAACCGAGCACGCGCCAGTCCGTGGGCATGTCCAGAAAAACAGGATTGTCCGGCGTACTGATGAAGGCCACCAGGGAGTGGCTGAGCGCGGCCGCCAGAAATCCACCGCAAAGCGCTCCGCCAACGGCAAGAAGAGCGCTTTCCGAGAGCAATTGGCCGATCAGGCGGCCACGCGAAGCCCCGAGCGCCAGACGCACGGCGATTTCGCGCTGGCGCGTGGAGGCGCGGGCCAGCAGGAGGTTCGCCAGATTCGCGCAGGCGATGAGAAGCACCAGTCCCGACAGGCCCAGCAGCAGCCAGAGCGAAGTGGAATTGTCCTCGCGCAATTCCGAAAAGCCGTTCGCCGCCGGACGCGCGTCGAGCGTGTAAGCGAGATAGTGCTTCACACCCTCGGCGTCATATTGCGGCGGAACGGTCTCGTGCAGCGCGGCCGGAATGATGGTGCTCAGTTGCGCGCTGGCGCGTTTCAGATTCCATCCCGGCTTCAGCCTACCGAACATCGCCAGCCACCAGGATTCTTGCGGCCGATCGCCATTTATGCGGCTGAACTTCCCGTTGATGATGGGCTCGGCGCAAACCGGCACGGCCACATCGAAGCGATCGCCGACGGAAAGGCCGTAGAAATCGGACGGCGCCACGCCGAGGATGGGAAACTCATGGCCCTCGAGCGTCAGCGTCTTGCCAATCACGTCGGCGGCGCCGCCGTAGCGCTTCTGCCAGAAGGCGTAGCTCAAATCCACCGCCCCGGCACAGCCCGTTTGGTCATCCGCATCGGAAAGCAGCCGCCCCAGGATCGGCTGCACGCCGGCCGCCTCGAAGAATTCGCCGCTGACCCACATCGCATGCGCAAAGTTCACTTCGCCGCCGGTGGCCAGGTTCAGTTGCCCCGAACTCCAAACCGCGATGGAGGAAAACGCCTGCTGTCGCTGGCGAATTTGCTGCCATAAACCATAGGTGTAGTCGGCGTACGACCCGTTGAAATTGCCGCTGCCCCAACCGTGCCGGTCCATGTGGACGATGGCCAGCGTCCCGGGATCCCTCACCGGAATGGTGCGCAGGCGCACCGCGTCAATCAGTTGGAAAATGGCAGCGTTCGCGCCGATGCCCAGCGCCAGCGTGAGAATGGCCACGGCGGCAAATCCGGGCGATTTGGCCAGCATGCGCAGGCCGTAGCGAATGTCCTGCAAAAGAGTATTCATCGCGCCATCTCCTCACCAGTGACCAGTGGGTGGACAGTGGCCAGCAAGCAAAACATCGGCTCGCGGAAATCTAGGGACACCATTCGCCGTTGGTCGCCGGTTCAAATTCCTTAGACGACAAATCGTGGGGACGGTTTGCTGCATTCGGCGTCAGCCTCCCGGGCGCAGGCAGTTCCAGCAAAGCGAGTCCCGCTTCCAACGCGAAACGCGTCCCACGCGGCGCGCCGTGGCGAAGAACGCCTGAAGCCCGGCTACCAGAAGCATCGTCACCGTTTTCAGGCGCACCCCCAGCGTCATGAATAGAACTGCAGCCATTGCCTTTTGCTTTCCGGTTGGTGTTAGCGGCGCGGCCTAACTCAATTTCGCCGTGCCGCTTCGAACGGACTGGTTCAGAATGTCGAGCAGCTTTTCCGTGATGCCGGGAGCCATGTCCTTCGCTTTGTCTCCTAGGCGGGACTGTTGGTCCCCGAGCGCGGATTGCTGATCGCCAAGCTCCGATTGCTGGTCGCCGAGTTTCGACTGCGCGTCGCCGGCCTGCGATTGCAAGTCGCCGAGTTTGCTTTGCAGGTCGCCAAGCTCCGATTGCAGATCGCCTAAGTCGGATTGCGTGCCGCCGTCGGTGCTGAGGCGCTTGGCGTCGGCTTCGACTTTCTCGAAATCCGCGCTCATGTCCGGGACGGGCACCTTCACGCCACGCTGCTGGTCGCCGAGGTCACGCTGCTTCTCGCCGAGAGCGTGCTGCTGGTCGCCGAGCGCGGTTTCCCGCTCGAAAATGTCCATCAATGGCGCGAGCACGTCGCGGGC
>JASHQB010000286.1 GCA_030037775.1 Candidatus Acidiferrales bacterium
CCGCTGAGCATCAGTTTCGGGACTGTCGCCGTCGGTTCGACCACAACGCAAAACGCCATGCTGTCCAATACAGGGTCTGCCGCCGTGACCGTTTCGCAGGCCACCATTTCAACGAGCAACTTTAGCCTTTTGGGTGTGAGCTTCCCGATGACCGTGGGCGCCGGACAGGTTGTCCCTGTTCAAATCCAATTCGCACCGCAACAGGCCGGCAACCTGAGCGGGACTTTGTCGGTTACCAGCAATGCGACAAATGGCACAGTTTCGGTGGCTCTGACGGGAACCGGCACTGCGACGGGTTTGAGCCTCAGCTCGACGACCTTGAATTTCGGCAATGTTCAGGTGGGAGATACCGGCAGCGAGACGGCCACCCTGACCAACTCGGGCAATTCCAGCGTGACGATCTCCCAAATGACCACGTCCGGCACAGGCTACAGTGCGAGCGGCGTAGGGGCCGGCCAAGTACTGACCGCGGGACAGTCGGTGTCCATCACGGTGACCTTCACGCCCACCGCGACGGGCAGCGCGACGGGGACCGTCACGATCACCAGTAACGCGACCAACTCACCAACGACGATAACCCTCGCCGGAGGGTCGCACTTGGTGAATCTCTCCTGGACCGCAAGCACCTCGACGGTGGTCGGCTACAACATTTATCGAGGCACGGTTTCCGGTGGTCCCTACACGTTGGAACTCAATGCCACCGCTATCTCCGGAACCTCCTACACTGACACGGCGGTGGTGGCGGGCCAGTCGTACTACTATGTCGTGACGGCAGTCAATTCGAGCGGCGTCGAGAGCGTCTACTCCAACCAAGCTTCCGCGACGGTACCCACTCCCTAAAAAGACGTCTGTGCCAAGCCAGTGGGAGGCACCGATCGCAATCTAGCAAGCTTGCGCATCCGCGGCGGTGACCTTTCTTGTCCGAAACAGAACAGGAAAAACTACGAAGAGACAGTGCCCGTCATACCATTCGGAAAGATCAGAGTCCGGGATTCTTTTTTCTTATTGGCTGATCCGTTGCCGCGCGGCTGGTTCCCTCATCTCCAATCTGTCGCCGATGTAATGTGACTTGCCCCGGACGCTTCCTGCGCCGGCCGCTTCTCCTGAAGCGAGCCGTGGCCCTCTCGAGTTTGGGTTCGTTTTAGCAATTTTGAATCCCCTGCGAAGGAATCTCGATTTGATCGAGCCGCACGCCGAAGCCTGTTCCCTTGAACGTGCTTTAGATCGGATCACGGCGCACGTGGCTGTGCGCTTCCGGGCGCGGATCCATAGTCTTTTCCTCACAGGCGTCGACACACGTCGGCACCCCGCTTGAGCAAGCTTTCCAGCGAGCTTTCGCGCCAATTTTTCGATCAATCTTGCATCTGCGGCGTTCTCTATCCGCCGAAGGTGTATCCAGCCGAACTTCCTCGTGAGGTTCTTAGACCTCAGTGGTCTGCGCCGGTGGGCGGTTCGAGACACGTCACCGCTGGCGCACCAGCAGCGTCGCCGTCCTCTCCCTGTTCAGACTCGAGCTCTGCTTCTTCTTCGGCGAAGCGTCGTTCTCGCAAGGTTTCCAGTCGCTCCGTCAGTCTTCGGATTTCGTGGCTCGCAGCAGTTTCACAACGAAGGATATTCGGTATGAAACTAGCATGCATGTATGTCACCGGTCCCCCCTTAGCGAGTTGTTCTTGCTCGATTCTCTCCACTCGGGCACGGCGGAGATATTCCTTCGCAAGTTGCTCCACGAGCGAATGCTCCGCGAAACCTTGCGGAGAGTAGTACTCGCGGAGCCCGTTGTACAACATCTTAAAGTCTGCGCCATCCTGCGTACGCAGCTTCTCGTTGGGGAACAGGTGCTTGGAGTGGAATCCGTGCTTATAGGCATTCTGCGATGCCTTGTCCTTGCCAGCCAGAGTCTTGGGTCCGGTCGAGCGTTTGGCGTTCGCACGGTTAGCCGCCAGCTTCTGTGGCGAAACTTCCTTGTCATTACTCATGACATTACTCCTCTGTTTGGGCGCCTGCTGCCTGCTGTAAATTGGTGCAGGACAGAGCGACCTTGAATTTTGATAGAAAGCGGACTTTAGGGGCACTCGCCAACTAGCGCCAGCCCGGTAAGCGGGGGCTAAAATCCGTTCCCTGTAATAATAACCGTAATCAACTGTTTTGCTAATATCTTGAGGCGGAATGTGTCCTGACCGGCAAGCCGTGGCCAAGAAACGTCACCCATGTTGTGGTTTTGTTTTAATGCCAGGTCTCATTGATTCAAAGTTTTCTTCAGGCATACTTGAATAAGCTCCCGAATTCACTGGCAAGAAGGATTCTTGCTTTCATCCGTGTTTGCGGGAAATCCTTCGAATTGAGGGTAAACACAAAATCTGCCTTGCCGAATTCAGCGCAGAGGCAAAACGCGTCGTCCTTGGGATCGCGAGAAATTTGAGCCGAGGCATGCACCTTCACCTCTTCGGCCCGTTCACGGATCAGGTTGATGACTTTCCCGATGCGACTCGGACGAACGCCAAGGCGCTTCAGAACTTCCTTGTATTCTTCCAAAATATCTTCTGTTAAGAGCCAGATAAAATTGTTCTCTTCCGCCCATCTGTGGAAGTAGATCAGCACTCAGATTCCGGCCGGGAACAAACGGCTCTCGGAAGCCCGATATACCAGCCACAAGCACGCTCGTATCAACCACGGCCCGTCGCTTGGGTTTCCTAACCTTCTGCGGCAACGGTGATCTCTGGCGCACGTCTCTCTCTACGATAGCTGCGAACCGTGCGCAAGATGTCTTCGTCGGAAATCTCTCCAATGTCCTTTGCCGCCTCGGTTAGCGATTCCAGAAATTCCTTTTTCCATCCCCGCCGCTTTTTCCCGCGCGGTAGGTCTTTGTAGAGATCAGCCCGGTTCATCCGCTCCTCAATCTGCTCCCCCAAGGCTCGAAACGGGACTCCTAGCTTGATTGGTTCCTCTTCCGCCGGGAGCCAACAGTTGAAGATGATGTACTTAGGATTTTCTGATTTAAATTCTCCCTCAGACGCCGAAAATGCTTCCATGAGTTTGGAGAGCACACTCGTCCGCGTGCCCAGGGATTCCTTTAGGTAGAAGGCGACTTTGGCCACCATGAGGGCACTCGAGTCGAAGAAATAGGTTCCCTCTAATCGTCGAGGCTTTACGACGCCGAATTGGACAAGATTCTGCAATTCCTTCGGCTCTATCTGCAGGACCGCGCTGGCCTGCTTTAACTTTAGTCCCTGCCTTGGCATGTCTCCTCCAATTAACATCTAAAAATTAGACTGTAATTAGATGCTTGTCAAGAGAACCGGCTATGCGGGCCGACTGCCAACAGCCTAGCATAGACCTCTTAAGCGGTCTATCAGTACTCTATAGATGACATATAGACCGTAATAGAGTACCATAATCGCCAAGAAGGAGGCGCTCCATGTCAGCCTCGTTAGACGTTCAGTCCCTTGGTAAACGGCGCAGAAGGGCTCTGCGCGTATTTTGCAGTTTTGCAGTCGCCGCGATTGCCGCATTCACCCTGGGAGCGCACCCAAGCAATTCCCGAGGCGTGCTGACGGCAATCGGGATTCTCCTCGCGGGCGGTGCGCTTTGGAGTTTCCTTCGCTTCCTCCGAGTCGCAGATTCACATCAGAAACTCATCAACCACGAAGCGACGAGCTTTGCCTTTGTTGCCTCTCTGCTTCTTACGCTTATTGTCGGCCTCCTCCATCGGTTCGGATTCTTGTCCGGTGTCTCTCTCCTAGTTCCGGCATTGATGATCGCATTTTGGAGCATCGGCCTCATCCTCGCGTCCTGGCGGTACCAATGAAGACCCGGCTTCGTGTGTTGAGAGCAGAGAAGGAATGGTCGCAGGCTGAACTCGCCGAGTCGGTCGGCGTGACCCGTCAGTGTATCAACGCGATTGAAACCGGCAAGTACGAGCCTGGCCTCGATCTGGCGTTCAAGATTGCCCGCGTATTCGGCAAGAACATTGAGGAAGTTTTCATCTATGCAGGGGAGCAAGCCTCGCCCTCGTCTTGAGTGAGCTTTGAGGTAAGCAGCAGGGATGTCCAGCCGTTCGCATTTTCGACCTTGCCATTTTCCTCGACAGTCGAATTCTGTTTCTTCTGCACTGAGCGCAACGGAGCATCGTCATGACCCGAGGCTTTGACGGATTCGAAATCGATGATTTTCGCGATTCCGGCTTCGATTCTGGGTGGGACGTAGGCCGAGGTTCATCTTCCTCGTGGAACGACCCAAACGGTCTTTACCATAACCGGATGGAGAACGATGTTGAAAGCTTGTCCCGTCAGGGCCTTGTAAGAGTCACGAGCATTTCCGATAGCGAGCACAATCCCATTCAGCTGGTCACGCTGCCAAATCGCTGAAAAGAACTGTAGGAACCGTTCTCTGTGAGTAAACGTGTGGGCAAGAAATTTCCGACTAGAATGCTTCCGCATTGGAATACAGACGATCTATTGCAGCTTCGCGTACTCTACTTTGGCTTGCTTCAGGATGGGGATGACGGGGTCGGCGTCTTTCCAGAGGGTGAGGAAGTCTTTGTAGGCTGCAAGCGCCCTGACGCGGGCAGCATCGGCATCTGCGCCTTGCGATGTTCTGGCCTGCAAAGCATTCGCACGAGCCACGCCCAGATGCGCCAAGGCTCCCGTCCAGCAGTTCTCGACGATGCCGCTATGGTCGAGAACCTTCTGGAACTCGGCGGCGGCTTCTTTGCCCTGCCCAGCCGCAAGATACGCCTCGCCGCGAATGTAGGTTGGATAGAGGCAGGAAACATTGTTGACGAACGGGATTGACCCGAACTCGATGGGTGGGACAGCGGCTTGCAGATCGTTGAGCGCCTCAGACGGGTTCTTCCGCTTCAATGCCAGTTGTGCTCGGATCGCGGATAGCCAAAGCGACTGCATCTGCGTATCGAGCGGGTAACGCTTGTTCAGGTCGTGCGCCAAGGATTCGGCCCGCGCCATATCGCCTGCTATGGCAAAGGCAAGCGCAGCTTCATCCTCGACAGCCTGACTAGTGGGAACAAGCTTCAAAGCCTCTGCCGCGGCCTGCTTTGCCTCGGCTGCATTGCCGAACGCAGCTTCGCGTTGCCCGGCTATCGCCTGCCAGATCGCTCCGGTCTCGTTGCTGTCAGCGCGGATGGCGGAGTCTATAGACCGCTTGGTCAGTTCACGTGCCTTGCTCAAATGACCCACATATGCCTCGGTATCAGAGGCGAGCGAAAGACCCATGTTCTCTTCCGCCTTGCCCGCGAACCACTGCTGCTGCTCAGCCATGCCTGAGGAATCGGTCCTAAGGAAAGCGAGAGCGTAGAGAGCATTATGAAGTATGAAGCTATCCAACTTTCGCGCTCGCGCTTGCTCTATGGTCTGCCACGCTTCGTCGAATCGTTGCAATGCAAGAAGAGACGAGGCAAGACTAACGTAAGGAACGGGATTATCCGGAGTGAGGCGTAGGTTTTCGCGATACGCTTCCACAGCCTTTTCGTACTGTCCCTGCTCGGTATACGCATTTCCCAGATTGCCAAACGCTCCGAAGTCTTGCGGGTAGCTTGCAACCAACTCCTGATACGTTTGTACGGTTTTCTCCAGTTCCCCGGTTACATGGTCGTAGTAACGAGCAGCGATCGACAATCTTTCCCGATCGCTCGTGCGATCACGCAAACGGAATGCCTTAGTGTAATATTCGCTGGCGCGTCCAACTTCGGCTATGCTGACATAGTCGGAAGCGACTGCGGCATACCCAATCGCAAAGCTCGGGTCCAGTTCAATGGCGTGTTGGTCGTAGGGCAGTGCTGCCGCCGGTCCCTTCTCGCGAAGAACCTTTCTGCCAAGACCGTATGCCTTCAGGGCTTCTAGCGAAGACGTGGTTGCTTCGGCTAGGGGAACATCGAACTTCTGCACCGTAGCCAGCGATTCACCGAGTTTGCCACGCAGCTTGGACGCCGCCTTGCCCAGTGCATCCAACACCTTCTCCTTCGAAGGAGCCGTGACCTGCTCCTGCGCCAGTGCGTCTCCGCTCTGGCAGTCGACCGCTTTTAAACCCAGCACATATTCGCTGCCCAGACGGGCGATCTCTCCGGCGATGTACGCCTTGCTGCCCGCCCGCTGGCATAGCTCGCGGGCCACGTCCTGCGTGAGCGTGGTCTCAGGTGGCTTCTCCATCAGCTTTAGCGTCTTGCTGACGGCACTGTCTGACACAACGTTCAGAAACGGCGACTGGTTCAGAGAGACGCTGAGTGCGGTTTTCAGAGTGTCGTCGAAAACTGAATCGCCGGTGCTATTGTCGAAGTCGGCGAGAACAACCGTGTCCTTATCGGTCAGCGGCTTGGCTCGATGCGCGCGATAGTAAATGCCGCCAGCAATCAATGCGACCACAACGACGACCGAGGGAACCACGATCTTCCGGAGGTTGCTCTTTTTGGCTAAAGGAACTTCGGCCACCTTCACCGCGCTAGATGATGAAGGTGTAGCCAAGTGGGTGGAAACCGATGCCGGACTCGGTTGCGCTATGCCAGCCTGTGTCCCGCTTTCTTGTAAGGCGGCGATACTTCCCGAACTCGCCGCTCGCACGCGCCCCGTTTCTGTGTCACGCTTCAGCCGTTGCAAGTCAGTCCGCATGTCAGCTGCGTTCTGGTAGCGGAGGTTCCGATCTTTCTCCAGCGCCTTGTTGATGATGTCTTCCAGCTTGGGTGGAATCTCGCGATTGAAGCGGATGGCAGGCGGAGGGTCGGAATCAAGAATGGCTTTGAAGATCAGACCAGAGGTCTCACCATGAAAGGGCAGGGTACCCGTCGCCATCTCATACAGCACCGCGCCGAACGAGAACAGGTCAGTGCGAGCATCGAGTTCCTTTCCCCTGACTTGTTCCGGCGACATGTAGGCGACGGTCCCCAAAGTTCTCCCGGGACTTGTGAGGTGGTCTGGGTCAACTTCCTCTGTAGCTAATGTTGGCTCATTGCCAGTTGGGCTTTTCGCCGAACTGACCTTCGCCAGCCCAAAATCCAGAATCTTCGCGTGTCCACGCTTGGTGACGAAGATATTGGCAGGCTTGATGTCGCGGTGCACAATGCCTTCCACATGAGCGGCATCCAGCGCGTCGGCAATCTCGATAGCGAGCGAGAGAATCAGGTCCGTGTCCATCACGCGATTGCCGATGCGGTGCTTCAAGGTCATGCCGTCAAGGAACTCCATGGCGATGAACGTTCGCCCATCAGCCTCATCGATCTCATGGATCGTGCAGATGTTCGGGTGGTTCAGGGAGGATGCAGCCTTGGCTTCCCGCTGGAAGCGGCTGAGAGCCTGTGCGTCGTGGGCGAGTTCGTCGGGCAGGAACTTGAGCGCGACGTGGCGACCGAGCTTCAGGTCTTCGGCTTCATACACCACACCCATTCCGCCGCCGCCGATCCTGCGGAGGATGCGGTAATGCGAAACTGTCTGCCCCACGGGCTGGGACGGAGTGGTCACCGGCGAGAATGTTAGGATGTCTTTCGTTAGCGGTCAAACGCATGCCAGATGAAAGCCGTGGGTTCTGCGAGCGCGGGAAGCGGCGAACCGCCGAAACCGCTACACGCTTGCGTCCGAGGCTGGGGTATCCGACTGACCTATGCGTCCGGGCGGTAGACGACGACCAAGCCTCGCTCTGGAATCACAACCAAATACTTGGCAAGTGCGCCCCTAGCGGACAAGCTTTTCTCTGGCAATCTGAATCCATTCACCCACCACAGGTACCCGTATCCCGCGCCATCGCTCGCAAAGGGGGTTGTGTCCGTTATGTAGGCATGAGTGCTTTCTTCGATCCAGCCAGCAAAAATAACTTGGCTTCCATTCCAATTCCCGTTGTGCAACATCAGAAGCCCAAATTTGGCTAAATCGCGAGCGCTTAATCGAAAGTGATAAGCCGGATGTCGCGATTTCTGGTATTCCGGTGAGTCCGGTCTGGCACGCTCGTAATACATGAGTGACAACAGACAGCCTGTGCAGCCGTGCCTGATATACCCATCCTAAATGCGAATCGATGTGCCGGACGCGTCACGGCTCGGACTCTACCGCAACCTACCCAGCCACTCACCTGACGTAATTCCGATAATCTGGGTGCCGAACCATTTGTCGAGGCCATCGTAGATTTTTCTGATAGTCGCGTCGGTACTAGGGTCTTGAAGAAAAGAGAATATCTTCGAGGTCAATATTTTGTCTGGACGTGGAAAATGGCGTTCCGGAACAACCGCAGAGAATCGTAGACTGCATCGATTTCGGTTTGTGCGTCGGGTACCATGAATCCGTTTTTGCGTAGCCCTTCGCAACCTGTGAAGAGCAAACCGTACCAGATGCACAAATACATTGCCTCGCCTGTCAGAAACCACTCCAGCAAGTCACCCGAACTAGGCGGATTCGCTTTGAGGCGTTCGTAGTATTCCGACCGGATTCCGACTGCCCAAATCCAGTGACGGTGGGTGGCAAACAGAAGCTCTTTCTTCTTGAGTGCGCCGGAATCCGCTACCGTCCCTCTTTTCGTTGATCCGCCGCCGATTTGTCGTTCAGCGGACGTCGGTTCACGCCGAGACAACCGAGAGTGCTCCATGTTCCTTGCGAGTAGGGCGCACGGTGATTTCAACGTCCTGGCGTAGGGCCGTGAGGAATTCCATCAGGCGCCCAACGGAAAAACTGCCGGCGCGGTTCCGCATCAGCAAGGAAACCTGGGGCTGTTGCACGCCGAGAATCTTGGCAATCTCCGCCTGTGTCATGTTGCTGTCCTTGAGGATCGTGTAGACTTGCAGCGTTAGCTGCGCCTTGAGCAGTTCTTGCTCAGGATTAGGAAGCCCAAGGTCCGCGAAGATGTTTCCGGTTGCTTCGGTCACGTGGGCTACACGATTGTGGATTGTTCGTCTCTTAGCCTTCATTTTAGTTCTCCATTTCTCTGTAATCCCGCTCGGCTTCGGCTAGCCGCCGTCTAATCAAGTCAATCTCCCTTGTTGGTGTCGCAATTCCTCTTGTGGCTTTCTTCTGAAATACGTGCAAGACATACACGGCATTCTGAAACCGCACGGTGTAAACGGCTCGCCACGCATTGCCGTGATGCGAAGCCACAATTTCGAGCACGCTGGCACCGCCAAAACCTTTGAGAGGCTTGGCGGCGGGATCGGTCTTGCCTTCCTGGGCCGCAAAGAGCGCGTGTCCAATGCCGATCCTGACCTCGCGAGGGAAAGATCGCAAATCCCTAAGCGACGTTCCAATCCATTTGACAGGCTTCAACGCGCCTTCCACGCGTATACCAGTATACATATTCCTATATATTCAGTCCAGTGTGGATCGGCGGTTAGTGCTCCAACCCCAACAATGGCAGGATTCGAGCGAAGGCCTAGTCGCCTCTGCAAGCGGCGAACTGGTAGCGAAGATTGCGGTCCGACTACCTGTCGAAGTTGCGATACAATCCGCCCCTGCATCATGGGCCTTTCCCCCGGAACCCGACTTGGCTCTTACGAGATCGTCGGCGCGATTGGCGCGGGCGGGATGGGCGAGGTCTATCGCGCGCGGGACACGAAACTCGGGCGCGATGTGGCGCTGAAAGTTTTGCCCGAGGCTTTCGCGCGCGACGCGGAGCGCATGGCGCGGTTTCGTCGCGAAGCTCAGCTCCTGGCCTCTTTGAACCATCCGAATATCGCTTCGATTTATGGCTTCGAGGATTCCGGCAGTCACGCTCTGGTGATGGAACTCGTCGAAGGACCCACGCTGGCGGACCGCATCAAACAAGGCGCGATTTCTTTCGAAGAAGCTCTGCCCATCGCCCAGCAGATCGCCGAAGGTCTGGAATACGCGCACGAACGCGGCGTTGTGCATCGCGATTTGAAGCCGGCGAACATCAAGCTTACTTCCAACGATGTAGTGAAGATTCTCGACTTCGGTTTGGCCAAGGCGCTCGAAGGCGATCCGGCCTCGGTGGACATTTCTTCCTCGCCAACGATCTCTCGCATGGCCACCCAAGCGGGAATCATCCTCGGCACGGCGGCGTATATGTCGCCCGAGCAGGCCAAAGGCAAGTCTGTCGATCGCCGCACGGATATTTGGTCCTTCGGCTGCGCGCTGTTTGAAATGCTCACCGGCAAAATGGCCTTCAGCGGTGAAACGGTGACCGACACTCTTGCCGCCGTCATCAAAAGCGAGCCGGATTGGAACGCGCTGCCCGCGGCAGTCCCCGCTCATGTTCGTGTCTTGTTGCGGCGGTGTTTGCAGAAGGATCCAAGACATCGCCTGCGCGACATTGGCGATGCGCGCGTTTCACTGGAAGAGGTTCTCGCCGGTTCGCCCGATTCCTACTCCACCGCGGGTGTTTCTTTTCCTGTTGCGCGCCGAGTTGTGCCTGCGGTGTTGGCGGGCATGATGGTCGGTGCGCTGGTCGCCGGTCTGGCTGTTTGGCGGTTCGGCCCAGTCTGGACTCCCCACAGCGCCATGCACTTCAGCGCCGTGACGAATTTTGCCGGCGTGCAGGCGCAGCCAGCGTTTTCGCCGGATGGCCGTTCCGTGGCCTTTGTCTCGAATCGCGACGGGCATTACAACATTTACGTGGGACTGATCAGCGGTGGCAGCCTGGTGCAGGTGACGAACGATGCGAATCTGAAGAAGCGGCCCGAGTGGTCGCCAGACGGGACGACGCTGGCATACGCGCAGCTCAATCGTTCCGGGCTATGGGACATTTGGGAAGTGGCTGCGCTCGGTGGGACAGCCCGCCGCGTTATTTTGAACGCGACCGATCCCGCATGGTCTCCCAGTGGCCGTGAACTGGCATACGAGAACCTGACGGATGACACGATATGGATTTCCGGCACCTCCGGAGAGAATGCACGCCCATTGACCACAGCCTCGGGTTTGCACGAGACAGAGCCGCGCTTTTCTCCCGATGGCGGACAAATCGCGTTCTGCGCCCAAAGCGATGGGCCTTATTCCGAATTGGAGGTTGTTGATCTCGGTTCGCGCAGAGCCCGCGAATTGACGCAACTTTCCGCGCTTGCCCTCTCTCCGGCCTGGTCCCCGGATGGCCGTTACATTTACTTCGCCTCCAGCCGCGGCGGCGCCATGAACATCTGGAAGATTTCAGCGAGCGGAGGAGAGCCCGAGCAAATCACGGCAGGCCAGGGCGACGACGCACAGCTGGACGTCTCCGCGGATGGCAAGAAGATCGTCTTCTCCACATGGCATGAGAGGGTCAACATTGCCCAGGGGGACCTCCAGGCTAGTTCGGGCCAGCAAAATGTGAAATTGCTCACGACCGACCCGGCGCGCAACCAAGAGGCACCCGAGTATTCGCCAAATGGGAAATATATTGCTTATTTCTCCAACCTCAAGGGTGCGGAGAAAGAAAGTATCTGGTTCTCCGATGCCGACGGCTCAAATCCTGTACAGGTCGTCAAGGACGACGGGATCAACGTTTTCCCGCACTGGGAGCCGGACAGCCAGCACTTGATTTACGCTGTGAGTTCGACTCCCTACGGATTTAACCGCGTCTCGATCTCGGGAGGAACTCCGGAGACGATTCTCAAGAACGGCAATGATGTGTATTTTGATGTCGGGCTCGGCGGCCGGCTGCTCTTCCAGAACTCAAAACTTGAGGTTGAGGCATTCGATGCGCGGGTTGCGAAGACGCAGACGCTCGGCAATCCCCCCGCGAGTTTCGGGGCTGCGCCAGCGCAGTGGGCGCCAGATGCTCGTTCGGTTATTTTTATTGTGTCCGCTAAGAGCGAAGACGATCCCAACGCCGGGCTTTGGGTGGATGACTTCAAGAGTCCGCCCCGCCAAATCTTTCGCGGCTGGGTTGACGGCGGGATTGCTCGCGGTCCGAGAGATGAGATTTATTTCCTGAAAGGCGCGCCGGATCTGAACGCCGTTCTGTGCAAATTAGATGTGAATGGCGCGGGATTCATTTCGACATCCGTTATCATCCCCATGATCCACTCCTATTGGGTCGACCCGGCGCAGAATCCCCAGGACCGTTTCGATGTTTCAGTGGACGGACGCTATCTGGCATTCGAAAAACAGAGCGTGCTCAGTGCCAACATTGGCATGATTCGCGTGTTTCGGTAGCGGTCGCCAACCATCCCAACCGTTCGAACAGTCACCGCGCGCTCCTATCGCTCACGAGCGGGCAAACTAGAAGCGGTTGGATGGCCCCATGATCAGTCGCTCTTGCCGAAAACGGCCCGAGAGGAGGGGCGACGGAGCCAACCAACCAGGGTGAAGCACCTCAGGAGGTGAGCAAGCCTGCCGAAGCGCGCGGTGATCGGTTTTCCGCCGCCAAGCAGGGCTCGCCTGGCTTCCAGTTCATTCGGTAATCAATCGCTCAGCAAGATCGGTTTTACGCCGGTAACCTCACAGAAGTCGGCCAGCGCTGTATAGAGGTCCGCTCCATATCCGAGGCAGGCGTACTCGTTGGTCCAATTCTGGATTAGCGCTTCCATGTCGCAGTGAGCGGTTATGAAGCCGTGGGGCCAGAACGGAATGCCGCACTCGGAGAGCCGCTCGTCGATTTTGTCCGCCGGCGGCTCGAAAATGGACGCGCGGCAAATCGCCATGCGAAACTCGCCGTCGACCCGGCCCAAGCGAGCCAGGACGCCTTCCCCAAGTTTGCAGATCAGCCTGACGGAGACGCCGCCAGCCTCTCCTTCCGTGGGGATTCCGTGCTGCGCGAATCCGGCAGGGCCGAGTCTGCCGGCCAGAGAAGGAGGGCAGGCCCCATCACCGATGATCTTGATTTCCCGCGCTTTCTTGTCGATGTGCTGGAGATCTCCGTAGTACACGGGGTCACGACTGAGCTTGGTCAGCAGCAGAACCGTGAGAGCCGTGTTGAAGTCGCCGAGCGTCGAAGTGCCGTATCCGTCCTCGAGCATCATGCTCTGCGCGAAACAGGTCGCGGCATAGTGATCGCCAAGGCCCGGAAAGGACTGGATCGTATAGAAGTCGAACTTCTCTTTTTCCACCAACTCCTTGAGCGCCAGATAAAGGCGAATGGAGCGTTCGTTGACCATGTTTCTGTCGGGAGCGGCCCCGAATAGCCGCTCGAGCCGCGGCCCGAGGCCGGAGACTTTCCTTTCGCTGATTCTTTCGGCGGCGCGGATCAGCTCGGTCGTATCCCGGGAGTCAATATCGATGCCAAACATACGCATCCACTGAGAGGGATCGGCCACTCCGCAGGTTTGGCCCATTCCGCGCCCGCCAAACGTCCCGATCGTGGACAGATTTAGGAGGGCTTTCAAATGGGACGCGCGGGCGTAGCTCACAATTTTCGAGATCGTTTCGTTATCCTGGGACGAACCGTACACGAACTTGTGCCGAACGCCTATTTCGAGCAGACCTCCGTGCATGACCAGGCCACCGACGGGGCGCCATCCTTGCGAGCCGGGATGGGTCCACAGCAAAACGCTCTTGCCGGTGGCAGCGAAATCCCGAATGGCGCCGACGAGATGGGCGGCCCACACCCACGTGCCGGAGAAGAGCACGACAGAGTCCACCGAGTCGTCAAACTTCATTTTTCTCATTGCTGCGCGGGCCTCTTCCTTGCTGGCCACGACGATATTATGCTCGACGAGTTTCAGGCCGGCATTTCGCAAGGCATTTTTCGATTGCTCCACGATGGCGTCGTCAATGAAAGGAACACCCATGGGGTCTTGAAGGCCGTCTTTATGAACGCCATACACGATGAAGCCCACTGTCGGCTGGATCATGCGGATTGCCTCCTGTTCGAGAGGTGCGAGACATCAAAGTCGCGAACGGGTGTGAGTGCGGAGTAGAGCAGCCGGTACTTCTCTATTTGCGCGGTATAGGAGGCGCGCACGTCGGGATCGGGATCAACCGTTTCCTTTTCGTGGACGACCTCGCGGACAGCCTCGGAGATGCCGCTGTAGATACCGACAGCAACGCCAGCGAGGATGGCACCACCCAAGCAGGCCGATTCCGGGCTCTTCATGACATGAATGCGGCGAGCTGTGAGTGACGCCCGCAATTTCAAGCCGAGAGGCGATTCCGCGCCTCCGCCGGTCGCATAGATATCATGGAAGTCCCTGCAAGCTTTGGCGAGCAAAGCGCAAACATTCGCAAGTTCACAGGCGATGCCCTCCAAAATGCCCTTGTAGATATGCCCACAGCCGGAGTTCGGCGAGAGTCCGGCTATCACTGCGCGAGCGCGCTCGTTGAAGTCCGGATTGCAGGTCCCGATCAGATGGGGAGTGATGCACAGCCCGGAGGGCGCGGCAGGGCATTGGGATTCGAGCCATTCGTAAGCCGCCGCTTGATCGGGAATCGCCGATGACTTCCTGCTCGATCGGCGAGGGCCCATAACAAGGTTACGAAACCAGCTGACCATGATTCCCGATGGGAAGTAGGCCAGCGTGGCGTATTTGCCAGGGACCACGTGATTATAGGAATTGAGAGACGCAGCGAGCGCTTGATCATCCAGGGCGGGTACATCCGACGTCGCGA
The DNA here is from genome assembly GCA_030037775.1 of Candidatus Acidiferrales bacterium. Lineage (GTDB taxonomy): Bacteria > Acidobacteriota > Terriglobia > Acidiferrales > UBA7541 > DAHUXN01. Next base: position 14,463 of record JASHQB010000286.1, read on the forward strand.
GAAGGCACTCGTACGTTCCCATGGAATCCGAGACGCGGCCTTTGTCGATGGCTCCCGCGCCCAACGCGGCGCACACCTGATCGTGACCTCCCACGACAACGGGCGTCCCGGCTGGCACGCCAAGGGTTCGGGCCGCGCCGGCTTTGAGTTTTCCGGCAATCGTGCCCGCGGGCACGGGAATGGGAAACTGCGATCGTTTGGTCTGTGCGAGCGAGAGGATTTCGTCGGACCACTCGTGCCGTCGTACGTCAAAGGCCAGGAAGCGTCCCGCCAGGGAGTAGTCGATGTAGGGAGGGAGCCCCAAATGGCCGAGGAGGTAGGCGGGCACGCTGAGAAAGCGGGCCGTGGCGGCAGTGAGATTCGGCTGATGCTGGCGCAGCCAGACGATCTTCGGCAACGAGTACATCGCATGGGTTACCAAGCCCGTCATGCCGAACAACCGCTTCCTCCCAATGGATTTCTCGCACCACGCGGCTTCAGACGTGGCGCGCGTGTCGATATTCAGGATGGCGGGGCCTACCGCTTTCCCGTGTTTCCCGACGGGGATGAAGGTCTCACCGTGCGAACTGAAGCAAACAGCCTCGATCGGATCTCTGCGCAAGTTGCGGGTGACGAGTTTTGAGGCTTGGACCGCAGCGACCCAGAATCTCTCGGGATCCATTTCACAATGGGACGGCTCTGGAAATTCAGGAGCGTACGTTTGGACCGCCGAAGAGAGCGCTTCGCCGTTCGCACGAAAAACGACCGCCTTGCACTGGCTCGATCCGAGATCGATGGCAAGCAGGCTCATAAGCGTCGAGTTCCTTCACAGAAACGGATGTACGCGGGACCTGAGCCGCCGTGGGTGCGCGCCCATTTCGACGATGGTGGTTGCATGATTTGTAACCGAGACACGGCGCACTCCGCGAAAATCCCCTGGGACTTTGAACAGCAACATGAGGAACCGGATTGCGACAGTCGACTTGGCCGGCAACCAACGATAGGTTTTTTCTCCAAATAGGCGGTTCTGGTCGACGGACTCGCGGAGCGGAACCGAAAACGGCGTGCTGCTGAATTCCATGCCGCAGCAAAGGGTCCGCTGGCGCCAGGGAGGCTGCGAGCGACAACAACTCTCGACCCATCGTCCGACCCAAGGGAAGTCGGCGCGACGGAAGGCATGCACGACCAAGAGACGCAAACGCGGGTTGCACGCAGAGGTGAAGGCGATGGGTGCCTTCGGGTCGAGGAGTTGCGCCGTGTAATTCCCGAATCGGCGGTTGGGAATGGTCCGCAGATTGAGAGTACCGCCGGCCAGGGTTGGCGCGCAGGGCCATTTGAATTCCGCGTTCGGTTTAATGATGGGTTGGGTGCTATAGCTCGGCGGGCAGGCTTTTGCGCGAGTGCCCGGCATGTCGAAAATCGTAAGGCCCGGCTCGACGAAAGGCGGGCCGAACGTAACGTGCTCGCACCAAGAGACCGGCCGGTCAAAACTACTCAGATTTTCGGCTTGCTCTTCACAGTAAACGACGGGCCACCGTGGATCGAGCGAGAGGATCCGCGTGAAGCGCACCTGCGCTTCCCGCAACAGCACGCTGGCTTTCACCCCAGGGCCGAGCACGTTTCTGGCAGCCTCGATTTTCCATTTCATGGATGGCGCTTCACCATGAGTGCTGTGTCCGGCGGCGACTTCCTCCCGTGAGGGCGGGCCAAAGTGGTCGAAGCTCAGATTGTGGCCGACGATGCCGGCGAGCAGGCGACCGTCCGGCGGTCGGCCATACAACCGCGCGTGTCGCGAAGGTGAGTACCTCTGCGGATCGATCGTTTTCCACCGTGGTGTCCACAACGGGTTCAGTTCGCCGCAGGCCTTCAGATTGACCTCGCAAATGTGCCCGCCGCCCTCCAAGACTGCGACGCGGCCCCAGTCGGTTTCGATCCGGTAACCGGCCCGTCCGGGCAAGAGATTCGGGACGCGACGAGCCGCGGGACCTGCGCGACGCATCGGGGAGCTCATGGTGTGACCTGAGGACCGTCGAGAGCGGCGCGCGCCCTCCCTAGGAACGAGCCGATATCTGCCGACTGGAATACGTTTCTGCCAAACAGGACGCCGGCAGCACCACCCGCGATCGCGCCGCGAATAACCTCCAGCGCCTGTTCCTCCGAGGAACAGCGGCTGCCGCCGAGCACGACGATCGGAACAGGGCAGTTGTCGACGATACGCCGCATGCTGTCGGGATCGCCGGCATAGTCTGTCTTGATCATGCTGGCTCCCAGCTCGACCGCCATGCGCGTGTGAAGGTTGAGCCATGTTGGGTCACTTGGAGCTGTCACCTTTTTCCCGCGGGCGAGGGTTTCTACGATGAGTGGCATTCCGATCCGCTCGCACTCACGGGCGACCTCGGCATTGCGCTCGACTTCTTTGGCCTCGAAGTCGGTGTCGCCCGTGCCGACCACCAGGTAGGTCAGCACGGCATCTGCTCCTTGTCGCAGCGCGCCTTCGGGCCGAGCCAGGAGGCAACCCCGCAGTTCACCGCCGTCGGGGTGTCCCGGCGCGCCCCAAACGGTAGTCCAATCGATTCGGGCGATGATTCCCGGGAGCGGAGCGGAGGCGAGCGATCGAACAGAGTTTTCGAGGAGCCCCAGGTTAAGAAGGATAGCGTCAGCGCCGCCTGACACAAAACGCCGGAGCTGGCCCAGCGGATTCTCCGTGCCCGGAATGGGGCCGAGAACAAGAGCGTGATCGAAAGCAACGATCAGTGCCTTGTGGTGATTGCCGCCCAAAACGCGGTTGAGACGGATGATTCTACCGCTGTCGCTCAAACCTGGCCCTTTCTAGAGCGTGGCGTGTCAAAACAAAACCCAAGGAAACCCAAATGACCGCGGAGCCGATCACACTCAAACGAGCGTGACGTTTATTCCTGCTTCTTTCAGAGCGCTTAAATCCAATTCGGAAATGTTTCTGTCCGTGATGACGTGATGGATCTCGGTGGCCGCGGCGATCAACGACAGGCTGCGGGAGGCAAACTTGCTCGAATCACAGACCACGACCCGGCGGCGAGCGATCTTCATCATCACTCGGTTGACACTGGCTTCGAGCAGGTTTGGTGTGGTAAGGCCGAAGTTGACGTCGAAACCGTCAACGCCGAGAAAGAGCAAGTCTGCGCTAAGGCGCTCCAAGGCGCCTTCCGCCAGCGGGCCGATCAGAGAAAATGAATTCTCCCGCAATGTTCCGCCGGTGAGAATGACTTGAATGGAGGTACCCGCCAGCTCGGCGGCGATGTTGACGGCGTTCGTGATGATGGTCAACTCGTGGAAGTTACGCAGCGCCCTAGCCACCGCCGTGGTCGTGCTTCCCGAATCGAGGACAACGGACTGGCGCTCCTTCACGAAGCGAGCCGCCGCGGCGGCGATGCGCTGCTTCTCTCGACGATGGAGCTTTTCTTTCTCAGACAGTGCCCGGTCCAGCAGGGCGGCGGAACGAACCGGAAGCGCGCCTCCGTGAGTCCGATGGACATAGCCCTGGTTATGAAGCGCCTCCAGGTCTTGGCGGATCGTTACCTCGGAGGTGGCAAACTGCCGCGCCAGTCCGGGTACGAGAACGGTGCCGTGCTGATTCACCAGGTCGATGATCCGCCGGCGCCTCTCCTCGGCCAGAATCCGGTTGGGTTTGAGGTGCAACACCTGTTTGCGGAGGCCTTTTCTAAAGCTTATGTTCGCTTTCGAATCGCAGCGCGCCGAAGTCTGGCATATTGGGGCCGGAAAAGGCAAGTTTTTTCGCTTCTCGCGCCGGTGTCCCGGCTGAGATTGAGCGCACGACCAGACACAATTTGCATTCTCTCCGACTGCCTTGCCGACTGTGCTGGGAGGCTTTGATCCTTGATTGGCCGCGCGGCCACGAGTGCGTGTTGCTTCACGCAGGGCGCGCGGCAGCTAAAAAAGAGAGCTTGACTTTCCAAAATGGGCAGACCTATGCTTCGTTTGGTTTCGTTAGCTTGCGTTCGAGGCGATCCTCAAGAAAAGAATTTTAAGATTGGGCCGAGCGAGCGGCGGAAACCGCAGAGCGGAGCAACAGGATAGGCGTGGAGTGTGCCTTCGGGGAGGAGAGAAGCATGGCGAAGGGTAGAGCGGCGAAGCGATTCCGCGTTGCGGCGTTTCTGACAATTCTATTCGTGGCGGTGTTGGGGGCGCTCCCCGCGGCCGCACAGTTCACGACAGCCAGCTTGGGCGGAAGAATTACCGACCCTAGCGGCGCCACCGTTCCCGCTGCTCGTGTGGCCGTGCGCAACACGGCGACCGGCGTGACTTACCGGACGACGAGTAAATCGACCGGCGAATACGTATTCCCCGCCCTTCCGGTAGGAACCTATGAGTTGACGGTGACCCGGGACGGATTTGAGACCTATATTCAGGCAGGTATCATCCTGACGGTTAATGAGGCGGCGACGCAAACGGTGGTTTTGCATGTTGGCGGAGTCAACGAGAAAGTTACCGTAACGGCGAATACCCCGCTGGTTACCACGCGTTCGGCCACCACGGGCCAGCTGGTGAACCAGCAGAGCATTGTGAACTTGCCCCTCGATGGCCGGGAAGCGCAGAACCTGCTGTTCCTTGTCCCGGGCGCGAATGATGTGACCAACGACTATTGCGGCGTGGGCTGTGAAGGCGGGGCCTACCCCGGGGAGCAATACGCGAACGTTAATGGCGGCGGCCCGAACGGGGTCAACTACCAGCTGGACGGCACCGACAACAACGACACCTACATGAACACCAATCTCCCGTTTCCGGACCCCGACGCGGTCGAGGAATTCAACGTACAAACGGGGAACATGAGCGCGGAATACGGCAACGCCATCAGTGGGGTGGTCGACATCGTCACCAAGTCCGGCACGAACCAGTTTCATGGGGATGCGTTCGATTTTGTCCGCAACTACGTTTTTGATGCGCGTAATTTCTTTGCCCCGACGCGGGACACGCTCAAACAGAATCAATTCGGCGGGACGCTGGGAGGGCCGATCAAGCGGGACAAATTGTTTTTCTTTGCCAGCTACCAGGGCACGCGCACGCGCACGGCGCCCAATGGGAATATTGCTTTCGTCCCCACCATGGCCGAACGAGGCGGTGACTTTGGGGACCTTTGCTCGACCTATGACTCGAGCGGGCTCTGCACCGACCCGAATGGCACTCAACTGACAAATCCCATTACCGGTGCGGCGATTCCGTATAACAATCTCACCCAGGCAGGACTGACTCTCTCCACTGCCGCGCAGAAGTTGACGCAGTATCTGCCATTGCCCAATGCCGGCGGCCACGAACTCAATTACCTCGGAGCTGCGAACGATACAAACGACAACCAGTTCCTGGGCAAGATCGATTACACCCTGGGCAAGCAGCATATCAGCGGGAAATACTTCTACACCAAATTCGTTGAACCGGCCGTTCCCATGACCAACAATGACATTCTTACGATTCAGTCGAATGCCAATCAGGTCCGGGTGCAAACCGTTTCGGTGAACGATGCCGTTGTGGCCTCGAGCAACCTGCTCTTTAACACTTGGTTCGGGTGGAACCAGCAGCGTGGTGGCTATATTCCTGGCGTTCCGTTCTCCGCCGACGCTCTCGGTTCCAACATTGCCCCCTCACCGTCGCCGCAGCTTACCATTCTGGTGGACGGGTATTTTGACGTCATCGGACCCAACGTGGGCAATTACAACCGCGGTGACCAGACGCTTCGAGAGGTCGTCACGTGGATCAAGGGCAACCATCAGGTCAGCTTCGGCGGGGAAATGCTGCGGGTTGACGCTCCCATTTCCAATCAGTACCTGGAGGGCGGCAGTTTCGAGTTCGGCGGGACCTTCACCGGAAACAATCTCGCAGACTTCATGCTCGGCGATGTCAGCATCTTCAACCAGGGCGGCGGGATCTATGCCAATATAACAGGATATAACTGGGACGCTTTCATTCAAGATGATTGGCGCGTTACTCCGCGCCTCGTGCTCAGCGGGGGGTTGCGCTGGCAGCCCTTGATACCCTATACCGACAGCCACAACCGCCTGCCTTGCTTTGAGCCCGGCGAACAGTCCACGCTCTACCCCAACGCGCCCCTTGGGTTGCTGCTTGCCGGCGATCCGAACTGTCCGAGAGGAACCTATTACCGGACGCTCGACAGTTTCGCGCCCCGCATCGGATTCGCTTATCGCCTCACCGATGATGGAAAGACCAGCCTTCGCGGCGGGGCAGGCTACTATTTTCAGCCACCCGAAACTCTCTCTTACCAGGATGATGCCGGGACGCCGCCTTTCGCGCCCATCATCACCTTGCCCGTGGGCGGCCAGCCATATGTCAGCTTTGACGATCCTTACGGCAGCGCCGGCATCGCCAATCCGTTCCCGCAGGATTTCGGGCCGAATTTGCCATCCTCGAGCTTTCAGTTCCCTCTCCCCGCGACCTTGGCTTACTTTTTTTCGCTCCACTTCAAGATGCCCGAAATCACCATCTGGAATCTGACGCTGGAGCGTCAACTCGGAAAGACCTGGCTGGCCCGGGCGGCGTATTTTGGAAACAAAGGCACGCATCTTTTCGGCACTTCGGACCAGGAGCCCATGGCCGATATCAACGCCGGAATATACGCCCTCGGGGGGCAGCGCCCCTATCCAGACTTCGGGCCGATCGGAATGATCGATTCGAGCTACAACTCGAACTACAACTCGCTGCAGCTGAGCCTGGAGAAGCAGACAAGTTACGGACTTTCACTTCTTGCCGATTACACCTGGGCGAAGGCGCTGGACGACTTTTCCGAATCGGTCAACAGTGAGAGCTTCTACGCCACCAATCCATTTGACCGCAACGCGAATTATGGCTTATCGGCGGATGATGTCGCTAACAGCGTCAAGATTTCGGGAACCTGGGAGATTCCCCATTTCCACCGGAACGGCGCCGCGGACAAGTTGCTGAACGGGTGGGCTATCGCGCCCATCATTACCTGGCAAAGCGGAATGCCATTCAGCATCATGTGCGGCTGCGACAATTCCGAAACGGGAGATTACGTGGACCGGGCGGACTTCGCCCCAGGTGCCACGCTCGCCACAGCTAAACTGGACCCCGGCCGTCCACATGCCGAATTGATTCAGGAGTACTTCAATCCTGCGGCATTCACCGAGAATGCCCCGGGAACGTTCGGGGACACCGGGAAGAACATTCTGATTGGCCCCGGACTGTTCAACACGGACGTTGCCCTGCTGAAAAACACCAAAATCGGAGAACGCTATACCTTGCAGTTCCGCGCCGAAGCGTTCAATGCTTTCAACAATGTTAACTTCGGTCAGCCGGATGATTTTGTGACCAACGGGCTGCCGTCGGCCGGCGGCACCTTTGGAACGATCACCAACACTTCGACGAATCCGCGCATTATGCAGCTGGCGCTGAAACTGCTGTTCT
>JASHQB010000287.1 GCA_030037775.1 Candidatus Acidiferrales bacterium
TCCTACGGTCTGCTGCAAAAATGGGACCTGGAGCGCGTGGGCACGTTCGCAAACGCGTGCGCGGCGCTCTGCTGCACGAAAGTGGGAGCGCGGGCCATGTCGACGTACAACGAAGTAGTTTCCTTCATTCGCGCGCAGCGGCCGGCTGCCGCGGCAGCGATGTGATGCCAAGCCAGCGAAAAAATGTTTACTCCGCATAGTTTCCCGGTGGCTCTGCTGATGGTGATCATCAGCACGATTTGCTGGGGCTCGTGGGCCAACACCTACAAAGGCGTAAAGAACTACCGCTTCGAGCTTTTCTACTGGGATTACGCGGTCGGGATTTTCGCGATTTCCCTGGTGCTGGCGCTGACCATGGGCAGCGTGCACCACGGCCAGCACGCCTTCACGGTAAATCTCCATCTGGCGAGCCGGTCGGACATCGTTTCGGCGCTGATTGGCGGCGCGGTGTTCAACCTGGCGAACCTGCTGCTGGTGGCGGGAATCGACATGGCGGGACTGGCGATTGCTTTTCCTGTGTCGATCGGCATCGCGCTCGTGGTTGGCGTGGTGCTCAGTTACGAATTGCAGCCCAAGGGAAATCCGCTGCTGCTGTCGCTAGGCGTGGCGTTCGCGGTGGTCGCGGTGATTCTGGACGGCAAGGCCTATGCTGCGCTGGCGGACGCGAACCGTGCGCTTTCGCGCAAGAGCATTGTGGTGTGCGTGATTTCTGGCGTGCTGATGGGCTTGTGGGCGCCGTTTGTGACGCGCGCGCTGACCGCAGGGGTTCCACTGACGCCGTATAGCACGGCAGTAATCTTCACGCTGGGCGCGCTGCTCTCGTGTTTTGTGTTCAATGTTTACGTGATGCGGCATCCGCTCAATGGCGCGCCGGTGAGCTTCGAGGGATTTTTTCACGCGTCGATGGCTGACCATTTGCTGGGGCTCGCGGGCGGGATTGTGTGGGGCGTGGGCACGGTGTTCAACCTGGTGGCGGCGAGTTTTACCGGCGTGGCGACTTCGTACGCGATTGGACAGGCGTCGCCGATGGTGGCGGCGCTGTGGGGCGTGCTGGCGTGGCACGAATTTCAAAATGCTCGGCCACGGGCGAAGGTTTACCTGGGCCTGATGTTCGTTTTCTACGTCTTGGGAATTCTCAGCGTGGCGCGGGCGCACGGCGCGGGGTGAAAACGGAGCCGGGGGTCGCGTCAGGCTAAGAGGCCGTTTTTTGGGCCACCGTGCCTTGATTCAAATGCGAGAATAGTGCTATTTTCAAAGCCTCGGAAGCGCTGTTCTGCAATGAGCCTCTCATCCAATCCTAAACGGCATTCCTTGGAGTTTGCGAGCGGAACGGGATCCGCCAAACTTGACAGTACTGGTGTCACATTTTGGCGCATTGAAGGCAGCCTGCTGAACTTGACGGCGGTGCGGCCGGTGGCGTTTTTTGCATGGAACGCGCAGAGCTTCCTGGAGCGCTGGGGGCGGCGCGGGACCATGCTGGCGCTGGCGGTGGCGCGGCCGGTGCTGTACCTGACGAACCGAGCGGTAGCGACGCGTTTGCTGCACGCGGTGCTGCGCGGAGTGAGCCGCGACCGGCTGGATTTGCTCGGGGAAGAGCATTTCGAATACCACCTGAAACCCTCTCTGAAGCAAGCCGGAGTGAAGGAATTGCGGCGGGCGCAGGAGCGCGGAGAGGAAATCGTGCTGGTGAGCCAGGGCCTGGACCACGTGATGATTCCGCTGGCGAGGCATCTGGGCGTGAAATTTCTGGTGTGCAACCGGCTGGATTTTCGCGACGGGATGGCGACCGGGCGTTTGCTCGATCCGGTGATTCGGCCGCGCGGGCCGCTGGCGCGCTTCATCGGAAGCAATCCCGACGGGCGCGTGGCGCGGGAGCGACTGGTGAAGAGCCTGGGGTTCGGCGAGCATACGGACATCTTGGACCGGGCAATTCGACCCGCCGAGCGACGTCCGCCGCAAAACAAGCTGCAGATCGTGGATTTTCGCGCACAAACGGACAACCGGCGGCTCTCGGTACGCGAGGCTTTGCGAGGCAAGAATATTTTGCTGGCGGGCGCGACGGGCTTCATCGGAAAAGTCTGGCTGGCGAGTTTGCTGGAAGACGTTCCGGATGTTGGAAAGATTTATGCGCTGGTGCGCCGGCGACGCTCCACGCCTTCGGCGGCGCGATTCCGAAAGACCCTGGATGAATCGCCGGTCTTCGAAAGGCTGGCGAAGAACCAAGGTTCAAAGTTCGATGAGTTCCTGGCGGGGCACGTCGAGGTTCTGGACGGCGATTTGAGCAAGCCGATGCTGGGCTTGGACGAAACGACGAGCGCGAGGCTCGGGCGCGAGCTGGACTTGATTGTGAACAGCTCCGGCCTGACGGATTTCAATCCGGACCTGCGCGATGCGCTGACTGCGAATGTAGACTCGGCGGCCAACGTGCTGGATTTCCTCCACAAAACGGACCATGCCGCGCTTCTGCATCTTTCCACGTGCTATGCCGCCGGCGATCGCGACGGGCGCGTCATCGAGACGCTGACGGCGAATTACGTTCCGGCGGACATCGCAGATTTCGACGCGGAGAGAGAGCTGCTTTCGTTGCGAGCGATGATTCGTGACACGGAAGACCGCGCGGAGAGCTCCGCGGTAGCGGGCGAACTGCGCCGGGCCGCACTAGCGAAGCCCGAAGCCGCGAAGAAACTGGAAGGCGTGGCGCTGGACAATCAGATCCGCAAGAACCGGACGCGATGGTTGCGGCAGACGCTCATGGAAGCGGGAATGCGACGCGCACGAGAGCTCGGCTGGCCGAACACCTATACATTCACAAAAGGGCTGGCGGAATCGCTGATCGTCAAACGAGGAGCGGGGTTGCCGATTGCGATCGTCCGGCCATCGATTGTCGAAACTTCTCTGGAAAAACCGTTCCGTGGATGGAACGAAGGGGTGAACACATCGGCGTCGCTCTCCTATCTTCTGGGAACGTATTTCCGGCAGCTTCCGACCAACGCGCGCAAGTGCCTGGACATTATTCCCGTGGACGAAGTGACGCGGGGAATGACGCTGGTGAGCGCCGCGCTGGTGGAGCGCCGGCACGAACCGCTGTACCAGCTAGCGACATCGGTCACCAATCCCTGCAACATGCGGCGCTCGATTGAACTGACCAGCCTGGCGCACAGGAAGTTCTATCGAACGCAGAACGGTTTCCGTCACTGGCTGCGCTCGCGTTTTGATGCAATCCCGGTTTCAAAAGAACGGTACGAGAAGCTTTCCGCGCCGGCGCAGAGGGCCATCGTGCAAGCGATCAATCGCGGAGCGTCCAGCTTTGGACTGAACACCGCGCCGCTGGTGCGGCGTGAAAGAGAGCTGGAACGGGTGATCAAGCTGATCAATTTGTTCGAGCCGTTCATTCTGCACAACGACTACACGTTCGAAGCGATGAACGTGGAGCGACTATCCGCCATGCTTCCCGCGCACGAAAAAGAGCGGTTCGGTTACGATTGCCGGTCGATCGACTGGTGGGATTATTGGATCAATCTGCACATCCCTGCGCTGCGGAAGTGGTGCTATCCTCTCATCGAAGGCCGGGCCGGAGAAACGCGCAGCGCCGGGGAAATGGCGCCGGCCGGCAAACCGCCGGACGCCCCCGCGGCACAGAGCGCGTCCGCCGCAGCCTCCTGAGACCCCAAAAACAGTGGCTATCTTCGTCACCGGATCCACCGGATATATTGGCGCACACATCGTGGCGAATCTGCTGGATGAGTGCGGCGAGTCACTGAATCTGCTGGTGCGCGCAACAAGTCCGCAGGAAGCGCACGAGCGGCTGTGGCAATCGCTGCAACTGCACATGGATTTCGCGCGATTTCGTGCGGTGCTCGATTCGCGCATGCGGATTTTTCTGGGCGATTTGACCGGGAAGAATTTCGGAATCGAGCAAGGCAAATATGAGGAGCTGGTCCAAACGACGGATTCCATCATTCATTGCGCCGCGTCGCTCAATCGCAAATCGGAAAAGAGCTGCCTGAACGTGAACTTGCGGGGTACGTTGCAAGTGATCGAGCTGGCCATGCGGGCGCGGGATGGGCACGGGCTGCAACGGTTCAGCCATGTGAGCACGGTGGCGGTTGCCGGGCAACGGCAGAGCGAAGTGATCGAGGAAGACTCCGCGATTGAATGGGACCGCTCCGACTATGATCCCTACGCGCGGACGAAGAAGTTCTGCGAGCACATGATCCGCGAGCTTCTGCCGGACGTGCCGCGCACGATTTTTCGGCCGAGCATCGTGCTGGGAGACAGCCGGCGGCCGGAGACGAATCAATTCGAGATGGTGAAGGCATTCGTTTTTCTGGCTTCCCTGCCGGTGCTTCCGTTCCGGCCAAACGATAAGGTCGATATTGTTCCGGTGGATTATGTGGCAGGAGCGATTTCGCGTCTTCACATGAAAGAAAAACCGGAGCAGGAGATTTATCATCTGTCTTCCGGCACGGACTCGGAGACATACAAGGAACTGACGGCAGCGCTGGCTGCGGCGCAAGGCAAGCGCGCGCCGGCTTTTGCGCCTTCGCTGGAAAAATCCACGTCGGGCATGGTGAATTTTCTATCCAGGCGCGCGGGAAAAGCCGGCAAACTGGCGACGCTGCTGAAAGTCTTTCTGCCGTACCTGACGTGGAACACGGTTTTCGATAATGCGCGCATCGTGAAGGAAATGGGAAAGAAGCCTGCGCCGTTTTCGCAATACTGTTTTCCGCTGCTCAAGTTCAGCCGCGAAAACAAGTTTTCTTATCCCTACAAGGAATGGCCACGCGAAGCGGAGGCGCGAAGCGCGCAGCGCGCCGCCCAGGGAATTCCGCGATGATGGACCTGTTTTTGGAAGCGTGGGTCGCGAGTTCCATCGAGTCTGCAAAATTGGCGTGGACGCTAGGCCGCGGGGATTCGTGGCGTCCCGGCGAAAAGCTGCGTCTGCTTTTCGCCTGTTACTGCGGAGCGCGGAACACCGGCTCGGATCTGCGCGTCGAGGAAATCCTGCGGCAAGTGCGGCGCGTGCTTGGTGACAAGAATGTGGACCTGGCAGTGATGACGCAGGATTTCAAACTAACGCGCGGCTATTTTCAAGGCGCGCGGCAGGTGCACCTGCCGGATTTGTTTCCGCCTTTCCTGAAGCGCGAAGTGCCGAAATATCACGGCGTGGTGGCGTGCGAAGGGTCGATGTTCAAAAGCAAATTCGCGAACGCGTTGACCACGATGATGATCGGCGCGCTGGGGCT
>JASHQB010000288.1 GCA_030037775.1 Candidatus Acidiferrales bacterium
CAATGGTTCCATCAGCGCCAACGGCGAATACACGGCCCCCGCGAGCGTCCCCACTCCGCCGACCGTCACCGTCACCGCCACTCCGCAAGCCAACACTTCCGTAAGCGGTCAGGCAAGCGTCACCGTCACCATTGGCATCACCATCTCCACTCCCGATCCCACCGTCCTGCCGCTGCAGACCTCACCGTTCACCGCCACGGTGTTGGGCAGCACGAATCAAACCGTCACCTGGGAAGTCAACAGCATCCCTGGCGGCAACGCCTCCGTCGGCACCATTTCGGCCGGCGGTGTCTACCAGGCGCCTGAGTCTCTCGCCGTAGACTCCTCTGGCGACGCCATCACCTCCGCCGTCGTCACCGCCGTCGCGCAGGCGAATACCGCGATTACCGCTTCCGAAGCGGTCACCCTACTGACCGATAATCAGCAGGCGCAAAATCTCCCCATCGAACTGGGCACCTCTGGCGGCAACACCAATGACCGCACCGCTACCGAATGCGCCAGCGGCACGCTCGGCTCTTTGGTCGTTCGCGCCGGAACGCAATACATTCTCAGCAATAATCACGTGCTTGCTGACGAAGACGCCGGCAGCATCGGCGATGCCATCATTCAGCCCGGCCTGATCGACACCGCCACTCCGTGTTCCTCCACCGGCGCGAATACCGTCGCCAATCTCTCGCAATTCGTCGAGCTGGAGCAGCCCGCGGGTTGCACCTCGAACTGTATGCCCCCCGCCGACGCCGCTATCGCCCAAGTGGTCACTTCTCCCGCCAGCGTCGATTCCACCGGCGCCATCATCCAACTCGGCGACACCACCAACGCCTCCGGCGTGCCGACTGATGAACCTCCCGCCAGCACTGTTCTTCCTGCCTCTTCGCTCATTCCAGATTCCACCGCTGTCGCCAAAAGCGGCCGCAGCACGGGACTCACTTGCTCCACCGTCGAAGCCACTGACTTCGACGTTTCCGTCCAATACACTCACGGCCTCGGCGGCGCGAGTTTCACCGCCCTTTACGACAATCAAATCGCCGTCAACGGCGGCTCGTTCAGCGCCGCAGGGGATTCTGGTTCGCTGATCGTCTCGCAAGCCGGCGCGCAACCGGTCGCTCTGCTCTACGCGGGCTCTTCGGACGAGACGGTCGGCGCGCCCGTCGCCACCGTTCTCGCCAACCTGGGTGACACCAGCAATCCGCAGAACTTTCCCACGTTCGTCGGCCCTGCCACGCGCAACGCCGTCGCTGGCTGCACTTCGTCCGGCGCCGAGGCGTTCGACGCCACAGCGCAAACCAGCGCCGCGCAAGTCTCTGCCGCTGAACTTGCTCAGGCCGAAGCCGCGAAAAATCAAAACGCGCCGCAACTAATGTCCGACCCCGCCGTACTGGCTGTCGGCGTCGCCGGCAGCCTCGACCGCACCGACCGCGCCGCCGTTGTTCTCTTCGTTCGCAAAGGCGAGCCGCTCGCGCACACCATTCCGCAAAACGTCGCCGGAGTCCCCACGCGCGTCGTCGCCGTCACTTCGCTTCCGCAAACCGGCGTGCTCGATCAGCAATCGACCGCCGCGTTCATAAAAAGTGCCAGCGCTCCCGCGCTCGCGAACCCCACTTCACAGCAACTCGCCGCCGCGAGAGCTGTCAAAGAAAAATATTCTCCGTCGCTGATGAAGCAACCCGCCATTCTCGGCGTCGGCGTCACTTCCAGCCTCGACAATCCCAGCGAAGCCGCCATTATCGTCTTCGTCCAGACCGGCAAGCCGTACAATCCCATTCCTCTTGAGCTCGACGGCATCCGCGTCCGCGTCAAATCCACCGACCAGTTCCGCGCCTACTCCTGGGGCCCCTCCACGCCGCGTCAGAGATGAATTGAGTCGCAGGCATCAGAAAGCCGTACCCATCGTTGCGTTCGCGCTTTGCCTTTTCGCATCGCTCTTTGCAAGTGTCGCTTTTCGACCGTTCACCCTCGCCTCCACGCCATTCGCTGCGCATTGCTGAAAATTCACAAACTCGGCGTTGACACCGGAGAGGGAATCGAGTTCAATCGGTTTTCAGTTGATACGCAGTTGCAACTGTAAATCGGCGATTTTCCGCCTGCTCTCGCGCCTTCGCCGTCACGCAGGCCGTGGAAGAAACAGAAGCGCAAATAGAAACGGTCCTCACGACAAAACCTTTTGGCCAAGGGTCATGAGGACCGCGAATCGACAACCCGGATAGGCTGGCGATCGCTGCCATTATACATACAGCAGCCGGCCACGGATATTTAAGGAGAAAGATCTGGTGGCCGAAAACCGCTCCGGCAGTTACCGTTCCGCTCCGCGCGCACGATCCTCTCTACGTTCACTTTCCATGGCAGCGGCACCCGTGGACCCAGACCGCCGCGAGCCGAAAGTTTTCAACTTCTATGAAACAGTTTGCATAGAACCAGGCGAGCACGCTCGCAAAACAGCCGTGTTTGCTAACAGTTATCCTCTGCCGCGCGAGAAAACTCTGGACTCTCGATTGCATACTCGGCCGCAGGCTCTGTGGGTTCCGGTCAGAAATATTCCCCTACTATCGCGGATAGTATTTTGTGAAAGGTTCAATATGAAAGCTGTATTCCGGCCTGCGCGGTGGGCGCTTCTGTTTCTAGTTTTCACTGTTCTCATTCTCACGGTGCTTCTCGCTCTCGCCCCAGCTCTCCGCGCCGCGGATGGCGGAAGCCTGCTCGGCACGGTGACCGATCCTCACGGCGCCGTCGTGCCCGGCGCAAAGGTCACCGCCACCGAAACATCGACTGGCGTGAAGCAAACCGTCGTTTCCGATGGCCAGGGCTTTTACTCCTTTCAGCATCTCTCCGTTGGCCGCTACGATGTCGAGGTCGACGCCGCCGGCTTCCAGCCCTTGCGCCGCACCGGGGTAGTCATCGACGTCGGCAGCAAAATCGTCGTCGACGCCTCTCTCACCATCGGCGAAAAGAAAGAAACCGTCATCGTCTCCGCGGCCAGCGTTCACGTGGACACCGCCGACACACAAATGGGCGAAGTCATCACCGGCGGCCAGATGACCTCCGTGCCGCTCAATGGCCGCAGCTACACCGACCTGCTCTCGCTTCAATCCGGCGTCGTTCCCGTCACCTCGCTCACCTCCAGCACTATGCAGGACGTCGGCGTCAGCGCCTTTTCTCCCTCCGGCGTATTGAACCCCGGCACCATTTCCATGAATGGCCAGCGCGAATCCGCGAACAGCTTCGTCGTCAACGGCAGCGATGTCGAAGAGGAAGTCAACAATGGCACCGCCGTGATCCCCAATCTTGATTCCATCGCTGAATTCCGCATTCTCACCAGCAACTTCGACGCGGAATATGGCGAATTCAGCGGCGGACACATCAACGTGGTCACCAAGTCCGGCACCAATTCGTTTCATGGCGACGTTTTCGAATTTGCGCGCAACACCGTTCTCGACGCCCGCAATTTCTTTTCTCCCACCCGCGGCGCGTTCAATCAGAATCAGTTCGGCGGAACTTTCGGCGGGCCCATTCGCCGCCAGAGAGTTTTCTTCTTCGCCGACTACGAGGGAACCCGCCTCACCCAGGGCCTCGACACCGGCGAGATTCCCGTCCCTTCGGTTCAAGATCGCCAGGGCAATCTGTTGGACTTGGCGAGCTCGTTTGTGACCACCGATGCGAGCGGCAAGACCGTGCCCACCGTCGTCAGCGGCCCCTACTGGGCCGGCCAGCTTTCGAATAAACTGGGCTACGCCGTCTCCGCCGGGGAACAATATTACTTCCCCGGCTGCACGTTATCCTCTCAGTGCGTGCTTCCCAACGCCACCATCCCGCAAAGCGCGTGGTCCGCTCCCGCTAAAAGTCTCTTGCAGTACATCCCGCAACCCAATAATCCCAACGGTACTTTCTCCACGTCCGCGTTCGACGAAATCTCCGCAGACAACAAAGGTGCCTATCGACTTGACGCCGTTACCGGCTGGGGCACTCTCTCCGCTTACTATTTCCTCGACAACTGGACCCAGAACAATCCCTATCCCGTCGCCCAAGGCGGCGCCAGCGTTCCCGGTTTCAATGCCTTGAACAAAGGCCGCGCCCAGCTCGTCGATCTCGACGACAGCAAAACTTTTGGCTCGACCGCCGTGAACGACTTCAGCTTCAGCTATATGCGCGACTACACCAATCTCGGCCAGCCGATCGGCGGCCTCGGCGTCAGCTTGGCCTCGCAGGGCTTCGTCGTCGGCACGGGCACGCCCGGCATCGTGCCCCTCTCTCCGTCCACTGAAGGCGTGGAAAGCGTGGCCTTCAATAACTACACCATCGGAACCAATCCCAACGAGCTCACTCAGGCCAACAACACGTTCCAGTGGCGCGACTCCGTCTCAAAAATCACCGGCACGCACACTCTGAATTTCGGTGCCGAGTTTCACTATTACCAGGTCAACACCGATCCCATCGCCCAGCTCAATGGCACCTTCGTATTCTTTGGATCGGAAACGGGCGTCGACTTCGCGGATTTCCTGCTCGGCATTCCCAGCCAGTACAATCAGAGCCAGCTCCAGTCCTTCTATGGCCGCGACAAATTCACCGGTCTCTTCGCTCAGGACAGTTGGCGCGTCGGAAGAAAATTGACTTTCAATTACGGCTTGCGGTGGGACCGCATCGAGCCCTGGTATGAAAAGTACAATCAAGTCGCAACTTTCGAGCCCGGCCGCCAGTCCATCGTTTTCCCCGGCGCCCCGGCGGGAATTTTGTTTCCCACCGATCCCGGCGTCCCTCCAACGCTGGCTCCGCCGGGGGATCGCGACTTCGCGCCGCGCGTCGGCCTCGCCTATTCGCCCACGCCCAAGACCAGCATCCGCTCCAGCTTCGGACTCTTCTACACCGCCATCGAAGCGGAAACCATGGGTGTCATGAGCGCCAACGCCCCCTACGGCACCACGTACACCAGCCCCGATCCGCCGCTCTTCGCCACTCCATTTGTCACCGCAGCCACGGGTCAGGACCTCGGCCAGTATTTTCCCGTGACTCTCGCTCCGCTGGGCACCTCCGCCAGCCATCCGGACACGACTCTCAATTGGTCGCAGTTTCTGCCCATCAGCGGCATTCCCGTGATTCCTACCACCAATCGCATTCCTTACGCCGAGGAGTACATGCTTTCGTTCGAGCGCGGCCTCTCCACCAACACGTTGTTGAGCCTGAGCTACGTCGGCACGGAAACGCATCGCCTCCTTGTCCTCGAGGAAGCCAATGCCGGAAATCCCGCGCTTTGCCTCGAACTGAGCAATCCCGCCAACCTCGCTCCCGGCCAAACGCCGTGCGGCCCCTTCGGCGAGAGCAACGTCTACACCACCGCCTCGGGCCAGGTCATCAACGGCACCCGAGGGCCGCTCGGTCCCAATTTCGGAAGCAACACGCTGCAAACCAGCATCGGCAATGCCGACTACAATTCCTTGCAAGTTACTCTGCGCCACACCAGTCATTCCATGCAGCTGCTCGCCGCCTACACTTACAGCAAGTCCTTCGACCAATCCTCTGACTTGGGCGAAGAGGTCAATCCCATCAATCCCGAACTGAGCCGCGCTCTCTCGTCCTTCGATATCCGCAACAATTTCGTTGTCAGCTACAACGTCGCCTTGCCTTTCGACCGTCTGCTTCACTCGAGAAATCTCCTCACTCGGGGCTGGCAATTTTCCGGCATTGCCCGCTACAGCACCGGCCTTCCCGTCACGCTCATCAACTATGGCGACAACTCGCTTCTCGGCGCCGAGCCCAACGGCATCAATAATTTCGGCGTCGACGAACCCGACTATTCCGGCGCGCCGCTCGACCTCAATCACGATCCCCGCAACGGCCAGCCTTATTTCAATGTCGCCGCCTTCAGCGACAACACTCTGGGCACGCCCGGCAACGCCTCGCGCCGCTTTTTCTCCGGCCCCGGCATGCAAAACTACAATCTCGCGCTCCTGAAGAGTTTGCTTTTCAGCGAATCCAAGTCTCTGCAGTTTCGCTTCGAGTCGTTCAACGCTTTCAACCACGCCGAATTTTTCGGCCCGCAAGCGGTCGACGGCAATATCAGCAGCGCCACCTTCGGCCAGGTCATCAACGCCGCGGCTCCGCGCGTCCTCCAGGCCGCCGCGAAATTCATCTTCTGACGCCACGTCTCGCTCCTCGCCGAAAAGAAGTACAAATGACATTCGTTTTATTTGCCCGCTGCGCGGCGGGCGCGGCATTTTTTTGGCGAGACATTGCGGGGCGGATATTGCTAGAGTCCAGGCACGCAGTGCGGAGGAGGGGGCCATGAAAACAGCGTCAGCCGTAATCGTCACGGTGCTTGCGATTGCCGCGGCTTTTCTGTGGCAACAGCACAAGAGCTTTGCGATGGCCGCGGAATCGGCCAGAGTGCAAGCGCAAGCGCCAGGCGTCCCGGGGAGCGCGTTGAAGCTTCAAGTCGTGTCCAAGGAGCGCGAGGGCTTGGAGGATCTCAAGAGAGGCGAAGTGCAACGATTTGGGGACCTGACGGCGGACGACGCGGTTTTTGTGGACGCGCAAGGTCCGGCCACGAAGGCGCAGGTGCTTCAGAACGTCGCGGGGTTCCGGCTGACCGATTACGTGATGTCGGACGTGCGATTCGTCCGCATCGCGCCGAATACCGGCTTGATCTCGTACGCGGTCACCGAGAAGGGAATTTCCCACGGCAAGGATTTTGCGGCGCACGTGTACGTATCGTCCATTTGGACGGAGCGAGGAAATAAGTGGATGTGCCTGTTCAGTCAGGAGACGGCGGCCAGATGAAGCGAGCGGGGCCATCCATGAAGAATCGGGAAAGGCGGCTGGACGATTTCCATTTCCGAGCCTGCGCGCCGCGGCGCTCGAAATCCTGCTGACTTGCGCAAGAAACGAATCATCGCAGGAGCGCTGCTGTGCGCGGCGCTGGCTGGCGCCGCTCCGCTGCGCGCGCAGCCGCAATCCGCGCAGCCCCCGCAGCAGCCCACGGCCAGCGCCGCCGCGCCCGCCGTGATCAACACCGATCGGCCCGCGATCACCGATTCGAGCGTTGTCGTTCCCATCGGCGACCTGCTCTTCGAAAACGGTTTCGCGGAGACTGCCAATCAGGGCCAGCGCGGCTTCGACTTTCCCGAAACGCTCATCCGCTTTGGACTCACTTCGAAAACCGAGCTGCGTTTCACCCCGCCGGATTATTTCCAGAATTT
>JASHQB010000289.1 GCA_030037775.1 Candidatus Acidiferrales bacterium
CGCCATAGTTCAGGTTGGCCAGCGCTTCGTTATGGCGCGGCGTCGGATAGAAGAAATAGGGGTCTGGGCTGATTTCAAACGGATTGCGTGCCAGCCCGTAGAATTTCCTATACATCCGCTTAGCCCTTTAAAAACGAGTACACGTTCCCGGCGATCACGATCACCGCCATCGCGAGCGCAGCGCCTCGTTCTACCCAGCGCAGAATGATCCGCCGCCGCTCTTCCCCCGCTGTGCTCAGCCTCGGAATTCCGACCAGCACACGGGCGGAAACAACTCCTTCAAGGTCGCTTTCCCTGTAAATCCGGACATTAGTGAACTCCAAAAGCAGGCCCAGGGCCAAACCGATCCCGATGCCGGCGCCCAGGCCAGCGAGGCTGATCAGCAGGTGGTTTGGGGCGGATGGCGCACTCGGAAGGCTGGCCGGGCTCACGATACCGAATTGCTCGCCTTGCTGGTTCTGCTGAAGGTTTGAAGCAAGTTCCGATTCCTGCAATTTCGCCTGCAGCGTGTCGTAATTCTTGCTCGACTCCACATATCCACGGGAGATTTCGTCGAGTTGCTGCTCGACCATAGGCGCGGCATTTAACCGTGCCTGATAAGTGGCGATTTCCGCCTCGATTCTCTTTTGCGCTCCGGCGAGGCTTTGCATCTCCAGCTGGTTGGCTTTCAGCTGGCTTTGGATCTGCATCATTTGGGTTGGCGCGCCGCTTTGCAACTCCGCCGCGGAACCTGCAGGCAGCGCATCGCTTCCCTTATCTGCCTTCTTTTGTGAGGTAATTTCCTGCTGGGTCTGTTTTTGCAGTTCCTTCGTCTTGGCAATCTGATCCTTGAGGGCAATCACATCCGGATAGTTGTCTGTGTACTGCGATCGCTCTTGGGCCAGTTCCATTTCCAGGTCTTTCAGTTGTTTGTCCAAAGTCTCCGGCGCCAGGGTCGAATCACCGGTGTTTCCCAGATCGCTCTGAACTGAGTTGTACTGCTGAACGATCGACTCTAAGTACAGCCTCTGCTGCTGCGCTGCGCTCATCGCGCGCTCATTGCTTTGCAACTGGTCCTGCAGGCCAGACAAAACTTGCAGGTTTCCCTGTAATTGGTCTGGCAACTCGCCCTGATGTTGTGCTTTAAAGGCCTTCACCTTGGCGTCCTGCTGATTGAGGTCGGCTCGCGCGTCGTCTAGCTCGGTCTGAAGAAAGGTTGTCGTCGTCTGGGAAAACTGCTGCTGCGTTGCGGCGTGCTCTTGAACGAATAAATCCGTCAGCTTCGCATTTACCGCCTGCGCCAGTTCGGCCGTCGGGGCCGAATAGGAAATGTCGAAAGCCGTAAGAGTCTCCTGGTTGTTGGTATGTGACGGCGCTTCGACCAGCTTAATTTGAACGTCTTTTGTCTGCATCTGGACGACGGAATCGGTAGGATCGAAGATCGCCAGTAATCCGTGGTGCTTCGGATAGAGATGATAGGCGTCAATGATCGGCTGCAGACGCGTCCGGCTGAGAACTTGTTGCCGGATGCTCTCGAGCTGAGCTTCCAAGCTCACGTCGACGCTCGGCGCCACCAAATTGGGCGAAACCTGCTGCTGTTGCACCAAGATGACTGCATCCGATTGATAGCTCGAGGGCAACAGCCAGCTGACTCCCCACACCAGCAGCCAGCAAACGAAACCTGCAGCCAGAATCACCCACCGCTGGCGGCGCAGCATGGCCCAGTATTCTTCCGTGCCCCGCATCTTCGGTTCTTGCATTTCGTCCAACATCTCTACCTCCCGACCGGTTTCAAAAACGAGTATCGCAGCGTCGCGCCCACAACATCGTGGTTGCCTACCTGGAAACCATCGATGTTTCCTGTCTGGTTGAGCCTGCTGTAAAACCAATCTATGCCAAAGTTTCGCCCCAATTGCCGGCGAAGCCCCACTTCTCCCGAATACGTCAGCAGAGAACCATTGCCGCTAGTTGCGCCAGCCAGAAGCTGATCCTCCGCGCCGGCGATGCTGGAGTTTAAACTCCAGTTGCGTGTAAACTCCCAACTGAACCTGGCATTGCCCGAAGTGAGCTCTACCGCTCCGATCAGCCCGGCTCCGTCGCTCACGCGCCGTGAGACATTGATCGAAGCCGCCAAGCGGTTTCCCGTCCACTTGTATATAACGCCGCCAGATGCGCTCCACTGGTTGGCGTTCACCGGGATGGTAATCAGCACGAATCCCAAATTCAGTGCGACCTCGCTAGCGGTCAGCGAATACTCTGGTCCGGCATAGACGTTGAGCATACTGTGCCTGGAAAAGTTGATCTGATCGAACACCAGGAATGAATGCGTGGTCGTACGCGCGTCGGTCTGCTGGAATTTCAGTACCTGCAGGCCGTATTGGAATCCGAGCTGATTACGAGGCGTGAAATTATGGGCAATGTAGGCCTCACCGGAGGCAACTTGAGCATGGATTAAGGGCGTCGTTACCCCGGATTGGGGAATACTATCGAATCCCTGCAACAGGTAACTGCCTCCGATGCCCATGGTTGTTTGCGCGCTGGTCTGGTAGGAGTACAGCACGTGGGACAACGACGAAGTCTGACGTGTGTTGGGAAGATAAATCGTCTCGTTGGGAGAGATGGTCGGGGTGGGGGAAATCCCACTGGTGTCTCCAAAAGGGTTCGTGCTAACAGAATAGTATTCTTCCGCCGCCAAACTCCCGTGCGGGGATACCAGCCACACGAAATTCCCGGTGAACCTCTGCGAAAACACGTTCCGATAGAAAGCTCTCTGGCTGATTTCAACCCCTGGGGTATAGGTGAATTTCCACTCCACTCGCTGGCGGGTCTCCTGGAAAGAAACCTCCGGCAATATGCTGTAGTTCACGTTCCACGTCCGCGGCGGAATCGTGGGAAAGACGTTATCGTCATAATAGGAGCTCACCGCCAGGCTTCCCTCAAACACGTTCGGCGGCAACTCTTCCTCTCCAGGCACGACCGGCGACAGCGTCCCGCTCGCGAGAACAGGAACATTCGACGCCAGGGTGCCCGATCCGGAAGCACTCTGAGCCTTCACTACGCCCGGACTCAGCAGAAACAGCAGGGCAATACTCATTCGAGTGAACCCTCTTGAATTCATCCCTTTGCTCTACGGGACCACGATCGTATCGCCGGGCTTAAGCGGGACGTTCTCTTGGAGGTCATCGCCCTTGATGACTTTCTTGTAATTGAAGAGAATCCGTACCCGAATTCCGCCCGGCGCTGGGCGCAAAACGTACACTTTTGTCTCTTTTGCGAAATCCCTAAAGCCGCCGGCTTCCGCAATCGCGTCCAGCACGGTCATCGATTCGCTCAGTGGATAAGCTCCCGGCCGGGCCACCTGCCCCACAATGTTGAACTGGTGGCTGAGCGGGTTATCGACGATCACCGTCACTTCCGGATTGTCGATGTAGGCCTTCAGATCTTGGGTGATGTTGTCCTGCAGTTGCAGCGGCGTTAAACCCGCGGCCTGAATCTCGCCAATCAAGGGGAGCGAGATTTTTCCGTCTGGCCGCACCGGTATCTGCCGTGAAATCTCCTTCTCTTTCCACACATCGATATCCAGCACATCGCTGTCGCCAATGACGTATTTTTTGTTATCGACCCACGAATTGTCCGGGTGATTTGTCGGTTGCGCCACTTTCACGCGCGGATCGGGATCCGCCGCTGCCGTCGTTTTCTTATCTTGCGCCGCGCACAACAGCGCCGCCACGGCCAGCGCCGGGATGATTACCGCGCACTTCATTCTTAGAGGCATAAAGACTCTCATCGTGCTTACTCCTTTTGCTGGGCCTGTCCGTTTGTTTTTCGCGCCGACACCCCGGCCTCTTTGAGCTTGTACAACAAGGCCCGGTAGCTGATGTTCAGCGCGCTCGCAGCGCGTTTGCGATTCCAGTTCTGAGCCTGAAGAATCTTCAGAATGATCTTGCCCTCGAACTCGCGCATGGCTTGCCGCGTCACTTTCTTCAGAGAAATCGAACCGTCGATGGGAATGTCCGGAATCAAAGAGGAATTTGTGCTGGTGGAAAGCTCAACGGTAATCGCGTCTTCCGTTCCCAGAATCACGTAGCGCTTGATCAGGTTTTCCAACTCGCGAATGTTTCCCGGCCAGTGATAGCGCTGCATCATTTCCAGCTTTCGCGCCGAAAGAGGCCGCGACGGCCGGTTGAATTTCACGCTATATACCTCGCGT
Source organism: Candidatus Acidiferrales bacterium (assembly GCA_030037775.1). Classification (GTDB taxonomy): domain Bacteria; phylum Acidobacteriota; class Terriglobia; order Acidiferrales; family UBA7541; genus DAHUXN01. The sequence continues at coordinate 4,190 of JASHQB010000289.1, forward strand.
AGGAAATCGCAGATCCCGGGGATGTCCGCCGTCCGCTCGCGCAAGCTCGGCAATTGAATATTCACCACGTTGATGCGGTAGAACAAATCTTGGCGGAACGTACCCTGCTCGATTTCCTCGGTGAGGTTGCGATTCGTGGCGCAAATCACACGAACATCAACTTTTTTGTCTTCCTGTGCGCCCACGGGACAGAATTGGCCGTCCTGCAGCAACTGCAGCAGTTTGGCTTGCAGCCCTAATTCAAGCTCTGCGATCTCATCAAGAAAGAGTGTCCCATTTTGCGCTGATTCGACGCGGCCGGGCTTGGTGCCATTCGCACCGGTGAAGGCGCCCTTCTCATAGCCAAAAAGCTCGCTTTCGACGAGCGTGCCGGGAATTGCGGGGCAGTTCACCTTCACAAACGGGCCGGATTCCCATGGTGACCGGGCATGGATGAGCTTGGCAATGATCTCCTTCCCGGTTCCACTCGCCCCTTGGATCAGAACGGGTATGTTCGCCGCAGCTACTTTTTCGAGCTTCTGCCGCACAACCGACATCCCTTCCGACAGGCCGAAAATCACCTGGTCCGGAGGGATGCTCAAGTTAGCCTCGCCATTTGATCGAGCCGAGGCAGGCCGCGCCATGGTTCCCAATGCCGCACCATCCCAACAGGGCCGTCATTTCCACCCTGTGAATACCACTTGCTTGCACACTGAAAGCCAATGCACTTCTTTCCCTAAGCTCTTCTGCGTCGGCGCATAGGACAAAAGCAATCCTTTATAATTGAGCAACTTACAGGATGAGCGCCGAGCAGCGCATCGGCTCATACTAGACTCGAGGAACGGCTCGTAAGTATACAATAATCACATGATGTGAGAAATTTATTTCACATTACGGAACCGTTTTTCCCGACAGCTCGAGCCCTAGCGAGATTTTTGCAGTGTAGCGTTTGAGGGGACAGCTGGCCTTGAGGCGAACAAACTACGAAAAGAAGATGGCGCAGGTGATGCTCTCAGCCACGTCCCGACTCTCCGCGGATGATGTCATAACGTTCGATTACCGCTGCGACGCCGACGTTGGCCCCCGTTCTCTCAGGATCTTTATCCCGGTCGACACGTACGACTCGGCCGTGCGCCCTCACGAATACTTCCGTCCCCTGCGTGATTTCAGCGGGCAGCGTGAGAGTGAAATCCAACTCTGCTCCGGGAGTCAGCTCTCTTTGCAAACTGAAGTAAACTCCGCGCGTCGAGATATCGCGGGTCTGGCCATTGTGGGGGGTTTCCTTATTGACGGCCAAATGCACTACAACCGGAAGGGCCAAGTCATAGCGGCGAGCCAGACGACGCTCAGTCATCCCCAAGGTACTCCTCTCAAAACGGCAACCCGAACCCGGCTACACCCCATCACTAGGGGAACACAGCAATCGCGTTTCCAAACCACCCCAGGGTTCTATCCCGACGGTTGACCGGCTCCGTCGAGAAAATTCTCGACCCGAATGCCTTCGAGGAATTGCGATCTTAAACCAGCTTCATCAAGGCAAACCCTTTGCTAACAGCAAGGGCAGGCAACGAAAGCGAATCGATTTCCGCCGATAGCTTGTGCCAAATTTCTCGATAAGAAACAAGGAAAATCTTTGCCCCATCCATGCAGGTGGTCTGGCCGCGGCTAAATTATCCAACTGTGTGCACTCAATATGCAAGCACTTGCAAGGTCTAGAACTACGAGCTCTTTATTACCGGCACGCCTGGGCCGGCCGTTCGCGTACTTCGTCCCGTGTCCAGATTGAACTGCCGCATCTTGTAAAGCAGCGCCTTGTAGCTGATGCCGAGTATCTTCGCCGCGTCTTTGCGACACCAGTTCGTCTTTTCGAGCGCGTCGGCAATGGCTCCCATTTCCGCTTCGTCTTTCAGGCCTCGCACCAACGCTTTCAATCCTTGCTCGCGAGGCGCTACCGGCTCTTCACTCGGAGCCATGCGCTGTTGCGTTTCGGTCATTTCGAGCAGTTCGCGAAGGCTTCCATCGTTATCTTCCAGGATCACGTACCGCTTCACAAAATTCTCAAGTTCCCGCAGGTTGCCCGGCCACGGGTATCGCAACGCAGCTTCAATCACGTGGGGCGCTGGCTCAGAGACGGTTTTTTGAAATTTCTCGCTGTACTTCAGCAAGAAGTGCCGGAACAGCATGGGAATTTCATCGCTGCGCTCGCGCAGCGGCGGAACGTGCAGCGAAAGCACGCTCAGCCGGTAATAAAGATCCTCGCGGAAGCGCCCAGAACGCATGGCCTCCTGCACGTGCACATTCGTCGCTGCCAGCACGCGAACATCCACCTGGATGGCGCCGCGCGCTCCCAGGCGCGCAAACTGATTATCTTGCAGGACGTGCAGCAGCTTGGCCTGAAGATGCGGGCTCATTTCCGCGATCTCATCGAGAAATATCGTCCCTTTATTCGCTAACTCGAATTTTCCCGGCTTCGCGCGCACCGCCCCGGTGAACGCTCCCGGCTCATAACCAAAGAGTTCGGATTCCAGCAACTCACCGGGAAGGGCTGCGCAGTTTACTTTTACAAACGCCTGTTGGCGCCGGCTCGAGCGCAAATGGATCATTCGTGCCACCACTTCCTTGCCCACTCCGCTCTCGCCACTGATGAAAACCGGCACATCCACCGGCGCAATTTGCAGGATTTGCTGGCGAATCTTCAGCATTTGCGGGCTGGCGGCAAGGAAAGAAAGATCCTCGGTGAGCTGGTCGCAGTATTCGCGCAACGCCTGGTTTTCAGCTTTGAGCTCTTTTTTCTGCCGGCATTTCAACAGTGCCGCGTCGAGCTCCGGCTTCTCGAAGGGCTTCGTCAGGTAGTCGTGCGCGCCCAGGCGGATCGCTTTCACCACCGTGCTCACTTCATTCGAGCAGGAAAGCATTATTACGTTGAGCCCGGGGTCCGCGGCCATCAGCCGCCGCAGTGTCTCAAGTCCGTCCATCTCTGGCATCAGCACGTCGAGAATGACAAAGTCGGGCCTCGCGCCGTCGCCGATGAATTCCAGCGCCTCGCTGCCGCTTACCACGGTTGAAACTTCAAATCCATCGACTTCGAGCAACGTCTGCAGATATTTCCGAATGCTCGGCTCGTCATCGATGACCAGAATTTTTTCTTTTTCCGGGGCTTCCTTCACCCCGGCTTTCTTGCCTTCACGCATAGGTATAGGCCTCGACTTTCGTTGGCAGCAGAAACTTGAATGAACTCCCGCGTCCCGGTTCGCTGTCCACCCAGATCTTTCCGTGATGTGCTTGGATCAGCCGCTTGGTGATGGCGAGTCCGAGACCCATGCCGGAGGAGGAGGGGTCCACTCGCATGAAATCCTCGAAGATTTCTTGATGGTACTCAGCGCTAATGCCCAGGCCCGTGTCCGACACGGACACGATCACGCTATTCGCCTGTGGACGTCGCGCGCCCCTGCGTTCTTTCGGCGGAGTCACTGGGGAAACGCGCCGTTCCCAAAAATGCGCCCGTACTTCAAGCGTCACCCGTCCTCCACTGGGCGTATGTTTCAGCGCATTGTCCATCAAATTCGTGACGCATTGCTGGATTTTTGGATAGTCGAACTTAAAGATCGGTAGGTCTTCCCCAAAACTCGCTTCCAGATGGACATTGGCGCGCTGGAACGCCTCCTTCCAACGAATCACCACGTCGTTGAGACAATCGAGAATGTCGTTATCCTGAAATTGCAAGACCAGCTTGCCGCTCTCCAGCGCCGTATAATTCAAGAAAGTCGAGACCAGACGCACCAAGCGGTCGCAACTCTGTTTTGATTCTTGCAGAATGTCCCGCTGCTTCTCCGTCAGGTGCCCCAACGAGCCGGAGAGCATCAGGTCATAATATCCCTTCATCACCGCGAGCGGCGTTTTCAATTCGTGCGCCGCGGATCCAAGAAATACTGTTTTTTGCCGGTTGACCTCTTGCAGCCGCAAGTACGCCGCCAGAAGATTGCGGTAGGTGATCTCCCTCTCCTGCAGAAGATCATTTACCGTTTGCCGCATCTGGTCCTGGTCGACGGGAGCCCGAAGCGGCGCAGGCTCGGCAAAAATCACCAGCCAGTCCGGCTCCGGCAGCCAGCGAATTCGCGCCCGCGCCAGGCCGCCGATCGACTCCATCGGTAAATTTACTTCCTGCTCGCCACGCTCGAGTTGGCCGAACAAACCCTTGGCATCGACATGCAGCACATCCCGAAACAGATTCGGCTTCACGTCTTCTGTTTCATCTTTCCAGTGCAGCGCATCCTGGGCGTGCAGATTGGCGAAAAGGACTCGTCCGGAGCGATCGGCCACGAGCAACGGTTTATCCAGGGCGTCGAGCAGGCTCGACATCAAGCCGAACAGCGTGCCGCCGGTCGCGTGCGTCTCCACAGATGAAGCTTTGCTTAGTGTCATTTGCCCCTTGGCTGCCTCGAATTTGCCAATGCCCGGCGGCTCGTGGATTAAAGCAGGGAGCTTTCAAGGATCGCCCTGATGGTTGCAAAGCTCCGCTCTAACTGTCAATGGTAAAGGCGTTTAGTTTGCACTTAATATGAAAAGAAATGCGCTGTTTTGAGCCTGACAACAGCACACTACGGAGCGAATCTCTTTTTCACTGGTTTCGCACACATTACAAAAGGCTTACAGAAATGATAAAAGATGGAGAATAGCCCTCTAATTGCTAGTCATTTGAGTACTAAAACTGGGGTTTTTGAAAAATGGCGACGCAACTTTACCAGCGTCAAGTAGACAATGCGAACGAAAGAGTCGTCGAACGAAGGCGCTTTCCGCGGATTCGTTTGCAAATTCCTCTATTTATTCGCGGCACGGATGCCCAGGGTAACGAATTCTTGGAGCTCGCAAAGACGCTCGATATCAGCTCCATCGGAGCACGCCTGATCAGCCCTAAGCCCATTCAAGTGCAAGAATTAATATCCCTTACGGTACCGGCGCCATTGCCGCGTTCACCTGAATTCGGCGAGTGCGGCACACCCCCCATTTCCGCCCGCGTCCTGCGGACAGAGTCCAGCGCGGAGATGGAAGTGGCGGCGGTCGAATTCTTGAGGCCTCTCGATTGACCATGTGCAGCGGTCTGCACCACCGGCGGCCGAAATAGGAAAAACCTTTTCCCTCGACCTGCGGCTGGTGCGTCAATAACTGACGCTTTGGGGACAATCCGATGTTTGTCCCTTCGTTTCAATAAGTTGTACCTTTGTCTGCGCCAACAAATTTGTTGAGCGTTGGCCCTACCGTTGCTAAACTCAAGCTGTCCCCGCACGGAGTAGTCCGTAGTGCATCTCGTGCCACGTTTCCGAAGAGAGACCAACTGAGACTCTAATGCCCCAGCCATCGGAGTCGCAAGGGCCGGCTACAGCCGACGATTCACTTTTTGATCTGCTCGTCGAGACGCTCGACAATACCGACGAGAACGTCCGCGCCGCGTTCCTCCAGCAATTCTTCAAATCCATCGCGCGAATCGACCTCACTCATTCGCAGAGCCTCGAATACTGGAAGCAAATTTTAGCTCGCCGAAAAGAATTATCTGACCTAGTGGGCAAGCGTGTGTCGCTGAAGACTGCGATCGTGGACGTGCTGGCGTCGACGACATTCTTGCGTGTGCCGATATTGATGGAGTACGAAGAATTCAAAAAATTGCAACTCAATGCGGCCACCGACGCTCTTACCGGCTTGTATAACCGCAGGCTGTTCGACGAATACTGCGATAAGGAATTCAACCGCGCGCAGCGCTACGGGCAGCATCTGGCGCTGGTGCTGCTCGATCTGCACAGGCTAAAAGAAGTGAACGACCGTTACGGGCATCTCCGCGGCGATCAGATATTGCAGCTCGCCGCGACGACGCTGCGCAAGAATCTGCGCGCGTCGGATTTTGCGTTCCGCATCGGCGGCGACGAATTCGCGCTGTTGCTTCCGCAATCCGATCCGGAGCAAGCGGCGATTCTTTGCGATCGCTTGCGCACGCACTTCGAAGGCGAGACCGCGCCGCTCAAACTGGACGTGCCGGTCACGATCGATTATGGAATCGCTGTGCATCCGCAAGACGGCGATACCAAGGATGCGCTGCTGCGGCTGGCGGACAAGCGGCTGTACGAGCACAAAGGCGCGTCACGGGCCCGGCCGGAGCCGCCCACGAAGGTGACCAACGAGCGCGCCGGCAATGTGCGCGTGGAACGGACTCCCGACACGGCGCCGCGCAGCCCGATGGCCGCGACGCCGTCAGCGAAAGGGCCTCAGGCAACGGCACCCGTGGTGCCGATCGGAGAAGGGAAGGCATACGGCCAGCGGCGCAAATGGGAACGTATCTCGCTGGTCGGCACCCGTGCGTACGCGGTTTTCGCGGGCGACGAAAAGAAAACGGCGCCAGTGATTGACTTATGCACCGGCGGGCTTTCGCTGGTTGTCGACAACGGGGAAGAATTGGGAGCGTCGTTTTTCGCCGTCCTGCATGTTCCGATTCTGCCGCCGTTGCGGGTCAACCTTCGCAAAGTTTATGCGATCCCCGCCGAAGGCGGACGGAGCCGCGTGGGATGCGCGTTTGTGTCCTGAATTCGACAGTTTGTCTCAATCATATTTTTCGAAGCGAATCTGTTTGCGGTCCAGGCCGAATTCTTCCTTCAGAGTAAATCGCACTTCATCGACCATCGCCTTTAGTCCGCAGATGTAAGCCTTGAAATCCTTGCGGCCGGCGAAGATTTCTCGCAGATGCTCCTGGACGTATCCGGTTTTGCCTTGCCAACCGGCAGGCGGACGGCTGAGGGTGGGCAAGAAGTGAAACCCAGCGCTTTGCGCAGCCCAGTTTTCGAATTCCTGGCGATAGAGGATGGTTTCAGGATGGCGCACGCCGAAAATGAGCCACACGTCGTGAGAAAGCTTCCCGGGCGCGTTGAAAATTTCGCCGAGCATGCCGCGAATGGGCGCGATGCCCGTGCCGGTGGCGACAAAGACGAGATCCTGTTCGACGGGCGGCGAAACGACAAACGAGCCGTGCGGGCCGTGCATATCCACGACAGCGTTGGCCGAAAGATCGCAGAGATAATTCGAAACGTAACCGCTTTCGACGCGATTGAGACAAAGATCGAAACTCTTTCCGTCGCGAGGCGCGGAAGCAATGGAATAGGGGCGGGCTTCCTGGCTGCCGTCGCGCGGGACTTCGAGAGAGAGGAACTGGCCGGCGTAAAATTTCAGAGCGCTGCCATCGACGACTTCCCACTCGAAGTGCTTGGTCGAAGGGGTGAGCTCGGTAACGCGCCGAAGTTTAGCGCGGAATTGTTGCGGCGGAATGAACGGTCGCGTCGGCATTTCTTTGGCTAACAGATTGGATGCTGCTCGCATTCCATAGTAGCGTATCTATGATTGTGTCGACTGGGTTTTCGCATTGTCTTTGAGCTCTTCTACTTCGTTCGTTCCTCGGTTGACCCCCACGCGCGAAGCCGCCTGCAATTCCGTATAGAAAGCATGGAGTCGTTTTTCATCTAGCATGCGTCTTTCACCCCGGGCCGGGGGTGTGGCCTCGGGTACCTACTCATCATGGTAGCGCGTCCGCGCCGAGCCAAAGGTTGAAGGTGCGAAGCTCTGCGCGCCCGGCGGCTTCCAGATACAGGAACAACTGCATGCGATAGGCGGCGTAATGAGAGAGCAGAGCCGAACCAGCATCGACCCGCGGCTGGCCTTGTTCCCGAACATCTCGATTTGCGCGCGAAGATCGGCGTCGGAGCAGGGGCTCAACAATTCCTCGATCAACGCGCGCTGCCGCCCGATTGCCTCGGTGATTTGCGCGAGGTTCATGGATTTTGCCGTGGCCTCTCCGGCCTGCCAGGTTGCGGAGGCAATGGCGCCCGATGAGACCGTAATTGCCATGAGCGGTAAGGATGGCGCTCCGTTGTATCTTCGGACTAGCTGCCAGCAGTGGTTTTACCATCCCACTGAAAAGAGGGGATTCGGTTCGCCTGACAGTCTGGCCGAACAACCTACGAAATTTCCCATTGACACCCATAGTGTTCTGTCATACTGTCCTATGACAGAGAGCTGCGATGTTACTCAAAATCAATTTCAAATCGGGCCTGCCGATTTATCTCCAGATCGTCGATCAAATCAAGGCTGTCGCCGCGTCCGGAGCGCTGCGGCCGGGTGAATCGCTCCCGTCGATCCGGCCACTGGCCGAGGAACTACATGTAAACCGCAACACGGTCGCCAAAGCCTACTCCGAACTGGAGAGCCTGGGTGTAATCGAGACGTTGCCAGGACGCGGATGCTTTCTCAAAGAGAATCACTCGGCACTGCGCAAGGCAGTACGCCGCAAGCTTCTGACCGACGAAATCGATCAGGCGATTGTGCAAGCGCACCATTTGCAAGTCTCTCGCGACGAATTCCTCAAGCTGGTCCATGAACGACTGAATGCACTCGACGACAAACGGCGTGGTCACGAAGAATCGAAGGAAAACCAAAAGAATCAGGAGGTCCGATGAATTCTCTCACTCCACCGATCCAGATCGAAAATCTTACTTACGCCTACGGAAGCGCCGAGGCCGTGCGTGACCTGAGCCTCACGGTTCAACCCGGCCGCTGTTATGGCCTGTTCGGCCGTAACGGCGCGGGCAAGACGACTACGATGCGATGTCTGCTCAATCTACTGCGACCACAACGTGGCCAAGTGTGCGTGTTTGGCCTCGATCCCGCAAAGCATGAAGTCGAAGTGAAGCGCTCTCTTTCTTATGTGCCGGATCAAGTCGTGTTTTATCCGTGGATGAGCATTCACGAGACTTTGGACTATCTCGCATCCTTTCGTCCGAACTGGAATCGCCAGATCGAGCAGGAATTACTGGAACGCTTTGGCCTTGATCCGATGCAGCACACGGGAAACCTCTCGAAGGGCCAGCGCACGCAGGTCGCGTTGATTGCGGCCGTGTGCCCGGAAACGGATTTGCTCGTGCTCGACGAGCCGACGTCGGGCCTCGATCCGATTGTTCGTCGCGAGTTCATCGAAGCGGTGATCGGCGCCTACCAGCAAGGTGTCCCCGGGCATCGGACGATTCTCGTTTCAACGCATTTAATTAGCGAATTCGAAGGCCTGATTGACGAGTTCACGATCATGGAGCGCGGCCACGCTGTGCTCACGCTCAATGCCGACGAAGCCCGCGAACGTTATCGAAAAATCCGCGCCAGTTTTGCCGAGCCGGTGCCTGACATCGATCTGCGGGCGGCTCTGCGCGTACGCCGTGAGGGACGTGATTTGGAATTGATCGTCAATGGTGGAGGCGCTGAACTGCTTGAGCGCCTGCGTCGGCAAAATCCGCGAGCGCTTTCCACCGAATCATTGACACTTGAGGAGATTTTCGTCGCGACACTGAAGTCGTAGGAGATGCGCATGAACACCAGGGTACTCGTCAAGGAAGCACGTCCGCTGTTTTGGCCATGGTGCGCCGTCGTGCTGACCGGCTTGGTATCGCTGATTCGTCCGCTCCACTCTATCGACTGGATCGGACTGCTTGGGATTGTGCTGGGCATCCCGCTGCTGGCGACTCTCCCATTCGGCAATGAATTCCAGAACCGAACGCTTTCCCTGCTGCTGTCCCAGCCCGTCGGACGGGCAAGGATCTGGATCGAGAAATCGTGTCTCGCGTTTGTAGCCGTCGCTTCGGCGGTCTTGATATTAGCGTTCTCGCCGTTGTTTGCCGAAACCTTGCCCGATCACGGACAACAGGTGCATGCCTTGGCCTTGATTTTGGCTGTCCTGGCCTCGGCTACATTTTGGACGCTCATCGCCAGATCGACGATCGGCGGCATCGCGCTGAGTATAGGGACTGTGCTCCTTGTCGCCGGTTTCTCGAGTCTCACAGCCGGGATCGGCGCAAACAGCCTTTTCTTTATGGCGCATTTCACAAGTATTTCCACCACCCCCTTGCTCTGTTACGCAGGTCTGATGCTGTGGCTCGGCGAGCGAACGCTGGCGCGATACCAAGTGACGGGAACCATGGCCGGCGACGACCTGCTGACAACGGGATCAAATGCTCTACTGGGCGCATTCTCCAATCGAGCGCGCTCGAATCCCGCTCGGCCCTTTGGGAACTTAATTCACAAAGAGCTTCGTTTATTGCGACCCGTCGGGTTGATCACCGTGCTGGCGGCATCGGCATGGACGTGTTTTGCGCTCGTGGAGTTGTTGCGCCAGCAGAAGACAGTGGAGACTCTCCCCGTCGGAATAATCGCTTTCGCTATCTCCAGCGCGCTTATCATAGCGATCCTTGCCGGATGCTTATCGCTCGGCGAGGAAAAAACATCGGGAACGTACGCCTGGCACCGGACGTTGCCAATTTCGGCGGCCCGTCAGTGGTTGATTAAGTTGTTTGTTGCGCTGTTCGTGAGTTTCATCTGCGCCGGATTGATTCCCGTCCTGCTCTTAATCGCAGGCAGACATTTTTTCCCATCCGCCTTCGGTATCGAAGACGCGAGTTTTCAGCTCGTTTGGCTGCTCGCGGCATTGTTGCTTACGCTCCTTTCATTCTGGTGCGCGTGCGCGGTGGATGGCACGGTGACAGCCGTCGTCTGGGTCGTGCCGATCCTGGCGCTCGTTATGCTGACCCCTCAGATAGCCGATTGGGCGGGACTCCGGCTCGCCTATTCTCTCGTTTCGAGATTCGACATCTTCGCCAACTTCCGATTCACCGCATTTCTTTCAAGCCTCACCAGCGATCACCACTTGTATGACATGGTTGAGTCGCCAGACCTGCTAATCTTCTGGCTTCCAAGTTTGGTTGTAGCTCTCATTCAAAGTTACGGGCTGTTTAGAGCGCCGATTCGTGACGGCACCCGTTCCGTAGCTCGCAAGCTCTTGCCCTTGATCGTGCTTGGACTTCTGTGCAATTTTTTCGCGTATGGCTTCGTGGGACTCTCGTATCAAGCATCGTGGCAAGTGTGGACCTCGATTTCCTCTATTGACCGGGCGATCCAGAAGGAGCTGTCAAACAGCACGAACCGGGAGGTTACGCAACCGCTGCAACTGAGCGCTGACGATCTGAAGAAACTCATCCCGCTCGGCGCGCCTGCCTCGCACTGGCTGCATGATGCAACCTTTACGATTGTTCCGGATAAAGCCCACCCTACTACTTGTTGCGAGTCCAAGAACCTCAGAATTTTTCCGGGTATGAACCGACTGACGGGCCCCTTGTGGAACTACACTGCGACTGCCCACCTGGCGAGTGGCCCGGTGATAGCTTTCTCAGTTGAACCGCGAGCAGAAGCACCTACAGGCGTGCCGAACTTCGAGGTTCGCGTTCGCTGGTCGGGCAAGACGTCGGAACAAATACTCCGGTAACAATGACAGCCACCTTGCCGTTACGCCTGCATCGGCAATCTGGTTGCCGCTGCTGATTTGGGTCACGCCGATGAATCCAGCCCCACGAGTGGCTCGGAGGATTCCGCGCGCTAAGGTGGAAACCGCCGCATCGAGAGAGGTGAAGGTGTTAACAAACATCCCGGACAGGTGGGGTATTCTCTCAGCCCCACGACAGGAGGTTCGGGATTGACGACCCGATAGGGCAAGTAAGGATGATATATCAAGCGACAGTCTTCGGCGCGGTCTCGCCTCGCTCATAGACTTCTCCATGCGGCACAGGTCGCAAAGGAATGCTGAGGCGATAGCGGGCATAGCGGCGTTCCCCCTCGCGAATCAGTGCACCTTTTTCGACCAAGTCTGCGAGGTCGCGTGTGGTGGTCGCTGGCGACGCACCGGTGACCGTGCTGTATTTTCCCGCCGAAAGGCCGCCTTTGAAACCCTCTGGGCCTTCCCGGAACATGCGCAGCAGTGCCTTTTCCTGCCGCGCGTTGAGTTGGCCTTTCAGCCGGTCGAGCAATTTCGTCTTGTCGATCAGGAATTCCACGAGCGCGATGGTTTGGCGTTGCGCTTCGAGAGCGACGCCGGCAAAGCACATCAACCAGCGCGTGACCTCATTTTCTTTGTTCGCTGCTTCGAGCGCTTCGTAATAGCTCTTGCGGCGAGCAAGAATCGTCGCCGCGAATGCGGTGAGCGTCGGCTGGCCGAGGCTCTGCGCCAAAGCCTTTTCCGCGATAGCGCGTCCGATGCGCCCGTTGCCGTCCTCAAACGGATGAATGCTCTCAAAATACAGGTGAGCGATGCCGGCTCGCGTTAGCGCAGGCAAAGCCTTTTGGCCGACCGGAGCGGTTTGAACAAACCAGGCGAAGAGCCGCTTCATTTCCGATGGAACGCGCGACCACGGCGGCGCTTCGAAATGAACCTTGGGTTCGTGAACGGAGCCGGAAACAACTTGCATCGGCTCCGTTCCGGTTCGGTAGCGTCCGACATCCCTCAGGCTCCGGCTGCCGCTCATCACCATGCGATGCCAGCGGAACAGCGTTTCTTCGGACAGCGGCTCAGCAAAGGAGCGATAAAGGTCAACCATCATTTCCGCGATCCCTCGCTCCGCAGGCCGGACGCGCCGTTCACCTGTGGCAATGCCCAGCTGTTTGCGGAGCGACGATTGGACGCTTGCGCGATCCAAAATCTCGCCTTCGATTTCAGAAGTCGCCACCGCTTCCGTGCTCATGGCCTCGACGGTCAGCTGGTCGCGCTCGTCTTTCCCGAGGTGGAGAACGGTCCCGACGAACATTCCTCCGCCGACGAGAAACTTCTTCTCTGCAGCCTCCAGCCGTGCGTGATCCCATCGAAAATTGGGCCAATCCGGTTTTTGCCAGTTCCAAGTCACGAGCGATAGGAGTCTTTCTATCGCTCATATTATGGCATATTCTGAGCGATAGCCGCCACCCTGATCACACGGCATGCACTTGCCTTGCAAATCTTAGCGAGGTTCCAAAATGCGATATGGTTGCTGCGGATTCTTACTGTGCGAACGAGGACAGGCGAATGAAATCATACCAGTGGAGCACTTTCCCAGGACCCGCCAGGTCTCGATCGTCGAACTCCGTCATTTCCAATGCCTCACTTTTTGCACAAGGATGCCATTGCACTCGCCCGCGAGAATAACCTGCTTGTGGCGAATCCCGAGGCTGAGCGACTTCGTGCGAAGTTCCCAACTCCCAGATCTCAACAAGAAGAGGCCGCCTGTCGACGGACCTCACGTTCACAAGTCTTCACGAGTTGCATCCGGATTTGAGAATCGCAGATGGAAATTAACGCGATAACGCTCGAAACTATCCCGGGTCCCGGCGGATCGCTAAAAAATGCGGATCTATCGACTACCCTAGCGTAGTCCGGGCCCCCGTCATATACCATTATAGTTAAGTTACTGGAGTTGTTGACTTTCGTCATTTTGAGCGGGAGAATCAGGTTCTCGGTTTGCTTTTAGAGTGGCGTGCGCTCTTCGAACAAGGCTCTGAGAGGACGCGCTGCAATCTTCCTGGACCTTACACAACCCATGCGACCCAGCCGCACGGTGTTTCGAGAAGCCCTTCTCATTTTTGCTTTGCTCGGGCTCGTGCTTGAATTTGCCAATGCTCAGCAAAGCGTACCACCCCTAATTGTACAGGCCGTCGACGAAACGAAATTAACCGTTCTCCGAGGCAATACCCATCCTCTTGCCCGTACGGCGTTTGACCACGGCCCGGTTGCTGGGAACCTTCCGCTTAGCCGAATGCTCCTCCTGCTGCAGCGGAGTCGACAGCAGGAAACTGCCCTCGAATCCCTGCTCCAACAGCAGCAAGACAAATCTTCGCCGAATTACCATAGTTGGCTCGCGCCATTGCAGTTTGGGGAGCAATTCGGTCCCGCCGAACAAGATATTCAGACCATCACTTCGTGGCTCGCGTCTGAGGGGTTTGTGGTCAACCACGTTTCGAACGGCCGGGTCGTTATCGAATTTTCGGGGACGGCCCTGCAAGTGAAGAATGCCTTTCATACAGAAATTCACGAATACGACGTGAACGGCCAAATCCACTACGCGAATTCATCAGACCCCGAAATACCGACGGCCCTGACTCCGGTTGTAGCCGGAATCGTAAGTTTGCACAATTTTGCGCGAAAGCCGCTTTATCACATTGCCGGAGTTTTTCCACGAGGAGAAGACGCCAGCCATAACCGGCTGCTGCGCACGCCATCTTTTGAAACGCCACTCTTTACCGCTGGTGGAGGCTGCGGATTGAATAGCACTGTCTGCTACGCGCTCGGGCCATACGATTTCGCAACCATCTACAACATATTGCCACTGTGGAACGCAACCCCCGCAATTGATGGAACCGGCCAGACAATCGCGATCGTTGGCCAGAGCGATATTTATCCGCAGGATGTGAGCAACTTTCGAAGCGATTTCGGACTTCCGGCGCCGAACCTTAATATCATTTATGACGGCCCAAATCCCGGAAAGCTTGCCACCGAGGGTGACGAGACAGAATCGGATTTAGACGTCGAATGGTCCGGGGCAATCGCTAAGGGAGCAACTGTCGATTTTGTTGTTTCGGGAACGACGAACTCCAGCGAGGGTGTGGACCTTTCGGCTGAATACATCGTTGACAACGATCTCGCACCCGTAATGAGCGAGAGTTACGGCGACTGTGAACTCAATCTTGGCACCACGGGGAACCAATTTTACGACCAACTTTGGCAACAAGCTGCCGCAGAGGGGATTACGGTTTTCGTCGCTGCTGGCGACAGCGGTTCCGCCGTTTGTGACCAAGGAAGTTCGTCTGCAGCGACGAATGGACTTGCGGTAAACGGGATCGCCTCGACGCCATATGACGTTTCTGTAGGCGGGACTGACTTCAACGATCTAAGTAATCCAGCAACCTATTGGAACTCGACCAACAATTCGACCACGTGGGAGTCGGCAAAGAGTTATATCCCAGAGATGACTTGGAACGACACCTGCACAAGCAGCGAATTTTTCCAATTCACGGGCACTACTAACGCAGAAAGCGACTGCAACGACAGTGCAAGTATTTATTGGCCCGCATTCCTTGCCCCGGTGGGCGGAAGCGGCGGTGCGAGCGATTGCACTGCGCCTACAGGGTCGTCGGCCTCTAGCTGCGCGGGAGGTTATGCAAAGCCAGCATGGCAAACGGGAGGCGGGGTACCGAACGATGGCAAGCGCGACGTACCCGACCTGGCAATGTTCGCGGGAGACGGTCTCAACGCAAGTTTCTATCTGGTATGCGAAACAGACATCTACGAGGGATGTGCCGACGATGTATTCAATATGGTGCCAATCGGCGGCACCTCGGCCCCGACGCCGTCGCTTGCCGGAATCATGGCGATGGTCAACCAGAAAACGCAGAGCCGCCAAGGAAACGCGAACTACGTACTCTATCCGTTTGCTGCTCAGCAGGGTGCCAGTTGCAATTCAAGTGCAGCGATAACCAGTTCCTGCGTTTTCTATGACGTGACCACCGGAACGAATGCCATGCCATGTGTAACCGGTAGCTTGAACTGTGTCACGGACACTAGCGGCGACCAAACTGGAGTGCTCTCAGGCTACAGCGCTAGCGCTGGGTACGACCTAGCTACGGGTCTAGGCAGCGTGAACGTAGCAAATCTCGCGAACAACTGGACCACCGTTGCCTTTGACCCGACGCTTACGACGCTGACACTGAATGGCGGGAACGCAGTGAATATCACGCACGGTGCTTCCGTGAACTTCAGCGTCGCGGTCACACCGCAAACCGGCACCGGCACACCCACGGGTTTGGTTTCCTTGCTGACCAGCACCGGGCCAGCCGCAGGAACGTTTACCCTCAGCAATGGCTTAGTATCCGCAACGACAGGGCTTCTGCCGGGCGGCAACTACACGGTCACGGCGCATTATGCGGGCGACGGAACTTTCGGGGCGAGTGACTCATCACCGGGCGTTCCCGTCACCGTAAGCCCTGAGTCAAGCGTTACGACCGTCCAGGCATTTACCCTCGGCGCAAACGGGAATCCTGTGCAATTCACGTCGGGTCCTTACGGTGGGAGCACCATATACCTTCGAGCCAGCGTAGCTGGGCAATCTGGACAAGGCGTAGCAACAGGGACGGTGAACTTCACCGAGACGGTAAACGGCATAACAGGGAATCTTGCCGGCGATCCTTACTCCCTCAACAGCGAGGCCTATACGATGGCACCGCTTCCCGGAGGGTATTACACGTCCTTCTTGCCGGGGGTCTACTCGATAGGGGCAAACTACAGTGGAGACGCCAGTTTCGATGCGAGCACCGCCCCTGCGATCGGCTTCACCATTACCAAGGCGCAAACGAATACGACGACAACCAATAATATCTGTACTTCTGGGAGTGGGCCGTGCGTAATCACATCAGGATCAAGCATCACGGTGTTCGCCTGGGTCAACAGCACTACTGCTGCTTCGGCGAATCTGCCCAGCGGCACTGTGACCTTTTACGACAACGGCACGGAACTGGCTTCGGCCACCGTCGATTCAAGCGAGATTCCTCCGGTAGCGTCCTTTAGCACCAGTTCGTTGCCTATTGGAGTCAACAACATTGCGGCGCAATACAGTGGTGACAGCAATTATGTGGCGTCGACTTCTTCGCCTGCTTCAATCGATGCTGTCACTGTGACGACGGTTAGTCTAACGACCTCTTCCACAACCATTCAGTCCGGCCAGAGTGTCACCTTTACTGCCCAAGTCACTCCGCGTCAGAGCGGCGGCCCAACCCCAACTGGTTCGGTCTCGTTCACAGCGAATGGAGCGAATATCGGGAGTCCAGTGACGCTTTCGGGGACTGGGCAGGCACAAGTCGCGACAAACTCGCTTCCTTCGGGCTCCGTCGAAGTAGCCGCCAACTACAGCGGCGATACCAATTACTCTGCATCTTCAGCTGTGCTAACGGAAACGGTGGGTGGCACCCCCACATTCGGAATGAGCGCGAGCCCAGCCGTAATTACCGTTGCTGCTCCGGGACAATCCGGGTCGACCGCGGTGACGTTCATTGCGCAGGGAGGATTTGCCGGTTCTGCCGCGCTGTCAGGGTCAGCATGCTCGAATTTGCCGCCTCAGAGCAGCTGCAGCTTCAGCCCTGCAACTGTGACTTTCACATCATCGACTACGACGGTTCCTATCACCCTTACGATTAATACGACCGCTGCGAGTTCTCTTGTGCCCTATGTTCTTGCTCCCAAGCGTGGGCCGCTGCTGTTTTACGAGGCCGCCGCCGTGTGCCTGGTGGCCATTTTCATCATCCTGTTTGGCGCTTGTCGGAAATGCGATTGGAGAACATTGCTCTCTTTGGTTCTCCTAGGACTGGCCGCATTTGCCGTTGGATGTGGTGGTGGAAATGGAGGAAATACCAGCAATGGCGGCACGCCTGCAGGAGATTACACAGGTGTAACAGTAACGGTCAGAATCAACAACGTGACAGAGTCGATTAACAACTTGAGCGTGAACGTCCAATAGGCTTCGACCGTCATATGACTCACTGCGCGTAATCTCGAGGCCCGGCCACGCGATTGACACAGCGGTTCGCGATTTAACTCATCTCCACCGCACACCCCCGCAAAGTCTGGGAGTTTCTCAGTGGTTATCCGCGCTGTGCGAATTTACTCGCGATACCAACCACAATGGAAATATCACGGTCAGACATGCGGGCAAAAGAAGCATGAAGCCGCTCCAGACCTTTCAGTGCCGACCGGCGAAGTTTGGGCGTGTGGCCATTCTTAGAAAAAGGAAGGGGCTTTGGCGCACGACCATTGTCGGCGAACAATTGAGCCATGGAAACTTCCAGCGCTTTCGACCATTTTTCCAATGTGTCGAGAGCCGGAACGGTATGCCCGTTCTCGCACCGTGAGAGATAACAACGCAACAATCCCGTGCGCTTCTCGATGTCTCCTTGGGACAGTTTCTTTGATTCCCGAATTGCCTTAAGTCTTTCTCCGATTAGCATTTTTGACAGCCCTCCGTTTTGACGTTGAACAATTCTACCGCACCAACCTGCGCACAGGTGAGCACGAAGCATTTCAAAACCGGTCGTGCTGAAGTGTTCAATCAATGCCTTGCCGGTTTGCGCGCTGCCTGCCCTTTTGTACAGCTTGGCCGGTCGCGCAAGCAGTCGCATGACCCAAAAAGGGGAAACTCCCATGGAGCCGTAATGAGAACCGGCCTCAGAAGATCTGAGTCACGCCGCTGTGGTCGCCGCGCCCTTCAGGAACGCCAGCAGGTCAGCATTAATCGTGGCGGCCTCGGTCGTCGGCATACCGTGCGGAAAGCCCTCATAGCTTTTGAACGTGCTATTGCGCAGCAACTTTGCCGACAGCGGTCCAGCCGCGACATAAGGCACAATTTGGTCGTCTTTGCTATGCATCACCAGGACCGGGACAGTGATCTTCTTCAGGTCTTCGGTGAAGTCCGTCTGGGAGAAGGCGACGATGCCGTCATAGTGCGCCTTGGTGCCTCCCATCATGCCCTGACGCCACCAATTCCAGATCACTCCCTGAGAGGGTCTCGCACCGGGCCGGTTGTAACCATAGAAGGGCCCAGCGGGCAGATCGTAATAGAACTGCGCTCGGTTAGTGGCAAGTTGCGCCTGCAATCCGTCAAACACCTCCTTGGACTGCCCAGTCGGATTGGCCGCCGTCTTCAGCATCAGGGGAGGCACAGCACTGATGATGGCCGCTTTAGACACGCGGCTTTCGCCGTGGCGAGCAAGATAGTGCACCACTTCGCCGCCGCCAGTCGAGTGGCCGACATGAATCGCGTTCTTGAGGTCGAGATGTTCGGTCAGCGCCGCCAGGTCGTCGGCATAGTGATCCATGTCGTGGCCGCCCCAGGTCTGGCTGGAGCGCCCGTGACCCCGCCGGTCGTGAGCAATCACACGGTAGCCGCGTTGACCAAAAAACAACATCTGGTTGTCCCAATCGTCCGCTGAGAGTGGCCAGCCGTGAGAGAAAACAATCGGTTGTCCAGTGCCCCAGTCCTTATAGTAAATCTGTGTTCCGTCTTTTGTCGTTATCGTAGGCATCGAGGCTCTCCTTTCACGCTGATTTTCAGCGACGCTTTGACCCCTCCGGACGACGGCCGGAGAGAGCCCGTGTAAAACAGAGCCAGCACTTTGGCAATACCCAGAACCGTGTATGTCGGGCGATGTGGAATCAGGTGTGGTGCGCTTCGCTCACTTTCGGAAAGGAAAAGACGATTCTTTGGTCGGCTCCGTAAAGACTTTGGAGAGAAGCTCCGCGCAGGGCTCCGCAAAATGGGCGACCAGGATGGTGGCTAAGGTGTTTCGGTATCGAACGTGACCTGCGCAGCGGCCTCCGCACCCGTCCCAACAAGAAGGGCTCGATTCTATTGGATTTGCACGTTCTGGCTGGTCGCGCTCATCTGGCCATGCAGAGCTTCCTCCGCCACCACACGCAAGCGATACTCGCCCGCGGGCGCTTCCAACGACGTCCCTCCGCCAATCCCGCTCTTCGAAAACCGCTCGAAACTCTCCGCCTTCAGCACCAGTCGCATCTGCGCTTCCTTGCCCGTGACCATTTTCCCCTGCGCATCCTTTCCCGATAAAACCTCTCCGTTAACCATTCAGGCAGTCATTCGCTGATGCAGTAGTATTAAAGTTATGATATATCTGCGCCTGTAAGTTTGCTCAGGGGGACATATGAGAGCCAGGATCGTAACAGTAGTGAGTTTACTGGTTTTCGGGGCCGGTTCGGCGTTCGCGGGCAGCGTAAACTTGAATTTCGGATTTGTCGGTCCGGATGGGGCACTGGGCAAGTCGGCAGGGTATACATCGAACGGCGCCTGGATTACAGCTTTCGGCTACGAATGCTGGGCGAAGACGCCATCCAGCACAGACACGCTCTCACATTGCGTCGCCAGCGACCTTTATCAAAAGGATGACAGCAGCATCGAACTCGGCCTGGGATTGGCGGGCGAGGAAGACCACGAAATTGGCTGGGACGGGCCGCACCAGGATTACGTCATGGGTCTGAACGTCAGCGACCTGTTTGACCTGGGCGCAACCTCGATGACGCTGAAGTTCGGTAGCGTCGAGCCCGGCGAGGCGTTCGCGGTTCTAGGCTACGAGTCCGACCCGTTTGTCGCTGGGACACCGTTCGCGCTGACCAACACGAAAGCATGGTTCGGGAACGATGGAAGCTATCCGGATGTGGACTCGGCGACGTTCGACCTGAACGCACAGGACGAGTTTCTGGTGCTAATTTCGCCGTGCGGCGCAAGTCCGGGAGTGCCTCTGCCGTGCGGCAGCAACGTCACGCTGGTCGGAGCGACCGCAACGAACGCTTCCACACGAGCGGGCGTTCTGGATTCTGGGCCTACGCCCGAACCGGGTACAGTGCTCCTGTTCGCCACCGGCCTGCTCGCGCTTGCATTTATTTCGCGGCGGCGCTGGGCTTGACAGCGAAGATGCGGATTGTCTGCGACTTGCCGCGGTTGAGAACAGTGAAGTCGTTCTTGGTCAGATTCGAGACCGGGCCGTTCTTGTCGCGAACGATGACGCCGATTTCGACGAGTCGAGTGGAGACGCGGATCTGGGGAGAACCCCGGCACACTGACGGTAATGGACGCGCTCGGCACGGTTCTTCAACAAGAAGAAACTACGCCGAAGCAGAGAAGATGGATCGTGAGGTCCTGGATGCTGAGCGCCGCGTGCTCGGTCCCGAGCACCCCGATACACTCCTCACGATGAACAATCTGCCGGGGTTTTGGGAGACGAAGGACGAAATGCGGAAGCGGAGAAGATGTTCCGCGAACTGGTTGAGATTCAGACCCGTGTGCTTGGTGCCGATCACGCGCAGACGGCCGAGAGTGTCTACAACGTGGGTGTCGCGGAGGCGCTGCAGGAGCACAAGAATGAAGCTCTTTCGTTCCTACGACAAGCCGTCGACCATGGACCTCCCGCGGAGGGCGATCTTGCCATTGATGCGGACCCGGACCTGAAATTCCTCCACGGAGACCCACGCTTCGAAGCCATTGTCACAGACGCAAAACAGCGCCTAGCCGCCCAAAAGCTACATTAGCTCCCATTCGCGGTCTCCGTCCCAGTTTTGCGTACTTCGTCCGCATGGCGTACGGTTGGCTGATCCTCTTTGCATGCAGCCAAAACCGGGCGGGGCCGCTTCTTCCCGGCCCCGTCGGTCGGCGGTCCTGGATTTCTAACGATGCGGGGCAACCGTGTGGCCGCGTCCGTCTCGTGTTTCGTTGCCTTTGAAGTTTGTCGCACGCTCGGGATGTCGGTTGGGAGCTGGCTTTTCACCGCGAGCTGGTACGCGCCCTTTATAGCCGTGATGGGGATCGTAACGGTTATTCACGGTACCGTGAAAATCACGCGGGCCATGGAA
>JASHQB010000290.1 GCA_030037775.1 Candidatus Acidiferrales bacterium
GAACTTGCTCGCTCCCGGGCCGTTCTTGTTCAACAGGCGGCTGCACAAACCACCCCACGCCGCGCTCCTTGTTGACTTCGGCTTCAATCATCCGCGCTTTCGGAACGGTCAGCGCGCCCAGGCACGTGCGGAAGAACGCCGCCAGGTCCACGGCGAGAAGTTTTTGGATGTCGCCATCGAGAATCGCCGCGGAAACCTGCTGCATGCCAGGCATGCTGGAAATCGACTGCGCCACGTGCTGGTCGCCGCCTCGAATCAGGCTCCCGAGCGTCGGCGCCGCAGGATAGCTGACTTCAATCAAGCCGCGCGGCTGGTCTTTTTCCGGCGGCCAAAGCTGCGTGTACTGCGGCTGCAGGACGCGCGTTTGCCAGTAATCACCCTGCTCAGGCTCCTGTTCCACAGAATACTGAATGAGCCAGACTTCCGGGCCGTAATCGGGCGCGTAATCCGCAAGAACCATTTGCAGCAAGGGTTCGCCGTCGCCGAGCTTCAGGTCGCCATGAATGTGCTCCGCCACCGCACTAAGTCGGGAGCGCAAGCGGTCCGCGAGCTGCTCGATGTCCATTGCTTCTGAGCCCGCACCGCCTTCCGGTGAACTTGTTTGCAAGTGCGGGCCTTCACGCAGGCCGTGCTCAGGCGGAAGGTCGGGAAGCTCTTTGTCGAGACGCGCAAGCTCTCGATTCTGATCGGGCAGCCACCAGTCGGCCGCGCCCAGCAGCACGGCCACGCGTTCTTCGGAGATCGGCACGATCATTGGCGGGCGCGTTCCCGGCTCGACGGGATTCTCGAGCGTCGCCACCACAATGCCGTCCTTGCCGACGCCGATCACCACGCGGCCGGTGCACAGATTGGCGACAATCTCTTCGGCGCTCTCCTGTCCCGAATCTTGGGCTGCGGAGCAGCGCGGGAATAAGGCCAGCGAGCAGAACAGTACAAATAGCCAAGTCAGGGTCCAAACGAGGCGTCTCTTGCACTCCTGGTCGGGCGGAGACATTCGCGGGACAGAACACCGAAATGCGCGGCGGGCCTGCATGGCTACCTACACTCAGGTTACCACAAAACGCAGAGCCGGGATTGCGCCGTGCGGGAATCGCAATCAAGATGAGCCAAACGGCAAGGTTATCGAGTAAAATTGAGCCCAGCGTTCATCAGGAGAAAGGGCCCGCAGCGGGTCTCTGCGGGGCGCGGGAGGAGACAAGCGGCCGCGGCCGCGATCACAAGATGCGATACGGAGCAAAGCAACTGGCAGAAATCTTGCAAACGCATGCGAAGTTTGTGAAGGGCGATTCTGCGGGGAAGCGGGCGGATTTTTCCGGCGCGTATCTCGCGGGGGCGAACCTGCGCGGTGCGAATCTTGCCTATGCGTTGCTGCACGGAGCGAATCTCGAAAAGGCTGACCTGCGCGAGGCGAAGCTCGGTGGCGCCGACTTCAGCGGCGCGAAAATGAAACGCGCCGATTTGCGCGGAGCCGATCTGACGGAAACGAATCTCGCCGGTGCGGACTTGACCGAAGCGCAGTTAGGAGGCGCGGAATGTCTTCGCGCTGACTTGGGCGGCGCCATTCTGCGCGGCGCGAATTTGCGCGTGGCCAATCTCCGCTATACCAACATTCGCGGCGCGGATTTGCGCGGTGCGGATATGACCACCGCTGTTCTGCGAGAGACGGATCTGGATGGAGTGGATCTCACCGGCCTCGATTTGAGCACCACGCTGATGCCACGCGGCTGGAAAGCCTCTGCGGAAGCGAAAAAGTAGCCGTCTCTCGCTTCCCGGCGGAAAACCTACATATCCTTGTTGGCGCTGAGGCTGCCCGGCCAGAGGAATGGGCTCGCTCCGGACGAACCGCGCACAGTCACATTGCGCCGCCGTGTCTCGATTCCCAGGCGCTTGATCTTCTGATTCAGCGTCGAGAGCGGCACCTGGAAGCGCTCCGCAGCTTCCGTTTGATTCCAATTGGAGTGCTCGAGCATGTCGAGGATGATGCGGCGTTCCACCTCCTCGAGGATCTCGAAAAGCGAGCGCGATGCTCCCGCATGCGCGCCAGCTTCGCCTGGCATCGGCGGCAAAAATTCCGCCAGATGCAGGCGCACTCCCTTGGCCACTTCACGGCTGCGCACACTCTCCGGAAGCAAATCGACGTCCATCGTCTCCTGCACCGAAAGCACAATGGCCCGCTCCACAACGTTTTCGAGCTCGCGCACGTTGCCCGGCCAGTCGTAATCCATCAAAGTGCGCATCGCCGGAAGCGAAAACCGCCGCGGTGGCTTGCCATTGTCTTTAGCAAAGTGCTCCAGGAAATGCTCCACCAGCAGCGGAATATCCTCTTTGCGCGCGCGCAGCGGTGGGAGAGAAAGGGCAATCACATTCAAGCGGTGAAACAAATCTTCACGGAAGCGGCCCTCGCGCACCAGCGCGCTTAGGTCCTCGTTCGATGCCGCGATGATGCGGACGTCCACCTTGATCGTGTCTGTGCCGCCCAGGCGCATGAATTCGCGTTCCTGAATCACGCGCAGCAGCTTGGCCTGTGTTTCGGGACTGATGGTGCTGATTTCGTCAAAGAAAATCGTCCCCTGATCGGCAACCTCGAACAGTCCTTTTTTCGAAGCCACCGCGCTGGTGAATGCTCCCTTCACGTGGCCGAACAGCTGCGATTCCAGCAGGTCCACGGGAATCGACCCGGTGTTAACTGGAACAAACGCCTTGTCGGCGCGCGTGGACGCCGAGTGGATGGCCTTGGCGATAATCTCTTTGCCGGTTCCGCTCTCTCCGTGGATCAGCACCGTCGAGCGCGACGGCCCCACCTGTGTGACCAGGTCCAGCACCGCCAGCATTTTTTCGCTTTTGCCGATGATATTGGGGAAGTTGTAGCGCTGCTTCAGCGCGCGCTTGAGCTGGCGATTTTCCTCGCGCAGGCGCGTACCCTCAATGGCCATGGACACCTGCGCCAGCAGCTCGTCATTCGACCACGGTTTCGTGATGTAGTCCTGCGCGCCGTTCTTGAATGCCGCGCGCGCCATATCGATGGAGCCGAAAGCGGTAATCAAAATCGTGGAAAGGTGCGGATCGCGCCCGTGAATTTCGCGCAGCAGATCAATGCCGTTACGATCCGGCAAACTCACATCGAGCAGCAGCAGGTCAAACGGAAGTTCCTCGAGCCGCGCCAGGCCTTCTTCTCCCGTGCCGGCTTCGGTGACGGCGTATCCTTCCGAGGAAAGTAGCGCCGCTAGCCCTTCGCGAATTTCGAGCTCGTCGTCGACGACGAGAATGGATCCCTTAGGCATGGACCGCCTTCCTTGCTACTGGAAATTCGAGCCGGAACGATGTTCCTTTTTCCGGCGTCGAACGCACCTCCACCTTGCCTCCATGCTCCTTGACGATTCCATAGCTCACCGAAAGACCCAGGCCAGTTCCGCGTC
>JASHQB010000291.1 GCA_030037775.1 Candidatus Acidiferrales bacterium
GAACATTCCAAGCACCCCGCCCCTTCATACAGCTTCGTGTTTTTCCACTCTTCAGGATTGAGTCCCGATTCGCGCAGCGTTTCCGGCGACAGCCTCAGTTCCTTCTTGCAGCTCGGGCAGATTACCCGCACCAGCCGCTGCGCCAGGATGCAGTTCAGCGCCGACACAAAGTTATACGGCTCCACATCCATGTTCACAAAGCGCCCAATTACGTCCGTCACGTTGTTGGCATGCACCGTCGTGAACACCAGGTGCCCCGTCAGCGCCGACTGAATCGCAATCTGCGCCGTCTCGTGGTCGCGAATCTCGCCCACCATGATCTTGTCCGGATCATGCCGCAGAATCGACCGCAATCCGCGCGCGAACGTCAATCCCTTCTTCTCGTTCACCGGAATCTGCGTGATTCCGCTCACCTGATACTCTACCGGGTCTTCGATGGTGATGATCTTGTCTTCATCGGTCTTGATTTCGTTGATCGCCGCGTAAAGCGTCGTGGTCTTACCGGAACCCGTCGGCCCGGTCACCAGCACCATCCCGTACGGCTCGTGGATGTATCGCCGAAACTTCCGCAAATCCTCTTCCGCGAATCCCACCACGTCCAGCGTCAAATTCCGGAATTTCTCGCTCAGCGTTTCTTTGTCCAGCACGCGCAACACCGCGTCTTCGCCGTGCACCGAGGGCATCACCGACACGCGAAAATCGATGAACCGCCCCTTGTACCGCACGCGGAACCGTCCGTCCTGCGGCACGCGCCGCTCCGCAATGTCCAGCTCGCTCATCACCTTGATGCGCGACAAAATCGTCGAATGCCACTCCTTCGCCAGCGGCTGCATGGCGTATTGCAACACGCCGTCGATTCGGTACTTCACGGCCACTTCCGCGTTGCGCGTTTCAATGTGGATGTCGCTCGCCCGCCGCTCCAGCGCCGTGAAAATCACCGTGTCCACCAGCCGCACCACGGGACTCACACCGGTGTCGCGTGTGAGCTTGTCCATCGAGATGTTTTCTTCGCTGTCCTCGTCGCTCACCACCTGCAGCGTGAAGCCTTCTGTTGCTTGGTCCAGCACGCGCTGTGACTGCTCCGTGCGTTTCAGCAAGTCGCTGATCTGCGTCGACGTGGCCACCTGGATGATCAGCTTCTTCCCCAGCAGCGAAGCCAGTTCATCATTCAAAGGCAGCTGGCTCGGATCCGACACCACCACCACCAGCGAATGTTCCCGCGATTCCAACGGCACGAAGTTGTAGCGGAACATCAGCTCCGCCGGAATCGACCGGAACAGTTCCGGATCGATGCGCTGCTCGGTCAGATCGATGAACGGCACGCGGTAGCGCTCCGCCAGTTTCTGCGTGCGCTCGCGCTCTCCTGCCTCATCGTGCAGCGC
Source organism: Candidatus Acidiferrales bacterium (assembly GCA_030037775.1). Lineage (GTDB taxonomy): Bacteria > Acidobacteriota > Terriglobia > Acidiferrales > UBA7541 > DAHUXN01. Next base: position 1,383 of record JASHQB010000291.1, read on the forward strand.
TTCCAGATGGAGTTCCTTGTTCGTCGTCGCCATGATTTCCTACCCTCCCGCCTGAATCGAAAAAAGCGGGAGGTACAACGCCACCAGAATGAAAAAGATCAGTGACGCCATCACAATCAATACCGCCGGCTCGATCACCGAGATCAGCGTACTGGTCTTCAAATTCGATTCCTCTTCGTAAAACACCGCCACGCTCGTCAGCATCGGCGCCAGCGCGCCGGACGCTTCTCCCACTTCAATCATATCCAGCGCCAGATCGGGGATCATCTTCGTTTCCGCCAGCGACTCGTGCAGCGACGCCCCTTCGCGCACTCGCTCCGATGCCTGCTCGACCGACCCCGCCACCAGCCGGCTTCTCATCGCGTTCGCCGCCGTCGACAAAGCTGTCACCAGCGGAGTTCCTCCACGCAGCAAAGTCCCCAGCGTCCTCGTAAACTGCGCCATCTGAAACTTGATCCATACGTCGCCGAGAACAGGGATCTTCAGCGTCAAGCGATCCACCGCGACGCCCCCCCTCTTGGTTTTCGACCACACAAACAGGAAAATCGTCCCGAAAACCACCAGTCCCGCCGCCGTCAGCAGCCACGCGCGATATCCGACCACCACCGTAATCAGAAACTGTGTCGGGCCCGGCAGCGTTGTGCCCAGATCCCCATAGAGCTTCGCGAACTGCGGGATCACATACGTCACCAGGTACGAAACGATGCACGATGCCACCACGATCAAAATCGTGGGATAAATCAGCACGCCGATCAGTTTTTTCTTGAGCCCCGTCGTCGTCCGTTGATACGCGATGTAGTCATCGAGCACTCCAGCCAGGTCACCGCTCTTTTCTCCCGCGCGCAGCGACGTCACGTACACCGGAGGAAACATCCCCGACGCCTCCGCTGCATCCGACAGCAGCGCTCCCTCGCGAACCCTCCCGCGCACGTCATTCAAGATCGGCCGCATCTTCGGCAGCGCTGCGCGGTCCGCCAGCAAATCCAGCGCCTTCAAGATCGGCAGTCCCGCTTTGATCAGCGTATTGAACTGCTGGTTGAAAATCAGGAAATCCCCGGCGGGCAGTTTGCGGTTTCCCTGCGACCCTCTCACCAGGCGGCTTACGCTTAGGTTCGGCCGCACTCCATAAACGTAAAACCCCCGGTCCGCGAGCTTTTGGCGCGCTTCCGCTTCGCTCTGGGCCGTTTCCAGTTGCTGGAAGACGTTCCCGGTCGCATCCCCCACTTTGCAGACAAATTCAGCCATGGTTATAACTTACGTCCCGCACGCCTATGGTCGCCTTCCGCAAATTTTAGCATATCGGATTTTACCCGCACCGCCTGCCCATCCCGCTTGTGCGTAGTCGGAAACAGCGCATCTCGGCATTCGGAAGGAGCACAATCCGCGCCCGGGGTACCCTTGTAGGAATCCGCGGCAGCCCCGAGGGTTGGCTGGCGTTACCTTATGTTACTGCACTTTAACCCCCAGCTTTGCGTCGTCCACAATGGCCACGCCCACCGGAGGCTCGAAATGGAACTTCGACGCTTCGATCGCCACATTCTCGTGCCAGTCTCCGAAGCGAAATTCAGTTTCAATGTCACCGGGCTCCTGGATATCCAGCCGCTCCAGTTGATCCCGGGAATTCACTTCCAACTTCACTTCGCGAAACGTCTCTTCATCCGCTTTGCGCGGTCGGCAGACCAGCACCGCGTTCCCCGCCTCTCCGGCGGAATCCCCCAGCGTCAAGCTTCCGCACAGTCGCTGCAGATTCACTTTTCCCGCCAGCAGCGCCAGCGGCGTCCGCCAATCGTCACTTTCCTTCACCGTTGTTCGGCTCGCCGTGTGCTCGGCGGGCACGTAATACCAGACCTGTTTTCCGTCCACGAGAAACATCTTCGTCTCCGGCGAATCGTAATCCCACCGCATTCGCCCCGGCTTCTCGAAATACACCGTCCCGCTCTCCGCCACTAAACCCGCGCCTCCCGAGGTGTATTTTTCCAGAAAAAAACCTGTCATCGTTTGCACCCGGCGATAGTGCGCGTCAAACGCCTGTGCGATGTCTTTGGCGCTCCTCGCTGCATGGGCGCCGGCGGCCGTCTTCCTGTCAGGATTTTGCGCGAAGGGCAGGCCTGCAGTGTTGGGGGCAGAAAAGAATAGCAGCGTGGCCAGGACGAGCGAGGCGAACACTTATGCAGTGTAACAAGAAATCCCGTGGGATGCTGCCCGCTTCTTCAGCAAATGTACTACTGTGTGGTAGCCAGAACTTGCAGCGCGTCGCATGCGGCCGAGCTCGCGATCGCGTTCCCTTGCGGATCAACATGGATCACGCCATCTTCCGAGCTGCAAAAGCTTCTCGCGCCCGTCACTCCGACCGTTATGGGAACTGCCGTTGCCACGAAGCCCTCATATCCCGCTGTCCCGCATCCGCTCGGCGCAACCACCGTCCCGTTCTGCCCTGTGTAACTTATCGTATAGCCGCTTTTCTGGTTCGGCGCATTGGCAAGAAGTGGATCGATCAGTCCAGCTTGGTTGCAGTTCGCGGTCGGCGTTGGACCCATGACTGCCAGGTTTGGAGGATAGCCATTATCATAGGTCGTGTAGTAGATGCTCGATGCTACCAATATCGCGTGAATGCTTTCGGCCGCTGACGCTTCGTTTGCGGTCATTTTTGACCGCAGCAGATCCGGAATCGCGATTGCCGCGATAATCAGAATGATCGCCACGACGATGAGCAACTCAATAATGGAGAAACCGCGGCCCTGTCTCGCCACCTTGTCGTATTCTCTACTACCAGCTCTGCTCATTGTCGTGCCCAACCCTTCCTTCTCTCTCTGCTTGAGAGTTCTTTCTGCTGCTCTTTGCTCTTTGCTCTTTGCTCTTTGCTCTTTGCTCTCGGACTGAAAAGGGAGGGGTGGAACCCCTCCCTTCCCTGTCCTGGTTTCGGTTCTGGCAACCTTACTGCAGCGGGGTCAGCGCTTCGCAAACGGCTTCCGTCGTCGCTAGCGTCGCGCCTGTCGGGTCGTCATACAGCACGCCCGTCTCATCCGAGCAGAACGAACGGTTGCCCGTGGTGCCCTGGGTAATCGCCTGGGCCGCAATCACGAATCCTGCGGATCCAGCCGTGCACCCTGTGGGTACCGGGTTGG
>JASHQB010000292.1 GCA_030037775.1 Candidatus Acidiferrales bacterium
AACTCCCAGTAATAGTGGATATTGGGGTTCTGGACGCGTTTGTGGCTGGGAAAACCGGTAGCGAGCAGGCTGCGGGAGAGCGCCTCGACGGCAGAAACATGAATGGGGTTGCCGTTGCGATGGGCGCCCTGTCCGCGAATGGCTGTGAAAAGGTCGCGGTTCACGGGGTTGTAAATGGCGGCGACCAAGGGTTCGCCGTGCCGGAGCAAGCCCAAGGAGACGGCGAAAACGGGATAGCCGTGAGCGAAATTCGTGGTGCCGTCGAGTGGGTCGACGTGCCATTGGTATTCCGACGAAGCACCGGGGCCGGACGCGCCGCCCTCTTCAGCGATGATGGCATGGTTGGGGAATTCGCGGCGGAGGCGCGCGAGAATCGCGGCTTCGGACTTTTTGTCGGTTTCGGTGACCAGATCGACTTCGCCCTTATAGGAGATGCTCTTCGGGCGGTCAATGGCGGCGGAGATGATTCCGCCGGCTTCGCGGGCGGCGGCGACGGCGACGTCGAGGAAGTCGGCTGGAGTTTGGTCGGAACCGGTCATTGGTTGTTATCGGGACCGTTGTTCGGGCTTGGTTCTTCCTCGGGTGGACCGGCTTCAAAATAACCCTTACGGTAGTGCAAGGTGTAGGAACCGCTGGGAATCTCCAGGTCGATCCGGCAGTAGGTCCCAGCCTTTTCCTTGGGCTGAGGGTAGTAGCTGAGCAGGTATTGGGTGCGCAATTCGCGGCTGATTTGCTGGAACATGGCGTCCAGTTGCGTCAGTGCGTCGGGATAGTAGACTGCCCCGCCGGTGGAATCGATGATGGTGTCGATGGCATGTTCGCCGCCGGTGTTGCGGCCGTTTTCGTTGGCCACCGGGCGGATCAGAATGGTGTAGAGCAAGCCTTCGGAGGCGATGGCGGCGCGGCGCGCGGATTCAAAGCTGGATTTGCTGGTGGTTTCGCCGGCGTCGGTGACCAAAACGATGACGCGGCGGCGGTCCTCGGGCAATTTTTCCAGTTGCTCGGAGCCGAGGACAATCGCATCGTAGAGCGACGTTCCGGCTCCTGGTGAAATCCTCTCGGCGGCGGCTTCGAGCTTGGCGACATTGGCGGAGAAATCGCCTAGTTCGTAGACATAATCGGAAAATTCGAAGACGCCAAGCAGGTCGCCCGGCCGCACGACGAAGCGTATGAAACGCGCGGTGGCTTCGTTTTCGAATTTCGTGTCCTTGAGGGTGCTCAGACTGGAATCGACCATGAGCGCGAGCTCCAGGGGCCGGTCCGTCTGCGTTTCGAATTTGGCAATCTTTTGTTCAACGCCGTCCTGGTAAAGCCTGAAGGCAGATTCGGGCAAATCGGCGACCGGTTTGCCCGTGGAATCGAGCACGCTGGCAGGGACCGTCACCAGATCGGTCTGGACGCGGATGCGCGCCTCTTTGTGAGAGCCGGTTTGCGCGCCGGCACTCGCCGGCAGGAATAGAATCGCCCAAAAGCTCAGTGCGGCCAAAGCTCGCGGCGCGGTACCGATCGAAGTGTGATTCTTGGGGCGATTCATTCTAGGGAGTAGATGTACGCCGCGGCGAAAAGGCTTCCGCAGGGATTTTCTCGCCTTCCGACCAAACCGCGCCGTCGGAGAAATACTCCTTCTTCCAGATGGGCACGGTGCGTTTGAGAGTGTCGATGCCGTAACGACAGGCGTCGAAGGCAGCGGCGCGATGCGCGGAGCTGACAGCGACGAGGACACTGGTCTCGCCGATTTCAAGACGGCCGAGGCGATGAACCATGGCCAGCCTGTCGATGGCAAAAGATTTGCGCATTTGGTCGCCAATTTCGTGCATTTTCATGAGCGCCATCGGCTCGTAGGCCTCGTATTCGAGATAGAGCGTGCTTTTGCCGCGCGAGTGATTGCGAACGATGCCTTCAAAGACAGCCACGGCGCCATCCTCGCCGGCCTTGAGCGAGGCGGCGATCTGTTCGGTGCAGATGGTGGCGCGCACGATGCGGACAATATCCTCGAAGGGTTTCGATGATCCGCCACTTACGGGAGGCAAAAAAGCTACTTCGTCGCCTGCGCGCGGCCTGGCATTCCAAGGCGCATATTCCTGATTGATGGAGGCAGCCACGGAGGCGCGAAATTCGGCAAGGCGAGGAAACCGGTCGGCATAGATGGCGAACAGGTCTTCCAGCTTCGCCTCATCCGGCGCGAGACACGCCTCTTCCGCAACACCAACGATTTCCCGCAATTGGCCAAAGAAGAGGACACGCAAGACCATAGCGCCATTCTATCGCGGCGGCGTTGTGCGTGGCGATGTTCTGCGTGCGTTGTTCGCATTGGCCAAGGCGTTTGGGGCCGGCGCTCGCTTGACGCGGGTTAGGAGTCCACGTACCTTAATGGCACTGTCTTGCTGGCGCGACGGAGCGCGCTGGTCCCTTGGGGAGTAGGCGATGAAGGTCATCGTGTCGGGATCTTCAGGATTGGTAGGAACAGCGCTCATCGAGTCCTTGCGCCCTGATGGGCACACCATTGGACGACTGGTGCGTTCCGGTTCTGCGGCGACAGCCGATGCCACTTCGAGGATGATTCGCTGGGAGCCGCCGACTGGCTCGATTGATTTAGCCGCGATGGAGGGCGCGGATGCCGTCGTGCATCTGGCCGGCACTTCCGTCGCGGGTGGACGGTGGACGGCTGCACGCAAGGAGGCGCTGCGGCGAAGCCGCGTGGACTCGACGCGGCACTTGGTGGCGGGTTTGGCGCAACTGAAACAGAAGCCGCGCGTACTGGTGTCCGCTTCGGCGATTGGGTACTACGGCAATCGCGGCGACGAAATCCTGGTGGAAACAAGCGCGCCGGGAAACGACTTCCTGGCGCATCTCTGCCGCGACTGGGAGGCCGAAGCGGCAAAAGCCGAACGCGAAGGGATTCGGACGGTGATACTGCGCTTCGGGATAATCCTGGCGGCGCATGGAGGCGCGCTGCAGCAGATGCTCCGCCCGTTCCGCTTGGGCGTGGGAGGAAGGCTTGGAAATGGCCGGCAGTGGATGAGCTGGGTCACGCTGGAAGATGTGGTTGCGCTGATCCGGTATGTACTGGACGAGGATTCACCGCGCGGACCGATGAACGCAGTGACGGCGAGCCCCGTGACGAATGCTGAGTTTACGAGCGTCCTGGCCGGCGTGCTGCGCAGGCCGGCGCTTTTCCCGGCGCCGCGGTTTGCGCTGCGGATTGCGCTGGGGGAAATGACGGACGCTCTATTGGCCAGCCAGCGCGTGATGCCGGAAAAACTGAATCGCATTGGTTATGCCTTCCGGCATCCTCAATTGAAAGAAGCGCTTGGCGCCGTCCTCGACTGAAAATCTCACGTTCGAGGGAATCCCCTACAGTATTTTGGGACGGATTTACCGCCTTGACTTTGTCTCGCGGTTTGCTAGCCTTGCAGCAGGTTTGCGGAATGGCCCGTTCCGCCAAACCAATAGAGGCCGCAGATGAAATTGGGTCAATTGGCGCAACAGCTGGTAGCAGTGATCGTAATTCCTCTCCTGGCCGTTCCCATCTATGCCGCAACAGAAAATGCCAGCATTCTCGGCGTGGTTACGAACACGCAATTCGCCACGGTCGCGGGCGCCAGCTTAGCGGACGGGACGAACATCTATGACGGCGACGTGATTTCCACGGCGGACCGCGGCGCTGCTTGGGTTATGCTGCCCGGCGGCGCGGGGATTCTGCTGGGGCAAGACAGCGAGGCACAAGTCCGCAGGGAAGCGCCGGATGGGCCGATCATTTTCGACATCGCCCAGGGTGAAGTGCGGTTCCGCAGCACGGACAAGACGGTGGTGAACGGGTTTCTTTACGACGCGACGATCGCTCCGGCCGGTTCATCGACGGCCTCGGGCTACGTGGAGTTCACGAGCCCGACGTCGGCAATCATTGGCACGGAGAGCGGCGGCCTGCTGGTGACCACGTTGCATGACGGTGGAAGCCGGTACATCCCCGCGGGTGCGACGATGGAAGTGCGCATGGTGCCGTCACAGGATCAGGACCAAAACCAAAATCGCACGGCGAAGCGGCGCAGAGGATTGATCGTCCTGCTGGGAGTCGTGACGGTCGGAGCGCTCGCGGTGCTGGCCATTGTGTTGAATCACAATGAGGGAAAGCACGTGAGCCCGTCGAGTTTCCCGTAGAGAGAATTTCAAATTGAAAATGCAAAAGGCGCTCCGAAGCGGGGGCGCCTTTTGCTTTTGTGGCGTTTAAGGAAGCTACTTTAAGACGTGGATAGTCACAGTAGCCTTCATGACGCGACCGCTGAAGGGGTCCGCCGCGGAGAGCCCTTCGCCACTCTCGCCGTCGTGCAAACTCAGTTCGAACTGTGAACTGAAATTGTTGAGGATTGGCAAACCACCAATACGCGGGTCTTGCTGACTGGTTCCCTGATCGGGTGGAGAAACAGCCGTGCGTTCGATATTACATTCCAGCCGATAAGTGCCGTCGTCATTTTTAAATGCCTGGACATCGATGTTTGTCCCGACGTTCTGATACTCGTACTGAGTATTGGCGGAGTTTACAGGCCCCGTCGCAATTGGGACACGGACCCCCATGCGCAGATACACGCGTTCAGCGTGCAACGCATGAGGGAGGTCCGAAGCGCCGGCATAGAGCGTATATGGCAGGCTATTGATTTTTTTGTCGCCGGCATATTCCGTGAGGAGAATATCAACGCGCAGGTGCGTAAAGTCAGCGGGATGATCGCTGGAGGTTTTCGACTGGTCCTGCGCGCAAGCCAGTCCGCACGCGGCCAAAAAACAGAGCCCCAGTGTCGCCAGCTTCAAGATGAGTTTCATCGTGATTCTCCTTTTTCGAGACGTGCCTGTGTTCAATCTGAACAGCCTGTGACGGATTTCTTGTCACCGCTCTCGCCGGGCCCGGACGCTGCCGGCGTAGCATCATCATTGAGCGCTGTCACGTTCAGCGGCGGAGCAACGGGTATGGGCTTGATTACGAGCGGCGCGGCGGATTTTTTCTCGTCGGCGAGGAGCTTGGCGCCGTCGACTTGACCGCTCTGCATGGCCGCCGCGAAACGGAAAATCGCTTGCATCTGGCCTGGCTCGACGATGACTTCGGGCTCAGGAACGGGGCGATCGATTGCCCGCGAAGAGGGAGTGCGCGCGGCGACGAAGCCTGGTGGGCGGGACGGCACAGATGCAACGCTCCCCGAAGGACGAGGGTTCGGTAGCGGGGCAATGTGGGCCGGCGGCGACGCGACAGGTCCAGCAACGTCGGCGTGCGGAAGCTCAGGGCTTTTGTGTAACGCGCGAGCGGCAAGCAAGAAAACCGCGAGCGCCGCGCAGGCGCCCGCGGCGGTAAGCCAGGCGTTTCCCGGCAGCCACAACGGCGCGCGATGCGGTTGCGGCTGCTCGGCGATGCGCTGGCGGATGCGAGCAACAAACTGAGGGGACGGCTCGGCAGCGACACTCGCGCTCAGATCTGAGTTGATTGCTTGCAGCAGCGTTTGCATGCGGCCGAATTCTTGGCGGCACGCTGCACAATCGCGGAGGTGTGCGTCGAAACCCGCGCGCAGATTGCCGGCAAGAGCGGCGTCCGCGGCGTCGGCCATCCATTTGCGGAACTGCGCACAATTTGTGATCCTGCCAGCCATTTTTTCTTCCCTCTTCCCTTCCTGTCGCAGCGCCTCTGATTCGACTACCGCAATTTCTCCGCGAGGCGCTTGCGCGCCAATCGCAGGCGCGACTTCACGGTGCCCTCGGGCAATTGAAGCAACTGAGCCACTTCGCGCGTGTCATAGCCTTCGACAGCAGCCATAACCATCACGATGCGCAATTTTTCCGGCAGCGCGTCCAGTTCCTCGCGCAAACGGCGCTCGAATTCGCGCGACGCGGCAATCTCTTCGGCGTTCTGTGAAACGTATCGGGTTTCACGAACGCTGTCCTGCGCAGCGTCTTCCTCATGATGCTCGCGCCGCTTCTGTGCGCGGCGATGGTCGATGGCTGTGCGCCAGGCAATCCTGACCAGCCAGCTGCGAAAAGTGGCACGGTCGCGCAAACGATGAAAATTCCGGTAGGCCCGCAGGAGCGATTCCTGAGCCACATCCTCAGCCTCGGTGCGGTCGCGCAAGACGCCAAGCGCCACGCGAAAGGCGAGAGTCGCGCATTCCGCGAGCCGCTCGTGAAATTCGCGCTCGAGCGAGACATCTGCTGTCACGAGTTCGGTGCGGCTCGCCGCGAACGCATCCATCGCCTTCCCAATATACCAGACGCCGGTCATGCGGCTTTGGATCACTGGGTAAGGCCGTAGGTGTCAAATCGGGTTACGCGCAGAATTCCAAGATAATCTCGCGGAGGGCGGCAGCGCACTTCGCAACCGAGTCGATTTCCACGTATTCGTCGGCGCCATGAAGGCCGCGTCCCGTGGGGCCGAAGACGACGCCAGGGATTCCCATGGCGGCGAGGAGCGCGGTGTCGGTCCAAGCAGCCATGCCCGCAAGTTCGCAGACGCCGCAGACGCGGTGGATGGCGGCGCTGGCGCGTGCGACGAGCGGAGAGGCTTCGGCGATTTCATAAGCGGGGCGGGAACCGAGACCGGCACGCAAGCTTGAACGAAATTGGGGGTTTTGGTTCTCAAGCTGCGCGAGCATAGCGCGCAACTCCGCTTCAACGCTGGCCTCGGTTTCGCCCGGGACCATCCGGCGCTCGAGCTGTAGCCGGCATTCCGCGGGGTAACTGGACAGTTCCTGTCCGCCTGAGATAAGCGAAGCGTGCAGCGACGCGTTGCCGAGACGCGCATGTGGTGGGCGAGACGCGAGGTTCTTTTCCAGTTCATCGAGCGCGCCGAGGACGCGACCCATCATACGAATGGCGTCGCGACCCTCGCCGGGCAAGCTGCCGTGCGCCGCGCGGCCGTGAGTGACAATCTCAAACCAGGCGTAACCTTTGTGCGCGACGACCAGCTGGAGATTGGTTGGCTCGAGAACAACCGCGGCCTCGGCCCCATAGCCGTGTTGCAAAAGCGTTTGGGTGCCGAGGCTGTTGCACTCCTCGTCGACGACGGTGGCGATCGTAAATGCACGAACGAGAGGCACGCTTTCCTCTACGAGCGCTACGGCTGCGGAGCACATAGCGGCGACACCGCTTTTGATGTCGAGCGCGCCGCGACCATACATTCTTCCGTCGCGGATGCGCGGCATAAACGGATCGGGCATGTCGCTGGCACCGACAGTATCGATGTGCGCGACGAGCATGAGCGCGGGCTGGACGTTGTGCGGACCGATGCGCGCGATGACGTTGGGCCTGTGGGGCGCGGCATCTTCGAGTTCAGCTGCGATGCCGTGAGCGCGGAGGAATTTTTGGACGTGCTCGGAGGCGTGCTGTTCGCCGAGCGCGCCGGGAACGAGCGATGAGTTGACGGACTCAATCGCGACAAGCTCTTCGAGCAATTTCAACGCGAGTTGGGTATCGATGGGCATTTCGGCGCGGATTTCTCAGAACTAGGTGCGTTTGCGATATTTCCGATGGGCGTCCGCGAATTTCTCTTCGAGCACGCGGCGCCTGTTGCGAATGCCATGGACAGAGTCTACATATCTCAGGCGCGTTTCTACAATGCCGGGCACTTCGGAACGGCTGTTTGTTCTGATCAGGTTCCGAGGAGGTTGATCTGCAACTTTTCGTAGCCGTGCTCGCGCGCCCACAGGTCCAGAGGTATCGAGGCCAGTTCATCCACAACGGGGACGGCCAGGCCAGTTTTCGTCAAATCGATGCTTTTCAGATAGGTGTGGCAAGTGTCGCAAACATCCACGCGCACGTGCACGATTTCCGGTGCGGAATAGAACGCCATCTGCGGTTCTCGCTCTTCTCCACATGCGGGACAATAAATCCTTCGAAAAATCCATTCATGCGAACAAAGCATGCAAACGAGCGACTTCTCACCGCCGTCTCCTTTGCTGCGCAAGACTCCGACGATCGGTTTGGCGCCGCAGAGCGGACAGGTCGAAGGAGTCCCATGCAGGGTGACGGGCGCGCGCTGATCGGCGAGATACTCAGCGTAGGGTTGAAGAAAAATCCACGCCAGCCATCGCTCTGGGGGAGCGGCGGACGATTCGTCGGCCTGCTCGTCTGCCTGGCCAAAACCTGGCAGCGATTCCACGTCGCCGTACCAGAAATCTTCAATGGCTCGCTGCCATCCGGGCGGACCCTGTTGCCTCAACCTATCAGCGGGGTGGGCGAGCGGCGCCGGCGCAAACTGCCTGATAGCGGACAGAAACTCCGGGAATTTCGGAAGGAGAAACGAAAGATGCAATTCCTCTCGCAGGGCTCCCGCGGAAACGGCCGGCGAAGAACCCGCAAGAGCCCGGGCGGTGTCCGCGTAAAGCGCTCGCTGAAAGGTTGCGACACGCGTATAGAAATGCATTCCTTCGGCAGCGAAAGGATAAGCGGAAGTGAGTTCGGTAGCGCGGTCAATGCGCCGGTCCCACTGCGAGCGGATCACTGCTTCGAGCGGGATCTGCCGCTGAGCGCCTCATACCATGAGCGGTGAAACGTCCAAGCCCAGGCGCGCGTGACGGTCCCATGAATCATGGCGGGCAAGCTGCCCTCTTCCAAGAAAACGCTCATGTACACGTGAATCATGAACAGGCCGATGGTGATCATCGCCACGCTTGCGTGGATAAGGACAGCCGCATAGCGGACAAAACGCAGATTCCACGGAAGCGCTTCCGTGTACCACAAGGCCACGCCGGAGAGCACCAACAGGATCACGCTGTAAAACATGCCCCAGAAAAAAAGCTTCTGTCCGTAGTTGAAGCGTCCCACCGGAGGGAGCTTGTCATCCTCGTTGCGAATGTAATAGGGCATGGCCTTGGCCCAGGCGCGGTCGTTACTGTCGAGTTGCATGTCCCGGCGCCACTCCACGAACATCCAGAAAACCGAAAGCGTGAAAACCAGTCCGAGCCACGGATGCCAGAACCGCGCCACCGGGCCACCGCCCACGATCGCGGCCAACCAATAGAGATCCGGCGACCAGAAGGCCAAGCCAGTAACCAGCAGGTAGGCGTAAGCGAGGGCGCCTATCCAGTGATTTGCACGCTCGCGCAATGTATAGCGAGGAATCAGATCTTCGTGGCTCGCGGCGCCGGAACGCGAAACGGCGTTGCTGCTCATGACCGCCTCCCGCCGTCCGGCTGAATCGCTTCTTCGTGTTTCTTGCCGTATCGCATGTAATGCCAAGCCAGCCCGAACAAGCCTCCGACCATCGCCAAGTTCCCGATCCACTTCAGCGGATGCTTCCACAATTGCACGGAGATAGGGATGTGTGGGTCTTTCGGCAG
>JASHQB010000293.1 GCA_030037775.1 Candidatus Acidiferrales bacterium
GCAAAAGGTGTCGCGGCCTGCGCCGCGTCATTGTTGATCTGCTCAGCCTCAAGAGGAAAGAACGTTACTGCGGTTTCCCGCTTTCCCGTCTCGACAGTCAGCACAAAATCGTTTTTTTCACTCGTCGCGTAAACCTTCCACGTTGCGGGCTGTGGTTTTGGCACTTCGGCTCGCGCGTTCATCAAATCCGCCACATCAGCCGAAGAAGCAGTGCCTTTAAATCCCTTGACCGCGCTGTTTACCGGGAGCGTCAGGGATACCCGCGCTTTGCCGGGAATGCACATCTCGCGGCACACCAGCCAATTCACATTCGCCGCGAGTGTCACGTCTCTGCCATCTTGCAGATCTGCCGGCACACTCAAAGATGCAAACAGCATGACTTGGTTTTCATATCCATAATCCACAATCGAAGGCGCGGTCAGTTTCTGCGGTGTTGGCCACTCGATTGCTCCCACTCGAAATCCCGTGGGCACTTGCCATTCCACTTTTGGCGGCTCGCCGGAATCCCCCGGATTCTCCCAGTAAACGTGCCAGCCTTTTTCCATCTCGAACCATACTCCCACCCAGACGTGGCTGCCCGGAACCAGACTCTGGCGGTTCGATATAAGCGTCACGATAGTATGCGGCCCTTGCTGTGGCTGTGGTCCTTTCACGCTCTTCTGCGCAACCGCAGGCGACGCCAGAATGAGCACCGCCACAATGCCCGCAACCGTCGAACACCTTGCCGGAAACTTCGAATTGCGCTTCATGTCTCCCATACGCACCCTGCTTGTCTCTTGGATGCGCAAAAACAGAAAGGCGGCGCCAAATCTTCGACGCCGCCCGCAACTCACAAAAATCAACTGCGATTAGTAAGCCGCGAGCTTCTCCATCCCCGCGACAATTTTATCGGTGTTCACCATCCACGCGTGCTCCAGTGGCGGCGCAAACGGAATCGCCGGAATGTCCGGCCCGGTGATGCGCACAATCGGCCCGTCGAGATCGTCGAACGCTTCCTCCGCGATAATCGCCGAAATCTCTCCGCCGATGCCCAGCGTGCGCTTGTCTTCATGCACGATCAGGCACTTGCTCGTGCGTCGCACGGATTCCAGCACTGTTTCTTTGTCGATCGGCGAGAGCGTGCGCAAATCGATCACTTCCGCTTCCACGCTATTCTGCGCCATTTTCTCCGCCGCTTCCAAACACAGCGAAGTCATGTAACCGTAGGTCACTATGGTCATGTCCCGGCCCCGCCGGCGCGTTTCCGCTTTTCCGATCGGCACGGTGTAATCGCCGTCTGGAACGTCACCCTTGGCCGTGCGGTACAACTTCTTGTGTTCGAAGTAGAGAACTGGATTCGGATCGCGGATCGCCGCCAGCAGCAAACCCTTCGCATCATAAGGCGTCGATGGCATTACCACTTTTAATCCCGGTTCGTGCACAAACCACGCCGCATTTTCCTGCGAGTGATAAAGTCCGCCGCCGGTGCCGCCGCCGCAGCAAATCCGCACCGTCAGCGAGCATCCGTATCCGCCCGCGCTGCGATAGCGAATCTTCGACGCCTGCTGCACCAGCGATTCCATCGCCGGCGTGATGAAATCCGCAAACTGAATTTCCGCAATCGGCCGCAGCCCTACCATCGACGCGCCAATCGCCGACGCGATGATGTTGCCTTCTGCCAGCGGCGTGTCGAGCACCCGCTCCTCGCCGAATTTGTCGTAAAGCCCTTGCGTCGCCTTGAACACGCCACCCGATAGGCCGATATCTTCGCCCATCACGAAAACCCGCTCGTCGCGTTCCATTTCCTGCGCCATCGCTTCCGTGATGGCGTCGATCATTGTTATCGTGCGTGCCATTTTTTCGCGGTCCCCTTTTATTCTTGCGCCCAGATGTGCTCCGCCAGTTCGGACGCGTCCGGATACGGACTCTGCTCCGCAAACTCGACGGCTTCGTTGATTTCCTGCGTGATTTCCTTTGCGATCTTGTCCTTCGATTCGTCATTGAGGAGTTTCTTGTCGCGCAGAACTTTTTCGAACAGTGCCACCGGGTCGCGCTTCTTCCACGCGTCCACTTCTTCCTTCATGCGGTACTTCGCGGGATCGATCTCCGAGTGCCCGTACCATCGATACGTCTTGCATTCAATGAACGTCGGCCCGTCGCCCGCCCGGGCTCGGGCGATCGCTTTCGTAGCCGCATCGTAAACCGCCAGCACGTCATTGCCGTCCACGCTGACCCCCGGAAAACCGTACGCCTTCGCGCGGTCTGACAAATCTTTGAGCGCCGTCTGCAGCCGCAGCGGCACCGATTCTGCCCACAGATTATTCTGGCAGACATAAATAATCGGCAGTCGGTGGACGCCTGCGAAATTCAGCGCTTCATGAAAGCCGCCCAGGCTGGTAGCGCCGTCGCCGAAAAACGAAATCACGACCGTGTCGCGCCGCAGCCTTTTAAGCCCGAACGCCACGCCCGTCCCCACCGCAAGCTGTCCGGCGATGCTGCTCGCCGGAGTAATCGTGTGAATCGGCGGATAGCCCATGTGCGCCGGTGTCGATTTTCCCCGATCCGGACTGGTCACCTTGCCGAAGAGTTGCGCAAAACACAAATTCAGCGGCGCGCCCTTGATGATGTTCGAAGTCCAGTCGCGATGCGACGGCGCAATCCAGTCATCCTCGCGCAAACTGTACGCCGCGCCGACTTCCGCCGCTTCTTGTCCCACTCCCGAGTAAAAATTTCCCGCGTACTTGCCCTGCCGGAAGAGAATGCGCGCTTTTTCGTCGCACATCCGGCACTTCACCAGCATCCGGTAAAGCCCGAGCATCAGCTCGCGGCCATTTTCGCTTTTTCGGCCGTTTTCGCTCTTTTCCGTTTCCAGTTCGGCCACGCCTCGGCCACCTTTGGCTGCCATCTCTTCTCCTATTATTCAGCGGATAAAATAGTCAGCGTAACTATAACACGATTTTTCACGCCGGAACGCGCTTCCTAATTACTCTGACGCGAGTTCCTCAGCCCGCGTTTCCTCGCTGTTCCTTACAACGTGCGCCTGGTAATGTCATCCCTCCCGCCAATTTTTCGATTAGCTCGCGGTCCGCTTCGAGGAAGTCCATTTGTTTCAGTTTCTCAGGCTTAACCCACTCGATTCTCTCAAAAATGCGATTTTCTACGGCACTCGGTCCGACATGCGCTGCAAAAAAGATCAGGTCCACTGCCTCGCGCATCTGCTCGTATTTGTGCGTGGCGCGAAAAATCTCTGGTCCGACCGCCGCTCGCACCCCAAGCTCTTCGTTCAGTTCGCGCTCGAGTGCGGCCTCTGGCGTTTCGCCCGGCTGCACTTTTCCGCCCGGGAACTCCCATTTCAGCCCGAACCGGCTCTTTCGGCTCCGCTGGCAAGCCAAAATGAGCCCGTCGCGGGCAATCACCGCCGCCACAACGATCACCAGCCACCACTGTTCGCTGCTGCTCGGCGCTTTTGACCTCTTCCCGCAAGCTCGGGATGTATCACGCGCAGCAATTCCTCCGCACCGCACACCAGGGGCGGCCCCGGCGTATTCAGCAGTTCGTCGCGAATCGCAAAAACTCTTCGCTCTCTCACTGCGCTCACGTCTTTCCACGCCCCATTCTCCAGGGCTTGCTCCGGCTTCGACTTTCCTCCCGTCGCCGCCCACGCCAGTACGATCACCTCGGGATTCGCGCGCGCCACGTCTTCATCGGCAACGCGCTGTCCCGCGGGGGTAATCATCACACCCCCGCAAATGTCTACAAGCTCCGCCACCCACGGCGGCGAGCTGATCCGCGGATGCGGCCATGCTTCGCAATAGACGCGCGGCTGAGTCTTCGCGTGCTTTGCAGTTTTTCGCACGCGGTCGAATTGCCTTTGCATCTCTCGAACGAGCGCTTCCGCTCGTGCGTTCGCCTGCACCGCTCGTCCCAGAACGCGAATATCAGCGCTCACATCGGCAAGGCTTCTCGGATTCAGCGCCAGGAAGGGAACCGGCAGTGCCAAGATTTTCTGCACCGTTTCAGTCTTGAACGGCACCGAGCCTACAATCAGCGTCGGCCGCAATTCCATCAGCGCCGAAGCGTCGCCGGACTTGTCAAGCGCCCAACAATCACCCAACTCCGGCAAACCGCTTACATCCGCTACGTCCTTGCACCACTTGCTCACCGCAACGATCTGCCGCCGCGCGCCCAGCGCCAACAGGATCGACGTCACGCTGGGCGCAAGCGAAACAATTCGCTGAGCGTTATTTTTGCGCGCGGAGGCCATTCGGAAGCTTCAATTCTATCGGTCGCGCCACCGCGGCACAATCTCAGCTTTCGATTGACTTCGCTCTGCGCCGGTGCGACCATGCCCGCAATCAGGCCCCCCAACTTTTAGCTCTGCAAAGGAGAAGCCATGCCTCACTATTTGGTTCAAGTCGCATACACTCCGGAAGCCTGGAACGCGCTCATTCAGAATCCGCAGAATCGCATCGAAGCAGTTCGTCCCGCCATCGAAAGTTTAGGTGGCAAAATCAGTGCAGGCTATTTCGCATTCGGTGACTACGACGCCATCCTCATCACCGAGATGCCTGACAATGTCACCGCTTCAGCCATGTCCATCGCGTTCGCTGGCGGTGGCGCCTGCAGGAGCGTCAAAACAACGCCGCTGATGACCACGGCGGAAGCCATCGAAGCGCTTAAGAAAGCCTCGCATACCGGCTATCGTGCCGCGACGGCTGGCTGAGCGAATCGCACTCGCGGATCGTGTCGCACAAAAACAAAAGGCCTGCACTCCGGAAGAAAGTGCAGGCCTTTGATATTTCGTTTTGTGCCGCGAGCCTACGCCCGCTTCACAATCTACGGTTGCGGGTTCGCCTGGGGCTTCGCCGCGTGCTTGTGCTTCGGCGCCGGCGTCTGTTCCGCCGGCATGTCACCCTCCGCCTGACGAACCGCCCGTAGACTCGGCTTCGGCTGCTGCCACAGCACCTTGGCGTCCGCCGCGTCGTTCGGATAGAACTTCGTGGACTCCTGACCCGTCGGCTGCAGGATGATATCCACGCGCCGGTTGTACGCCAGCCACGTATCGTGCACGCGTTTCACCATCCACGTTTGCGGCTTCGCCGGATCCTGCTCCTGCAGCTGAGCCACTTCGCTATTCTCAAGTTGCCGCTCTTTGCCTTCCGCGCGCGTTTCGATCTTGTCCGCGGAAATTCCTTGCGACACAAGATAGTCTTTCACGCGGTCGGCTCGTCGCTGGCTCAGCGCTTCGTTGTACGGGGAAGATCCGCGAACGTCCGCGTGTCCCACCACCGTGAGTTTCGCCGTCTCGTCATAGTCCAGATATTTCTTGAACGTTTTGGCCACTTCGTTCAGCGACTGCTGCTCGGGAGTTATCAAGCCCACGTCCGGATGTTCCTTCACCGGATAAGCCGTCGGATAGAAAACACTTTCGAGCGTCACCACCGGCATCGGCTCGATCGAGCCCGTGATGTGCAGGTTCGCTGTCTGCGTGGTCGTTCCACCGCAAACGTTGGTGGCCGTCAGCGTGTACGTTTGATTCTCGTCGATCGGCCCCACATTTTGTTGTTTCGGCTGCGCGGTCACCTGCTGGCTGCCGTTGATCTGAACGTTTCCGATGGGATCAATCGTCACCGAGCTCGCATTCGACGAAGTCCAGCTCAGTGTCGATGTTCCGTCTTCTTTCACCTTGTCGCCGATCTTATGGTACGTGGCTTCGGTCGGATTCAAAGTAAGCGTCGCCGTCGGCTGGATGTTCACGTTGATCGTTGTGTTCTGCGTCACCGTGCCGCCTGGACCCGTTGCTGTAAAGTCGTACGTCGTCGTTTGGTGCGGCGAAACCGATTGTGTCCCGCTCGCCTGCACCGTCCCCATCGGCGTGATGTTTACGTCCACTGCGTCTGTCGAGCTCCACGTCAGCGTCGACGAGTCTCCGCAGTTGATCTGCGTCGGCGAAGCCGAGAACGTTCCTGACACCGGCGCAACGGCCACGGTCGTGTTGACCAACCCCGCTCGGAATCTTGGTTGCGCCGCCAGCGTGTTCCCTTGTTTCCAATCTTTCGTGTTCGTCTTGCCGTCGTTCAAGTGCACCGTAATACGTTGCCCCGCCTGTACCGTTACCGGGCCAGACCACAATGTTTTTCCTGCCCGCGTCACGTCGATTTGATACGTGCCAGCTCTGACCAGCAACCGCTGATGCCAAAACAGCCAATTAAAGTTGAATTCGTCCACGTGCCCGACGAAATAGGCGGGAGTCTTGCCGTTTAGCAGCACTGCCGCCCGCGAGTCGCCCTTGATCTCGATGTCGCCGAAGGGCCCGGACACGTCGCCTCCCGATGCCTGCAGCTTCACGTCTAGGTCCGTCGTTTTCCCCGCGGTAATGTCGACGTCTTGCGTCTGCGACGTGTACCCGTAGTTGTAAATGCCTACCGTATGCTTTCCGGCCGGCAGCTTGATGCTCTGCCCGCCTTCCCTCACAGCGTTGCCATCCACAAAAACGTAGGCCTGCTTCGGTGTAACTTTGATTTTCAGCTTCCCGTCCTGGGCGAATGCGGGCGCGGCGGACATGAGCGCGACAACCATCGCGAGAAAGGGAACCAGAGCGAGAGATTTGGTCCTCATGTTCCTGAACTCCTTCCAAGTGCAACTATCATGAAATGTGAGAGCTAGATATTTCGTTTGTGCCTATTGCAAACCGGCCTCTAAGGGTGGGCAGCCACCAATTAGACGCCCTTAATATATTCTGAGTCAAGGGGATTAACCTTGAGACGCCGTCGGACATTTCACCGACAGTTAGGAAATCTGACACGCCTCCACAGGAGGTAGCTCGCGCTCGCGTCCCCATCGAGCCAAACTGTTCATTTCGGCGACGTCCTTTCCCACAACCGGACACGTGACTTCTCTCGCCATCCGGAAATCCACCTAACTCATTCTTTTTGATGGACTAAACATTGTGATCTTGGTCTATTGCTTGCATGGGGCAATGCTATTGGACCGAGGTGCCCTCATGAGCTTCTTGCAAGACTTACGCTACGGCCTGCGCGTGCTCTTGAAATCGCCAGGCTTCACGATGATCGCTATCCTCACACTCGCCCTGGGCATCGGCGCGAACTCCACGATTTTCAGTTGGATCAACTCCACCCTCCTCAATCCCATTCCCGGCGTGAAGCACGCCAGCCAATATGTGGCCATTTCCATTAACGAGGGCCGCAACCAGGGTCCTCTTGCTTATCCCGACTACACGGACCTGCGCGACCGCAATAGCACTCTTTCGAGCTTCGTCGCCCTCGGCAACACCACGATGAGCCTCAACTCGAACGGTCGCCCTGAGCGCGAATGGGGAATCCTGGCTTCGGCAAATTATTTCGACACCCTTGGCATCCGTCCAGTTCTGGGCCGCGGCTTCCTTCCTTCGGAAGGCGCCAAGCCCGGCGCTGCGGCGGTCGTCGTCATCAGCTATCGCCTCTGGCAAACGCATTTCGGCTCGGATCCCTCCGTCATCGGCCGGACCATCGAGATCGACAAACACCCGTTTCAGGTTGTCGGCGTCGCTCCGCGCGGATTCGTTGGCACGCAAACGGGCCTTAACTTCGATTTGTGGATTCCCGTTATGATGATCGGCGATTTTTACAGCCGCGGCGCTGCTGACGCTCTTCTCCACGACCGCGGCGATCAATGGCTCATCTGCTTCGGCCATCTCAAGCCGGGGGTCGCTGCCGAACAGGCCCAGGCCGACCTGAACGTCCTCATGCGCCAGATCGCCGCGCAGTTTCCCAAGGAGCACGCGGGCAAGACTGACTTGCTGGCCAGCCCGCTCTGGCGCGCTCCCTTTGGCGCGAACTACTATCTGGACACGGTTCTGTTTCTCTTGCTCGCCATCTCCGGCGTCGTGCTTCTACTCGCCTGTGCCAACGTCGCCAATCTCCTGCTCGTCCGTTCCGTCTCGCGCCGCCGCGAAATGGCCATCCGTCTCTCCATCGGCGCTACGCGCTGGCGCCTCGTTCGACAGTTGCTCGCCGAAAGCCTGATTCTTGCCGGCTGCGGCGGATTCATCGCCATGCTCTTCACGTTATGGACAGCCGGAACGCTCGGCGATTTCGTCCCACCGGTCGCCGAAGTTCCTCTCCACATGATTGTCACCGCCGACCGCTCCGTTCTCTTCGCCACCTTCATCATTTCCATTCTCACCGGCGTCATCTTCGGCATCCTGCCTGCGCTGCGCTCCTCGAGCTTGCAGCCTTCCAATGTCCTCAAGGAAGAAGCTGGCAGCATGACCGGTGGCCTGCACAAGGCGCGCCTCTCCAGCGTTCTCGTTGTCGCCCAAATCGCCATGTCTTTGCTGCTGCTCGTGTGCGCCGGACTTTTCATTCGCAGCGTCCGTCTCGCGCAGCAGTTCAATCCCGGCTTCAATCCTCAACATGTCCTGCTCGACAATTACGACCTCTCCGGCCTCGGCTACGATAAAACTTCCGGCACTCAGTTCCATCGCCAGCTCTATGACAAGCTCCAGACAATTCCCGGCATCCAGTCCGCAACTGTCACCAACTGGATTCCTCTCGGCTTCGATCAATCGTCCTACACCATTCAAGCCGAAGGCTACGTCCCTCAGCCTCACGAAGCCATGGACGTTCAAGTTGCAGACGTCGGCCCCAACTATCTCCGTACCATGCAGATTCCGCTGCTCTCTGGCCGCGACTTCACGCCCGCCGACCTCAGCACTTCCCAGCCTGTTGCCGTCGTCAACGAAACATTTGTGCACCGCTACTGGCCGCACAGCGAGCCCATCGGCAACAAGCTGCACGCCAATCAGGTCTGGTACACAGTCGTGGGAGTTGCGCAGGACAGCGATTACAACCAGATCGGCCAGAAGCCTCAACCCTTCATTTATCTTCCCCTCTTCCAGGACTACGACCGTCACGCCGCCATCTGCGTTCGCGGCTCCGGCGATCCACTGGCCTACGCCGCGCTGGTGCAAGACGCCGTTCACTCTATCGACGCCGATCTGCCTCTCTTCGACCTCACCACGCTCGATTCGCGCATTCAGTTGAACACCACCACGCAGCGCATGGCCGGAGTTTTCGTCGGCGGCTTTGGCCTCGTTGCCCTGATTCTCGCCGGCATCGGAATCTACGGCGTCCTCGCCTACACCACCCGCCAGCGTACGCACGAACTCGGCATTCGCATGGCTCTCGGCGCCGAGCCCGGTGATGTTTTGCGTCTCGTATTGCGCCAGGGTTTGACGCTCGCTCTTCTCGGTCTGATAATTGGCCTCGCTGCCTCTTTTGCGCTCACCCGCGCGCTCTCGAGCCAGCTCTTCGGCGTCTCGGCCACTGACCCGCTCACGTTCGCCGCCGTCGCGCTCGTGCTCCTGGGCGTTTCGCTCTTGGCATGCTACATCCCCGCGCGCCGCGCCATGCGCGTCGATCCCATGGTGGCGTTGCGTTACGAATGAAGTTGCCGGCGTGGCAATTCGCTCGGGGCTCTACGCTTCTCTGGGCTGTGCACTCAGTCAGTTGAATTTTCTTGATCGTGACGCAAGGAGTTAAAATTCAAACTGACCGACTAGCAGATGCTTTGACGCTTTCGGCTTTCCACTCTTAACTGTAAACTTTCTTCCCATGCATTCGCCCGCTGTCCTCGACCACTTCAAAAATCCCCGTAACGCCGGCGAGCTTCCCGGCGCCGCCGCCGTTGTCGACGTCACCAATCCCGTCTGTGGCGACGTTCTTCGTCTCGCTGCCCGCGTCGATAACGGCCAAATCTCCGCCGTGCGCTTCAAAGCACAAGGCTGCGTCACCGCGCTCGCCTGCGCCTCCATACTCACCGAACTTATGACCGGGAAATCCTTTGCCGACGCCCGCCGCATCACCGCGGCGCAAATC
>JASHQB010000294.1 GCA_030037775.1 Candidatus Acidiferrales bacterium
TCCGGAGCAACTGCAAACCGTGGGGCAGATACCGATGACCAGCAACAACGCGCTGGCGGTGCGCACCGCGAGAGAACGGCGCGCGGAGATCGTCAATCACTTCCAGGTGGTGCCGCATGCTTCGGTTTTCGAAGGGGTGAAACTGAGCGAAGAGCGGCAGGAGCCCATCCAAAAAATCATGAGCGCGCCGATCGTCAGCGGGAAGAAAGTGCTGGGCGTGCTGCAAGTTTCGCGCAAAGCGAAAATGGCCAGGGGCGCGAAGGATTTTTCACAACACGACCTGAAGCAACTGGTTTCCATCAGCGACCTGCTGGCGCCCGCGATGCCTCTGTGGCAAGAATAAGTCCGAAGTTTTCCGCATGGCGATTTGAATCCTCCACGAAGCAAGCCTGAACCGAAGCAAGTTTGTGAGATACTTTTGCGGCCATGACACCTGCGCGCAGGTTTCTTGCATTCCTCAGTTCCCTGCTGGCGCTGTGCTGCGTTTCGGCGAGGCGCGCCGACTCGCATGGAGCGGCGCAAGAAAAACAAATGAGCGTCACGCTGACGCTGCTGAGCACGACGGATTCGCACGGGCACTTGCTGGCGCTGAACGAACTGACGAACCGGCCGACAAATGAAGGATTGGCAAAAATCGCGACGCTGGTGCGACAGATTCGCGAGACGACGCCAAATGCCTTGCTGCTCGATTGCGGAGACACGACCGAAGGCACGCCGTTTGCGTATTACTTCGCGGCGCTCGATACGAAGATGCCGAATCCGGAGATTGCTGCGTTCAATGCGATGCATTATGACGCGATGGCCGTGGGCAATCACGAATTCAATTTCGGTGAAGCAGAGATGTGGAAAGCGAAAGGCGAATCGCATTTCCCGTGGCTGGCGGCGAATCTGAAAGAGACGTATGCGAGCGGCGTGCGGTACATCCAGCCGTACATCGTCAGGAAAGTGGCAGGGATTCGCGTGGGCATCGTGGGATTTGTGACGCCGGGGGTGCCACGGTGGGAAATTCCGGCGCATTACGCGGGCTACACGTTCGAGCCCATTGTGGACGCGGCGCGGCGGGTGATTCCCGAAGTGCGCGCGAAATCGGACCTGGTGGTGGCGATCGTGCATTCGGGCCTGGACCGCAATCCGGAAACGGGCAAGCCGTCTTACGGCGGCGTGCAACTCCCGGGAGAAAATGCGGCGTGGGAGCTGGCGGAAAATGTACCGGGAATCGACGTGATGTTCTACGGGCACACGCACGAGGAAATGGCCAAGCTGATTGTGAACGGCGTGCTGATGGCGCAGGCGAAAAATTGGGGCGGGTCGCTCGGGCGCGCGGACGTGACCATGGAGCGAAATGCTTCCGGAAAGTGGATGGTGACGTCGAAAACTTCCACCACGATTCGTCCGACGGCAGAGACGCCGCAAGATCCCGAAATCGTGAAACTGCTGGAGCCTTACGAAGAAAAAGTGGAGGCGTACTTGAACACGCCGATCGCCACGACGAGCGAAGCTCTGGATGGCGCGCTGGCGCGCTATGAAGACGAGCCGCTCGTGGATGCGATTCAGCGCGCGCAGATGCAATATGCGCACGCGGACGTTTCGATGGCGACGATGTTCATTCCGAGCACGCACGTAGCGGCCGGAACGGTGACGATTCGCGACGCATTCGGGATTTATCCCTACGAGAATACGTTGTACGCGGTGGAGATGACCGGCGCGCAATTGAAGGACGCTCTGGAGCATGCCGCGAGTTTCTATCCGGCGTGGCCGGCGCCGGAGGGAAAGCGGATGCGACTGCCCGGGTACGACGCGGATGCGGCGGAAGGCGTGTCGTACGAGATGGATTTGTCGAAGCCGGTGGGCGAGAGGATCGTGAATCTCGAATTCCATGGCAAGCCGCTTTCATCGACGCAGAAGCTGCGCGTGGCGATCAACAATTACCGCGACACGGGAGGCGGAGGATATTTCGTCTACAAGAATTTGCCCGTGCTTTACCGCTCGACGAAGGAAGTGCGCGACCTGCTGATTGCGTATCTGGAAAAGACGAAGCAGTTCCCTGCCGCGGACGGGCACTGGCGAATCGTTCCCGAGGCGGCACGCGAGGCCATCGAGAAGCAGGCGCTCGAGACAGAGCAGGAGCACGGCGCGGGAGCGAACGCGGCGCAACGCTAACGAATGGTTTACGCGAAGGATGAAAAAGAATTGACACTCCATTCGCTTCTTGTTACTTTTTGCGAGCAGTTCATCTTCCACGCTCCTAAACGGAGGCACCGCAGCTCGGCACTTCATGGCGTTCGTCGCTAAAAAAATCTTTCTGACAAAAGGCGTAGGAAAACACCGAGAGCGCCTCTCGAGCTTCGAGCTGGCGTTACGTAACGCCGGCATTGCCGCTTGCAACATCGTTCGCGTCTCATCCATTTTTCCGCCACATTGCAAACTGATTTCGCGCAGCGAGGGTTTGAAGCACTTGAAGCCCGGACAGGTAGCGTTCGTGGTGATCAGCGAGAATCAAACGCGCGAACCGCATCGCTTGATCGCGGCGTCGGTGGGCGTGGCGCTGCCGGGCGACAAATCGATGTACGGATACCTTTCGGAGCACCATTCGTTCGGCGAACCGGAGGAAATTGCGGGCGAATACGCGGAAGAGCTTGCCGCGGAGATGCTGGCGACGACGCTGAACGTGGAGTTCGATCCGGATTTGTCGTGGGACGAGAAGAAAGAGGTCTACCGGATTTCGAATAAGATTGTCAGGACCATGAACATCACGCAATCGGCCGTGGGCGACAAGCGTGGATTGTGGAGCACGGTGCTGGCGGCGGCCATTCTGCTCGGCGACGACGATTAGATTTCCTCACTCGGCGGCGAGACTCGCAGTCATTCTTTTCTTCTCAGCAAGTTGCGCCCTCTTTGCGGTGAATCGCGCTCGTTCGCAAGAAGCGAATAGCGCGAGCGCTGGACATAGCGTGTTCGTGGTGCTTCTGGGCACCGGAACGCCGCGGCCGGACCCCGGGCGGCAAGGGCCGTCGCTGGCGATTGTGGCGAACGG
>JASHQB010000295.1 GCA_030037775.1 Candidatus Acidiferrales bacterium
GCCCTGGGCTTGGGCCTGGTCAATCGCGTGGTGAAAGAAGACAAGCTCGACGCCACCGTGAAGGAAATGAGCGAGCAGGTCATCGCGCATTCCGGTCCCGTGCTGACCATGGCCAAAAAAGCGATCCTCGGTTCCATGGGCCTTTCTCTGCGCGACGGCGTCCGCCAATCCATGGCCGTTTTTCTCAACGAGCTTTCCGCGCTTGAGGATTCCAGCGAAGGTCTGCGCGCCATCGCCGAAAAGCGCTCGCCGAAATGGAAAAACCGCTGATGGGCTCGCTCCAATCAGGAGTTGGTCAGTTTGAATTTTTTTGACCGTGACACCAGGAGTCAAAACTCAAACGGACCATTGCCCGCGAGTCCGTTCGTTTGACTCGCAGCGCCGTTGCGCATACACTCGCATTCGGAAAATTCAGCCGGCTCGCGGGATGTACCAGAAGGAAGGCTGTGCAAATCGGCCACGGTCCCGCCACTGTAATCGGCGCCTCATGAATTCGAAGCGCCGGGAGTCAGGAACTTACGCGAGCCGCGCATAGCTGCCACTCTTCGCGAGAAAGAGTGCGGCCGAACGCCCCATTGGCTCTCGTGGGGCTTTTTTATTGCGCAAGAATATGCGGCTAAACAAAATCGGCATCGCGCGTGGAATGTTCGCTGTGATTTTGGCCGCGAGCATTGCCGCCACCGCGCCGGCGCAAGGCAGACCGGCAGCGTCCGCGCGCACCGTGACGGATGAAGTGGGCCGCCGCGTCGCCGTGCCGGCGGAAGTCCGGCGCATCGTCACGCTCGCGCCGAACCTGGCGGAAATTGTCTACGCCCTTGGCGCACAAGATCGCCTGGTGGGAGTCTCCGAATACAGCGATAACCCGCCGGCGGCCAAGGCGAAGCCAAACATCGGTATGCCCGTGAATCCGAACCTCGAAGCGGTCGTCGGTGTCAAGCCGGACCTCGTGCTGGCCACCACTGCCATCAACTTCGCTAAAACCGTCGACGCGCTCGATCGCCTGGGCATCGCCGTGTACACCACCGACCCGCACACCGTCGAAGGCACACTTCGTTCCATCACTGACATCGGCGCAGTGATTGGCGCCGCGCCGCAAGCCGACGCCGTGGTCGCCAAACTGCAAGCCCGTCTGGACATGCTCAAGACTAAACTCGTGAATGCGGAGCCCGTGCCGGTACTCTTTGTCGTCTGGGAAAGCCCGCTGATCACAATCGGCGATGACACTTTCATTTCCGACGCGATGCGTTGGGCCGGAGCGGAATCCGCCATTCACACCAAGAGAAATTGGCCGCAGATCGGCATGGAAGAAGTCGTGAAGCTCAATCCCGATTACATCGTTTACGCCGACAACCAAATGAGCGAGAGCGGAGATGATTCCTCTCTACCGGCGGATATTCAGGCCGCAATCACCCGCCATCTCGAGGATCTCCGCACCCAACCCGTGTGGCGGAATCTTTCCGCTGTCCGCGAAGGGCACGTCGCCGTTGTCGACGACGAAATACAAGTTCCCGCGCCCGGACTGATCGACTCCATCGAACAGCTCGCCCGCGAGCTGCATCCCGATGCTTTCGCGGCCCATCCCCATTCGCAGGGCCTCGGCCGGGCGCCTCTGCATTTCCGCGCGTGGCAAGCAAGTCCTGAGGAGGCTGGCTCGTGCGCCCGCTAACTCCCAGGCGAATCGCCTGGATTTGCGCCGGGCTCGGCGCAGTCCTTTTTCTCATCGTTGTCTTCTCGCTCGAAGTCGGAGCTTTCCCCATCTCCGTCACCGATGTGGTCCAGACGCTCTTGCGTGGCGCAGCCGCCCTCTTCACCGGCCGCTGGGACACCATCCCTCCTTCTGACAAACTGATCGTCTTCGGCCTGCGTTTGCCGCGGATCGCCCTGGGAATCCTGGTCGGCGCGGCTCTCTCTGTCTCCGGCGCGTCTTTTCAAGCGCTGCTGCGCAACCCTCTCGCGGATCCCTACGTCCTCGGCGTTTCCAGCGGCGCGGCCCTCGGCGCGATTTGTTCCTTGGTCTGGCTTACGCGCTTCCCGTGGACCATGCAGGCCCTGGCCTTCGTGGGCGCGCTTCTCACCATCACCGCGGTTTATTTTTTGGGACGCCGCGGCGGCCAGCTCGACAGCACCACGCTCCTGCTCGCCGGCATCATCGCCGCATCGTTTCTCTCCGCCATCATCATGTTCCTGATGACCACCGTCAGCGGCCGCGACCTCCGCGGCATGGCCTTTTGGCTGATGGGCGACCTGGCCACTCCCCCGGCGCTGCGCATGAGGTTCCTGTTCATCGTATTGCTGCTGGCCATCGGCGCCATTTACACCACCGCCTCCGATCTGAATCTCATCCTCACCGGCGAGCGCGAAGCCCATCATCTCGGCGTCAACGTCGCGCGCGTTAAGCTGGTCGTCTACGTCGGTGCGTCGCTGCTCACCGGCCTCGCCGTCTCGGTCAGCGGCGCCATCGGCTACGTCGGCCTGCTCATCCCTCACGTCATCCGCATGCTCTTCGGCTCCGACTACCGCCTGCTGATTCCCGCTTCCGCCCTCGGCGGCGCAATTGCCGTTTGCTTGGCGGACACGCTCGCGCGCACCATCGTCGCGCCCACCGAGCTTCCCGTCGGCGCCATGACCGCGGCCATCGGCGCTCCCGTTTTCATCTACCTGCTCCGCCGGAGGCTCGCGTGACCCCGCAGGAAGAAACGGCCACCCGAAACGCCGCCCCGGACACCCTCGCCGGCTGGATGCAGAATCCCGTGCGCCTCCTCGTCGAGCAGGCCAGCTACGCCTATTCCGCCACCGCCGCCGCGGCCCCCAATTTCACTTTGGGCCCGGTCACTTTCTCGGCGCGCCAGCGCGAAATCGTCGGCATCCTCGGCCCCAACGCCAGCGGCAAATCCACGCTCCTTCGCGTGGTCGCCGGCGAAGTAAAAGCCCTCTCCGGCCGCGTCGAACTCGACGGCAGGGCGCCCGGAGACTTGCCCCTCCGCGACCGCGCGCAGCGCATCGCCATCGTCCATCAAGAAAGCAATTTGCTCTTTCCACTGCGCGTTTGGGAATACGTTCTACAGGGACGTTACCCTTACGGCCGGCGTTTGCGCTTCGAAAACGAAGCCGATTGCCTCATGGCCGAAAAAGCCCTCGCGCAAGTCGGCGCCGAGGCCCTCACCGAGCGCCGCATGGACGAACTTTCCGGCGGCGAACGCCAGCGCGTGGTCCTCGCGCGTGCGCTTGCGCAGCAGCCGCAGCTTCTCCTGCTCGACGAACCCACGCGCTATCTCGATATCGGCGGCAAAGTGGAATTGATGCGCCGCCTCCGCCGCCTCTCCGAAGAAAACCGTTACACTGCCGTCGTGGTCACCCACGAACTCAATCTCGCCGCTGAATTCTTCGACGCCATCGTGCTGCTGCAAGGCGGAAAATGCGTCGCCGCCGGAAAACCGGAAGACGTTTATCGCCGCAACTTGCTCGAAGAAGTTTTCAAGACGCCGCTCGAAGTCGAAAGAAGCTCGAGCGGCCGC
Organism: Candidatus Acidiferrales bacterium; assembly: GCA_030037775.1. GTDB lineage: Bacteria > Acidobacteriota > Terriglobia > Acidiferrales > UBA7541 > DAHUXN01. The sequence continues at coordinate 3,516 of JASHQB010000295.1, forward strand.
CCTCGCGTGATTCTCCGCGGCGAATCCAACGACCAGGCCGCGGAAGGCGATTCCGAAAACGCGAAAAGCGAACCCGGAGGCACAAACAAAAATTTGTCGTGACCGAATGAAATGACCGTCGAATAACTCGATTCACCGGCCGGCACCGGGATGCTGCTGCACGCGGCCCGCCGCTAACCGGAAAACTCACCACGAAACTCCGTGCACGGGAAGGCGGTGAAAAGCCGCCGCCGCTGCGCGACTGTAAGGCGGAAAAAGTCGGACGCGCGTCACTGCGCCGTGTGCTTCGTCGAAAGACGCGACACCGGCGCGGGAAGGCCGCGCCAGCATTATCCCGCCGAGCCAGGAGACCGACGGAGTTTCTATCTCGCGAAGCAACGCCGCTGCGCTCCACGCTCCAGCGTCGCGCACTTGCTTCCGGGACAACCTTCACACTCCCGCGCGAGAGGGAGTCGGAGGACAAAAATGAAACTCTTCGTTCGTCAGCTTCTGCACTTCAGCTATTTCGCAGTCGCTTTTCTCAGTTTTTCTCTTTTCGCTCAAGCGCAATCCAATGCAACCCTCTTTGGCCGCGTCACCGACCGCACCGGTGCCGCCATCGCCGGCGCGCAAATCAACGCTCAGCCGTCGTCCCGCGCGCAGAATGCGATCACCACTCGCAGCGCCTCCGACGGCTCCTACTCGCTCGCTCTTCCGGCCGGCGCGTATCGCGTCCGCATCGCCAGCCCGCAAATGTCCGCTGCCGAACGGCAATTCACCTTGCGTGAAAACGACCGCCGCGAATGGAGCGTGAGCCTCGAGCTCGCACCGCTCTCCTCGCAAGTCGTCGTCTCCGCCCAGGCCAAACCCGCGCCCGCGAACACCGTCGCTGCTCCCGTCACCGTCATCACGCGCGAGCAAATTGACCAGCTCCAGGCCATTTTCCTGGCGCCTCTGCTTTCTTCCACACCGGGCGCCGCGATGGCGCGCCTCGGCCCGCTCGGCGGTGTCACCTCTTTCTTTCTCGACGGCGGCAATTCCGATTTCACCAAATTCCTCGTCGACGGCACGCCCATCAACCAGCCTGGCGGCGACATCGATCTCTCCAATCTCGACGTCACCAACATCGACAAAATCGAAATCGTCCACGGCGCCACCAGCGCGCTCTTCGGCTCTGACGCCGTCGATGGCGTCGTCCAAATCTTCACGCACGAAGGCTCGACCCAAACGCCCGCCGTCACTCTTCTCGGCGAAGGCGGCACATTTGAAACCCAGCGCGAAGAAGCCGACATGAGCGGCGCCCTCGGCAAATTCGATTACGCTCCTTCCATTTCTTACTTCAATAGCGACGGCCAGGGCCCCAATGACCGCTTTCGCGACACCACCCTCTCCGGAAACTTTGGCTGGAAATTCAGCGACACTGATCAAATTCATCTTTCCGTCCGCAACTCCGACAGCGATGCCGGCCAGCCCGGCCAGACCCTTCTCGAACCGCCCCTTCTCGGCCAGTCCTCCGACCTCCACGATTTTTCCGCCAATCTCAACTGGGATTTCTCGGCCGGCACGCACTGGGAAAATCATCTGGCAGGTACCGAATCCTATTTCTACGACTTCATCATCGATATTCCCGCTTTCACCGAGATCAACGAACTCAATCGTGCCGGCTTCGAGGGCCAATCCACTTATGTCGACGGGCCTCTCGCCGTTTCCCTCGGCTACAACTACGAAGTCGAAAATGGCCAGGTCGCCGGCCCGGATGAACGCCGCAACAATCAGGCCGGCTACCTCGAAACGCATTACCAGTTCACTCGCCGCCTCACCGCCATCGCCGGCGTGCGCGCCGAGGATAATGCCAGCTTCGGCACACGTGTCGTTCCGCGCACCGGCATAGCCTATGTCGCGCATTACGGCAACGGCGGCTTCTGGGATGAAACTCGTCTGCGCGCTTCCTGGGGCCTGGGAATCAAGGAGCCGGATTTCATAGACTCTTTCGAGAACGATCCATGTTTTCCCGGCAATCCGAATCTCGCTCCCGAGCGCAGCGATACTTTCAACGCCGGAATCGATCAGGACTTCGCGCACCAACGCGTGAAGTTTTCAGAGACCTTTTTTCGCAACGAATACTCAGACATCGTCAGCTTCGCCTCCTGCATTCCCGGTTCCCCTTGTGGCTTTCCCATTCCCACAACCTGCACGCCCGCCGACGAACAGGCCGAAGGCGGCTTTGGCACGTTCTTCAACACCGACGCCGCTCGCGCCTACGGCGCGGAAACCACCATCGAAGCCCATCCTCTCGGCTGGCTTAGCGTCCTTGGCCACTATACCTACGACGACACGCTGGTCTTGAAGTCGCCCAATGCATTCGATCCCACGCTCACGCCCGGCAACCGTTTGTTCTTGCGGCCGATGAATTCTGCGAACCTGATTCTCAACGCCTCTTATCGCCGCATGGACTGGAACGTCGCGGGCTATTTCCAAGGACGCGAAACCGACAGCGATTTTCTCGGCCTCGGTTTCACCAGCAATCCCGGCTGGTTCCGTCTCGACGTCGGCACGCAATTCGCTGTGCGCTACGGCTTCTCGGTCATGGCCCACGTCGAAAATCTTCTCGACCACCATTATCAGGACGCCGTCGGCTATCCCGCCCTCGGCTTAAACTACCTCGCTGGCGTGAAATACACCTGGGGCGGCAAATAAACTGATCTTGCGCGTGCCCCATCCCTTCCCGTCCGCGCTGCTCCTGCCGCGCAAGTCGAAAAGAGACGCGAAGGGTGGGAACTTCGCCTCGATTTACGATTGTTGTGGCAGCGTCAAGCGCCGACCATGATGTCTTTGTAGCGCAGAGCCTCGCATCGTCTGCGAAGTTCTGCGGATTTTGTGAGTGCTCAGCAAGGCTTTATAGGAGGTATGATCCTCCAGACGGCCTGGAGAAATAGACATCGACATGCATTTGCCTGGAAGACAGTTAGTTGAGCCTCGACCACCGTCCACGCAGGAACGTTCTTGGATCCGTGAGATTCTCGAGCACAATCCGAAATGGGCGGACGTCGACATAGAATCTACTTGGGTGATCGCTGAGTGCGACTGCGGCAAGTGCAAAACAGTATTTCTTGATAGTGAGGCGCCGCAAAATCCTTTGCTCGCCCGAACGAATGGATGGGTGGGAAGGATTGCGATTCGTACCGATGACGATTTTGGGATCGACGTAGCTCTTGACCAACTCAATGGGAAACTGGGCGGACTTTACGTTCAGGCTGTAGACCTACGCGAGCCAGGAAATCGGCCCTTTCCTGAACGTTGGCTCGAGAGAGGCCGCACCGTTACGCCAATGTGAGAGCGGCGCCTAACTCACATCAGCCCCAAGCATTCCACGAGACAATTTGGCCTGGATCCCGTCTTTACGCCTGAACCGAAGCCCCTCGTTCAAGGATGTTATAATTCTCAATTCAATGAGCCCTGCGAGTTCACGAGCGGCAACCTCAACTGAACTGTCCCCCGAAGTCCGCGCACGCTACGAATGCGTCGCTGGCCTGGAAGTCCACGTCCAGCTCGCCACGGCCACCAAAGCCTTTTGCGGCTGCTCCACGCGTTTCGGCGACCCGCCCAACACCAACACGTGCCCTGTCTGCCTCGGCCTTCCCGGCGCGCTTCCCGTCTTCAATCGCCGCGCTTTGGAACTCGCCATCAAAGCCGCGTTGGCTTTGCACTGCGACGTGCAGGAACGTTCCCGCTTCGCGCGCAAGAATTACTTTTATCCTGATCTGCCCAAGGGCTACCAAATCTCCCAATACGAACTCCCGCTCGCGATCGGCGGCTGGCTCGAAATCGAAGTCGCTGGCGAGAAGAAACGCATTGGCATCACGCGCCTGCACATGGAAGAGGACGCCGCGAAAAATCTCCACGAAGGTTTTCCCGACGCGGCTCAGTACAGCCACATCGACTTCAATCGCGGCGGCGTACCGCTCATCGAAATTGTCAGCGAACCCGATTTGCGCTCGCCTGAAGAGGCCTACGCCTACCTCACCAATCTGAAGCAGGCTCTCGAATACACCGCTGTCAGCGACTGCAACATGGAGTCCGGCTCTCTTCGCTGCGACGGCAACGTCAGCGTGCGTCTGCGCGGCGCTCGCGAATTCGGCACCAAAGTTGAAGTAAAGAATCTCAACTCCTTCCGTTATCTGACTCACGCACTCGAATACGAAATCGACCGCCAGATCGCCATCCTCGAATCCGGCGGCAGCGTCGTTCAGGAAACCCGCCTCTGGAACGTCGCCGCCGGCCGCACCGAGTCCATGCGCTCCAAGGAATTCGCGCACGATTACCGCTATTTTCCCGATCCCGATCTGTTGCCCGTGGTCGTCACTCCCGCGCGCAAAGCCGCCATCCTCGCGGAACTGCCCGAGCTTCCCGACGCCAAGCGGGCTCGTTTCATCAGCGAATACGCAATCAGCGCCTACGATGCCGGCGTTCTCACCGGCTCGGCGGCGCTCGCCGATTACTTCGAAGCGGCCGTTCGCGCCGGCGCGCAGCCGAAATCCGCGGCCAACTGGATCCAAACCGATTTGCTTCGCCGCCTCAACGATTGCGGCAAGGAAATTTCCGCCTCGCCCGTCAGCGCCGCAGCCCTCGCCGATCTGCTCTGCCGCATCGACCGGAACGAAATCACCGGCGCCATCGCCAAGCGCGTGCTCGCCAAAATGTTTGAGACCGGAAAATCCGCTGCCGAAGTCATCGCCGCCGAAGGCCTTTCTCCCATCAGCGACACGGGAAGCGTCGAAAAAATCTGCCGCGAAGTCATCGCACAAAACTCCGCCAACGTCGACAAATATCGCGCCGGGAACGAAGGCGTCTTCAAGTTTTTCGTCGGCCAGGTTATGAAAGAGACCAAAGGCCGCGCCAATCCTCAAGCGGTGAACGAGATTCTGACCCGACTGCTGCAGCAGAAATAAAGGAAGGAAAGCATGGGCGAGATACTCAAAGTGGGCCAGCGGGCGCCGGAGTTCACCGCCAAAGCCGACGACGGAAAAGAAATTTCGCTCCAGGATTTTCGCGGCAAAAATGTCGTTCTGTATTTTTTCCCCAAAGCCAGCACGCCCGGTTGAACCAACGAAGCGTCCGAGTTTCGCGACGCCAAGAAAAAATTCGACAAGCTAAACACCGTGATTCTGGGCGGCAGCGCCGATTCCGTCGAGCGCCAGGCCAAATTCAAAGAGAAATACAATTTGAATTTCGCGCTGCTCTCCGATCCGCAATTCGAAGTCATCGAAGCCTACGGCGCGCGCCGCATGAAAAGTTTTCTCGGAAAATCTTTCCTCGGCATCGTGCGCATGTCCTACTGGATCGATCCCGAAGGAAAAATCCGCCACGTTTGGCCGACCGCTAGCTCTAAGGGGCACGCCGCGGAAGTTTTGGAAGAAATCGCGCGGTCCTGATCATCTCGGCGTGCCGCAAACAATGCCCGGCAAATCGCCGCCCTGCTCCCGGCGGCGTCACAAAACAGCAGAAAAACTGCCGTCGCGCTCCTCGATAAACATGTTGTCGATGAGGCGCGTGGAGCCCACGCGCGCGGCGATGAGGAGAAGGCAAGAACCGGTCAGGAAGTGTGTGATTTCGAAGGAATCCGCGGCGACGGTGGCGGCATAATCGAGTTTGGCCAGCGGCTCGGAATCAAGAACTGTGTGCACTTCGTCGAGAATTTCTCCCGCTCCGCGCGCGCCCGCTTCAATCTTGCGCCGCGCGGCGTCAAGCGAGCGGTAAAGCGCCGTGGCCGCGCGCCGTTGCTCCCCGTCCAGATACGCGTTGCGCGAAGACATGGCCAAACCGTCTGCTTCGCGCACAATCGGGCACACCACAATCTCCGCATCGAGATTCAAATCCGAAACCATTTGCCGCACGATGTGCGCCTGCTGCGCGTCTTTGCGGCCGAAGTAAGCGAAGCGCGGGCGCACAATCTCCAGCAGCTTCAGCACGACCGTGCACACGCCTTGAAAGTGCCCGGGGCGGATGCGCCCTTCGAATTTTTCGCTCAGCCCGTCCACGCGCACCGAAGTGCGGAATCCCGCCGGATAAATTTCCGCCGTGTCCGGCGCGAAAACGTAATCCACGCCCAGCGCTTCCAGCAGATGGCAATCGTGTTCCAGATTGCGCGGATATCCCGCGAGATCTTCGCCGGGGCCGAACTGCGCGGGATTCACAAAAATCGAAACGACGACGGGCGAGCATTGCTGTTTCGCCGCGCGCACCAGAGAGAGATGCCCTTCGTGCAGCGCGCCCATGGTGGGCACGAAACCGATAAGCCGCTCTTTTGATTCCGCAGTGCGCGCCGCATCTTTCATCCACTCTACGCTGCGAATGATTTCCATGCTGATTTCCGCGTCTAGTTATGAGGAAGGCCGGCGCGTTCACGATAGAAGGCGATGAGGTCGGTGGCCGAAGGAGCCGCACCGAGCTGGCGCAGCATGGTGGTGATTTGCCCGCGATGGTACGTTCCGTGATTGACCACGTGCTGCAACATCTGCCACATGGGATTCGAAAACGCGGTGCCTTTGGTGTTTTTGTATTCGACGACGCGATCGAGGTCGGCAACGGCAAGCGTGCGGACGAAATTGCCCAAATCGCTGTCGATTTTTTGCCAGCGAGCGCGAATCGCCGCAAGATCGGCAAAATCACTGGCAGGAAAACCCGGCGAGCGCCCCATCCAGCGTTCCAGCCACAGCCATTCGGCGAGCATGATATGCGCGAGGGTGTCGCGCACCGATGGAAAGCTCGAACCCAGATCGCGCGTGAATTGCTCGGGCGAAAGCGCCGCCGACGCGTGCAAGACGCGACCATTGGCCCAAGAATTGTACGCGTAGAGCGTTCGAACCTCTTCCGGAGTCATTTTGTAAGAGCCCCCTTGCTGAGAAATCAGTGAATATGCGTCTTCGGCGTCGCGGCGAACTGCGGCGCGTGAAACGATTCCGCGTCGGACGGGAAATTGCCGCTGTGGACGTCGTCGCAAAACGCGCGCGCGGCGCGAGAAATCTGCTCGCCGATATTGACGTACTGGCGCGCGAATTTCGGCGAACCGCCTAGCGCCAGCCCGACGAGATCGTGGAAGACCAGCACCTGCCCGTCGCAATCCGGGCCCGCGCCGATGCCGATGGTCGGAATGCGCAGTTCGCGGGTGATGCGCGCGGCGAGTTCGCGCGGCACGGATTCGAGCACCACGGAAAAAGCGCCCGCGGCCTCCACGGCGCGCGCGTCGCGCAGCAGGCGCTCGGCCGACTCGGCGGTTTTTCCCTGCACGCGGAAGCCGCCCAGTTCCAGAACGGATTGCGGCGTGAGGCCGACGTGCCCTATCACGGGAATTTCCGAATCAACGAGACGCGCGATCATTTCCATGCGTTTTTCGCCGCCTTCGATTTTCACCGCGTCCACGCCGCCTTCCTTGACGATACGCACGGCATGGCGAACCGTGTCGTCGGTGGAGACGTGGAAGGTGCCGAAGGGCATGTCCGCCACCAGGAGCGCGCGGCGCGTGCCGCGGCGGACGGCTTTGACGTGATGGAGCATTTCGTCGAGCGTAACCGGCAGCGTGGTTTCCTCACCGAGCACGACCATGCCCAGCGAATCGCCGACGAGAAGAATGTCGACGCCGGCCTCGTCGAGCAGGCGCGCGGTGGGATAGTCATAGGCGGTGAGGCAGGTAATTTTCTGCGTGTACGGAGAACTGGCTGCCTTGTCCACGGGAATCTTGCGACGAAGAATGTCAGGCACGGTGATTCTGCCGTTGCCCGCACCCTTCCCAGAAGGAGGAACGATGCTCATGTTGACCTCCGGTGCCACCCCTGACCACGGGTGCAGCCCATCAACAGCAGCATTATAGCAGAAAACGCGACGGCTGGCCGCGCTGGCGCGAGCAGCGGAATTTCGAGTGTCCGAAAATGCAAATTCGTTCTGAAAGATCGCCAATTTAAGCGATCAGAACTGCAGGGAGAGGCAGGAGAAGCGGCTCAGGATGGCGGCAAAGCAACAGCAGGTTTCTGGTCGGATGCTCGTCGCATCCTCGCTCGTAATCACAGGTTAGGTGTCGCTTACTCGGGCTGGGTGACCGGCGAAGGCAGTTCGGGCTTTTGGGTTTCGACGCCGCGCCAGCCGACGGGACGACCCTGGACAGCTTCCTTGAGCGCGCGGAAGAGCACGACGTACATCATCTGGCGGTAATAGAAGCGCTGGATGAGGAGGGGAATGAGCAGGGACCAGTCTTCGCCTTTTTCCAGCGCGAAGGCGATGATGCAGGTGAAGAGGTCGATGAGCATGAAGGCGGCGAAGAAGATCATCGAGCGGATGACGTCGTCGCTGGTCCAAAGCGGCGGCAGGTGAGTGATGCGGAATTGCGCGAGCCCCCAGAGAAGAATGGAGAAGAGGAACAGGAAATCGATGACCGGGGAAACCAGCGGAAGGAGAATCTGGAACAGGAAAACGTTGGGCAGAGTGATCCAGCCCATGGTGCCGTAGCGCTTGCGGCCGACGGCGTCGCGATGCTTCCAGACGGCCTGCAGCGTGCCAAAGGTCCAGCGGAAGCGCTGGCGAACCAGGGCGTCCATGGTGTCGGGAACTTCGGTGCGGCCAATGGCGTCTTCGTCGTAGAGAATTTTCCAGCCGTGGCGGCGAATGGTGAGGGTCAGGTCCGTGTCTTCGGCGACGGTGTCGCCGGCGAAGCCGCCGCAATTGCGCATGACTTCGGCGCGCCATGCGCCGACGGCTCCGGGAACCACGGGAATGCAATTGAGCAGATCGAAGGCGCGCTTTTCGAGATTCTGGCTGGTGATGTATTCGAGGGCTTGCCAGCGAGTGAGCCAGCGATTGCGGTTCATCACTTTCACGTTGCCGGCGACGGCGGCAATGCGGGAATCCGCGAAGTGGCGAACGAGACGGGGAATGGCGTCGGCATCGACGACGGTGTCGGCGTCGATGGTGACGATGACTTCGCCGGAGGCTTCGGCGAGAGCGTGATTGAGGGCCGCGGATTTTCCGTAGTTGGCCTGGCGCAGCAGGCGCACGCGGGGATCGTGGCCGAAAGATTCGAGGACGCGCTCGCTGGTATGGTCGGTGGAACCGTCGTCGACGACGATGATTTCGAGCTTGGGGTAGCGGGAAGCGAGGGCGGAGCCGACCGTGTCGGCGATGACCACTTCTTCGTTATAGGCGGGAATGAGCACGCTGACGAGCGGCTGATATTCCGGATGGTCGAGCGGCGCGGGACGAAGTTTTTCGGCAAGAGCGAGAAGGCCGATGAATAGCGCGCGTCCGCTGACCAGCGCGATGCCGGCGACGAAAATGAAGGCGATGATCAGGCGCAGCCAGTGGAACAGGGAAAAGATGAAGGAGTCCGCAGCGGCGAAGAAACGCTCTTCGTGACTGAGCGGCGGCATGACTTCGGCGCGCTGCTGGCCGAGAAGGTCGGAAACGGTGACGAAGTGATAGCCCTTGGCTTCCAGCTGGTCGATGATTTGCGGCAGCGCGGTCGCGGTGTGGCTGCGGTCGCCGCCGCCGTCATGCATGATGATGATGTTGCCCGGGAGTTTCTCCACCTGGTCGAGGACGCGGCCAACGATGGTGCTGACGGGCGGCGGAGGCACGCCGCCTTCCTCGCCCCAATCGTGCGGGTCAATGTGGCCGGCGACGAGCAGGTAGCCCATGGACTGCGGAATGGGAAGATTGGCGACTTCGTCGGCGGTTTCGGGCTCTTCGTCGATGCCGTAGGGCGGGCGGAAGAGAAGCGTCTTGACGCCCAAATCGCTTTCCAGCAGGCGCTGCGTCAGATCCAATTCGAATTCGATCTGCGGGCGTGAGGCTGCGTCGAAATCGGGATGGGTGTAGGTGTGATTGCCGATTTCGTCGCCGTCGGCATATTCGCGGTGCAACAAGCCTGGGTAGCGGTCCATTTCCACGCCAATCTCGAAAAATGTGGCGGGGACGTGCTTTTGTTCGAGGACGTCAAGAATGTGCGAGGTCCACGGAGGATTGGGGCCGTCGTCGAACGTGAGCGCGAGGGCCTTGGGATCGTTGCCGCCCATGCGTTCGATGCGCCACGAGAGCGGATACTTGGTGATGTTCTCGTCGGTGAAGAGATCGGTCGTGGGATCGTAGTGAAAGGTGCGCGAGCCGCTCTCGGGTCTTGCAGTGATGCGCCAGAGGTCGCCGGAGCCTTCGAGGATCAGATCGTAGCCGGGAGGAATGTCGGCGAGCTCCGAACGGGCCTGATCGGTGGGGCGGGTGGCGTCCCAAATCCTCCAGATGGAGGGATCTTCCGAACCGAAGCGCCACAGGGCGGTGCCTTGGACGCCGGCGCGTTCGGCGGCGCGCAGCTCGTTATAGGCGGTGAGGGCGTCGAGCATCCAGACGTTGTGGACGTTGTTGTTTTCGTCCTCGTACTTGTAAAAGGGGCTGACGGAGGCGGGATCGAAGCGAATGGTGGCGTCGGATTCCATGGCGCGCACGCAAGCAGATTGAAAAGACATAGCCTCGGCGACAGGATGAGCGTTCTGCTTCGTCGGCGACGGCCAGTCATAGGCGTAATTGGCGATGCCCATGACGATTTTCTGCGGCGGGACCATGGTGAAAATCGTGCGGAGATTCTTGAGGTACCAGGTTTGGTCGACGATGGGTCCGGCAGCAGACTGCGGCCAGTGAAAATCGTAGTTCATCAAAATGATGGCGTCGGAATCGGCGCCGAGAGATTTGTAGTCGTAGCTCCAGTCCGCGGCGGGAAGACCGACCATCAGCTTTAGATGGACTTCGTGGAGAGCGATGCCGAGCTCGCGGATGAAAGCCTCGAAATTCTTCTGGCTTTCGTCGGGAACTTCCTCGAAGTCGACGGCGATGCCGAAATCTTTGTGCGCTTGCGCGTATTCAACCAGGGAGGCGATAAGGCGCTGGCGCGAATCGGGGCGCGCGAGCATTTGCGCCATGGGGTCAACCTGCCAGATGCTTCCGTCGTAATTATTGAGAAGCGGCATCATGGGTAGCTCGATGCTGATGCTCTTGAGGAACGCATCGAGCTTGGGATCCTTGTCGACGGCGAGAGAGCCGTCGGCGGTGAAGGCGTGGAGTTCCTCGGGGATCAACAGATCGATATCGTGATAATGGAGCTCGAGCGAGGCGAGGCTGTTGGAATCCCAGTTGACGTAGAACGCCGCGCGAAGCGGGTCATACTTTTCGGGGACGCTGCCGATGGCCGCGACTTTGCGGCTCCTGCCGGGACGGTAATTGACGCGCTTCAGTTTGGGAGGGTGGCGGGCGGGCGGCTCGGTGACGGGGCGATACATCGGGCCGCGCTCGGGCAGCAGCAAGTCGGGAAGATTCGGACGGCGCAAGATATTGAAGAGAAAGGTAAAAATCAACAGGGTAAAGAGCACGCCCGAGACCTCCAGGACGCGACGCGTCCGCCGCCAGCGACGGCGCTCCTCGTCGTAAAATATGGGCTTGCGTTTTACCATGACGGCAATCCAAGCTAGCCGCCCTCGGGAATGGTGTCAATGAGCGACTCTACTAAGATGCGCTTGGAGGTGACGTGCGCTGTCCTCGTTGCCTTTGCGCTGAGGCTCTATTTTATATGGCAATTTCCATTTTACGATGCGGGCGATACACCTATCTATCAAGAGTTCGCGCACAACTGGCTGGCCCACGGAATTTATGGCGTGAGCGTTTTTGGCCACCTGTTGCCGGTGGACTTGCGAACGCCGGGATATCCGGCATTCCTGGCGGCAATTTATTCCGTGTTTGGCGAGAGCGCACGAGCGGTGATGATCGCGCAGGCCGTCGTCGATGTGCTGACGTGCATGGTGGTGGCCGCGATGGCCGCGGTGCTGGCGCCAAAAGCGAGCCGGGCGCGCGTGGCGCTGGCGGCACTGTGGCTGGCGGCGATTTGTCCGTTTACCGCGAACTATACGGCGGTGGTGCTGACAGAGACACTGGCGACGTTCTTGACCGCGCTGGCGTTGCTGGTGCTGGTGGAGGCTTTTCGAGACGAACGATTGGGGACAACCCAGGGGCTTGCCTCTGGAGAGACGCCACGAGGGATGCGCTGGCTGCTGGGCGGAATCGTGGCGGGATTTGGAACGCTGGTGCGGCCGGAGGCGCCGCTGATTTTGGCGGGCGTTGGCGTTGTGCTGCTGGTTTTGTGGCGGCGTCCGGCGAATTGGCGGAAGCTCGCGCGGGCAGGAATTTTGATGGCCGTGGGGTTGGTGTTGCCGCTGCTGCCGTGGGCGGCGCGCAACTGGCGCGTGCTACACAGGGTGCAGTTTCTCGCGCCGCGATATACCGAGCTGCCAGGCGAATTCACACCACGCGGATTTTTCTCGTGGGAGAAAACGTGGCTATGGCGCTTTCGGGACGTGTTTTTAGTGTCCTGGAATCTCGAAGGAGGGGAAATCCAACTCCAAGACATGCCGGAGTCGGCATTCGATTCCGCGGCGGAACGGGCGCGCGTGGCGAAACTGCTGGAGCAATATAACGCAACAACAGAAATGTCGCCGGAGATTGACTGGCAGTTCGCGGAAATCGCGCGGGAGCGGACCGAGCGCCATCTGCTGCGCACATACGTCAGCGTGCCGTTCCTGCGGGCGCTCGCGATGTGGTTTACGCCGCGAGTCGAGATGCTGCCGCTCTCGGGAAAATTCTGGCCCGTCGGCTACTGGTGGGAAGACAGCCCTTCGCAATACTGTTACTCGATGACGCTTTTCCTGATGGGAATCGCCTATGGCGTGCTGGCAATCGGCGGGGTGTGGCGATGCCGAAAAGACCCGGCGGCGATAATGCTGGTGGCGTTTATCGTGATTCGCACGGCATTCCTAACCACGACTGAGACGCCGGAGCCGCGCTATGTTTTGGAGTGTTTCCCCGCAGTGTTTGCGCTGGGCGCGCAGCTGTGGGTGAAGAACAGGGAAACACCCATTCGCTCAGAAGACTGAATGTGGAGGCGAGATGCGATACGAAGTCAGGCAGCAAGACGGAAAGTGGCTTGTTTGGGATACGGTCGCGGACAACTGCGTGATGAAATCCGTGGCAGGCGCGGTGGACGGATTGAGAAGGATTATGGCCAGCAACAATACGCGTTACACGGTGAATGGAGGGCTTCTGGTACCTGCGCCAAACTCAGTAGCCTTTGAGACCGGACCGGCAATGTTCTGGACGCAGGAAGAAGCTCAACAATGGGCTGACACTTGGAATGACATCGGCCAATCGGGTCCTGTTTGACCCTCCGCCGGCTTTGCTGGCTAGACCGAAAATGGCTCCCGATTCGGTCTTGTCTTCGAGAGTCACAAACTGACCCACTAGCAAATCCGCGTAACCTTTGAGCGTGCCAGCCGTTATGGTATGGAGAACGCTTGCCACTGCGGGCAGGCGTACTGCGGGAGTAAGTGTTGAAGGGCCGAGAAAACGAAGCGGACGAGCGGCTTCTGGTGGAAGCGGCGCAGAGGGATCCGAGCCGGTTCGCGGAGCTCTACGAACAGCACTTCGAACGGGTGTATGCCTACGTGATGCGCCGTGTCGGGAACCGACAGGAAGCCGAAGATGTCGCGTCCGACGTGTTTCATCAGGCGCTGGAGAAGATTGGCAGTTTCGAATGGCGCGGCGTGCCGTTTGCGGCATGGCTTTTCCGCATCGCTGCAAATGCCACCGCGGATCGCTGGCGGCAAAGGGCGCGCGAGCAAGGCAATCCGGAGAAAGAACCCAGGGAGGAATTTGATTTCGAGCAAGCCAACGAGCAAGCGCGTCTTTTCCGGCTGGTGAAGGAATTGCCCATGGAGCAGCGTCTGGTGGTGGAGATGCGCTTCGCGGAGGAAAAAAGCATAAGGGAAATCGCGGAGACGATCGGCAAAACGGAAGGCGCGGTGAAGCAATTGCAGTTTCGCGCGATACGCAGTCTGCGTTCGCAAATAGAACCGGGCACGCGGAAGAAACTGGTGAAGAGCAATGGCTGAAGGCCAGAACGAAAAACTGAACCGGGCGATTGATGCCGTGCTGGTGGCTCGCAGGCCGGCGCTCGTAGCGTCGGCGGACGCGGGATTGGCGCCATATGTGCGAGTGGCCGCGGAGCTGCGCGGGCTGCCCAGCGAGAATTTCAAGGCGACTTTGAAGGCGGAATTGATCCGGAGAGCGACGATGGCAGGAGAAGCGGCAACGACGACGGTTGAGCCGCCGCCCACGGTGATTCCGCGTCTTTGTTTCAAGGACACCAGACGGGCCATTGAGTTTTATCAGCTGAGTTTCGGAGCCAAGGAAATCATGCGGCTGGTTGATCCGGACCAGAGAATCGGCATCGCGCAGATACAGATCGGCAACGCGCGAATCATGCTTTCGGACGAGTACCCGGAGTTTGGCGCAGTCAGCCCGGAGACGCTGGGAGGCTCCACGGTGAGGATCAAGGTGATGGTTCCCGACGTAGACGCCACGGCACAACAGGCGCTGGCCGCCGGAGGAAAGATGGTCCGCCCGGTGCAGGATCAGTTCTACGGGGAGCGCGTGGGCCAAATCGCGGACCCGTTTGGGTACACCTGGATTATCGCCACGCACAAAGAAGATGTGTCCACGGAGGAAATGCAGCGGCGACTGAACGAATGGAACGAAAGATCGGAGGAAAAAATGACAAGCAATGCAGCAGCGAGCAAGGCGGAAAGCAGCGAGTCGAGGAAGGCGGTTCCGTACATCCGCGAAGGTTTCCACACCATCACGCCGTACATTCTGGTCGGCGGGGCCGCGAAATTCATCGACTTCATGAAGAACGCGTTCGGCGCGGAGGAAAAAGGCCGCGTGACGATGCCCAACGGCAAGATCATGCACGCCGAGGCGAAAGTCGGCGATTCGATGATCGAGCTGAGCGACGGCAACGAGCAATATGGACCCACGCCCATCGCGCTTCATTACTATGTGAACGACGTGGACGCCGTTTACGCGCGGGCCATCGAAGCTGGCGGGGCTTCGACGCACGCTCCGGTCGATCAACCCTACGGCGACCGCGAAGCGGGAATCAAAGACCCCTTCGGCAACAGCTGGTTCATCGCCACGCCGAAGACGTACACACCGTTCCCGGGGCAGATGAACGCCATTCAGCCGTATCTTTTCCTGCGCGGCTCGCAGAAGATGGCTTCGTTCCTGGAAAATGCTTTTGGAGCGAAGACGGAAGGCGTGCACAACGCAGCGGACGGCACAGTCGCGCACGCCACGGTGCGCATCGGGGACAACACGCTCGAATTCAGCGAAGCGCACGGCGAGTATCCGCCGTCGGCGTGCCATCTGCACCTCTACGTGCCGGATACCGACGCGGTCTACGCACGGGCTCTGCGCGCAGGCGCGACGACCATCGAAGTGCCGAGCGACAAACCCTACGGCGACCGCAGCGCCGGCGTGAAAGATCCGTGGGGCAACAGCTGGTTCATCGCCACGCACATTAAGGATGTGGCGTTCTAATGCGCGCCTCGAGCGACAGCACTGGCCGCCGCATGCTGCGAATCGTTCTCGGCGTAATTGTCGCCTTGGTCGTCTGGACCGTGGTCGTGACAGCGTGCGACATCGCCATGCGAAAATTGTGGGTTGACTACGCGCTCGTCGAGAAGTCGCTGGTCTTCACTCTGCCGATGAAGATTATGCGGCTCTCGGAGAGCGCGCTGAGTTCGCTGGTGTCCGGTTATGCAGCGGCGCTAGTCTCAAAAGAGAGAATCAAATCGCCGCTGATCGCCGGCGTGCTGATCCTGGCGATGTTCCTGCCGTCGCACATTTCTATCTGGCACAAATTTCCGGTGTGGTACCACCTGACTTTCTTCACGTCGTTGGTGTTGCTGAGCCTCGCGGGCGGCCTGTTTCGGCGGCCTGCGGGAATTTCGAAAGGGGCGGTCGCGGAAGCGGCGCTTCCCGAAGCGTAAAAGCGAGGCGCCCGTGCAAATTCATCACAGGCAATCCGGCTGGAGAATCGCACTTGCTGCGCTCGGCGTCATGGGTTGGCTTTGCGTGGCTCCGTCGTTTGCGCAGACGCAACTCCCCGATGACCAGCCGGAGACCGTGCTCGTCACTTTCCACGTCCAGGCGGGCCACGAAGAGGAGATGAAAAAAATCCTCGCCGACGCGTGGCAAACTTACACGCGCCTCGACATGGTTCTACCTCAGCCGCACATCATTCTTCAGGGAAGCGAAAACGGCCGGCCCTATTTTGTCGAGATTCTCACCTGGCAGAATCACGACATTCCCGACCACATGCCCGCGGAAGTACAAGCAATCTGGAAACGCATGGGCGCGATTTGCGAGAGGCGCGGCGACAAGCCGCCCATCGGCGGCGGCGAAGTTCATCTGATTGTTCCGAGCGCGTAACGTCTGTTTTTGTCTTCGAATCGATGCCTTCATATGCTGTAGTTGGCAACGACCCGAACTACTTTTTCCGCCGCACCGAATTCCATAAACTCTCCGGTGCGAGTGCCGCGCTGGTTCTCGTAGTAGAGCACAACGCTCGAGATTCCCTGCATGACATCGATGAGCTTAAATTGGAGGTTTGGAAACAGCTCAAGCCCTTTCGCGAAGTAACCGCGGAGCGCTTGCCTGCCGTTCACCACTCCGGACGCATCCCCGAGCACCCTGGCAGCGACCGGCGACGTGAGCACCACATTCTCGGCATAGTGCGAAATGATGCGATCGAGATTGTGCGCGTTCCACGCATCGATCCACTCCGCAGCGAATTGCTTTGCCTCCAGTGGAGTCAACATTTTTGGTCACGCCTCCAATGGACCCATTCTAGCAGGCTGCGGAAAACGCGAAGTTGTGACGTAGCGGCACGGCGCATCTCTAATGGGGATGTGAGGAACCGTCCACGTGGTCGTGACGGCCTGCGCGCGGCCGCAAAAATCGATCAGATGCCGATGCCACGGCGCGGGCGATTTTCGCGGACCCAGCGCGTGTCCTGCAGGGGCTCGCCGTCGCACTCGACTTCGAGAACCGTGGCGAGCGGATCGGGAGGATGGTCCGGCAGACCGGTGAACTGCACGCGAAATTCCTGCTGATGAAATTCTACGGGCTGCTTGGTCGTGTACATACGCGCGCTCAACACTTTGGTGCGCAGGCCGCCGACGGCGACGGTATTCCCCGGCCAGAAGTGCACGTGGACGTAAAGCGTCTTGTCTTTGCGCGTGAAGCCCGCCATTTCTGACGTGGTCACTTTGCATCGCTCCGACTCGTAAATCGTCGGCCCGTTGTCCTCCATCCAGCGCCCGACGGCTTCCAGCGTGGCAATCGACTCCGAAGGCACGGAGCCGTCGCCCGTTGGGCCGATATTCAGCAGGTAATTTCCGCCGCCCTGCGCGCATTCCACCAAGTTGCTCACAATGGTCTTCGGCGACTTCCAATCGTCATCCGCGCGCTGATACCCCCAGCTATCGTTCATCGTCATGCACGATTCCCACGCGCGGCCTTCCGCGGCCGCTTCGATCTCCTGCTCCGGCGTGCTGAAGTCGCCGGGGAGCAGGTTGCGGTTGTTGACGATGATCTCCGGCTGCAAGCCGAAGACCATCTGATTCATCTTCACCGATTGCCAGCCCTCCGCGTCGAGCGGCCACGCCACGTCGTACCACAGCACGTCGATTTTCCCGTAGTTTGTCATGATTTCGCGGATCAGCCCGTGCGTGTACGCCACGAAACGCTCCCGCGCGGCGGGATCGGTGGCGCAGCGCGCGCCGTCGGGATGGTGCCAGTCCATCAGCGAATAATAAAACCCGACGCGCAGCCCCTCCGCACGCGCCGCTTCCACGTACTCGCGCGCAAAGTCGCGCCCCGGACCCTGCTCCGGCGCGCAATAATTCGTCAGCTTCGACGCGAAATTGCAGAAGCCTTCATGATGCTTCGACGTCATCACCATGTACTTTTGCCCCGCGCGTTTCGCCAGCCGCGCCCATTCGCGCGCGCACCCGGGACGCGGATGAAAGCGCTTCGCCAGTTGCTCGTACTCCGCGACGGGAATGCCTTCCTCTTCCATGGCCCATTCGTGATGACCGTAGAGGCTGTAGAGTCCGAAGTGAATGAACATGCCGAATTTCGCAGCATGCCACCATGCCAGCCGCGCCGCGCGGCTTTGCGACTCGCGCTGGTCTTCTTCAGTTTGCGCCGCGCTCGGAGTGGGCGAGCGTTGCTGCGCCGCCCACGCAAGTTTCGGCTGAATGGCGGACGCGCCTGCTGCTGCGGCGCCAGCGCCGAACAGCTTCAACGTGTCGCGTCGGGAGAATGTGTGTGGCATGGCGGCGTTATGTTGCTCCAAGCGCGGCTATGCGCCAAGCGAAAAATGGGCACGACAGGCTGAGTCACCCGGCAGCGGGATCAGATTCGAATCCACTTCCGGCGAATAATAATCATTCAAGTCCGTGCCTCTTTGTAATGGGAAACACCGATCACGCGAGGGAGAGGCGGTCCCACGGGCCGAGCCACTCGCAGGGGCGGCCCTTGGTGCGGAAGGACGTCAAATCCTGCGCAACCGAGAGGCTGACGTAGATATTGATGCCTTTGAGGGAGTCGATTCCGGGCTGCTCGAACGTGTGGCGGCAAAGAGTGGCGGCGCCCGGCGCGAGATAAATCGGAACGCTGTTGCCGTTGACGCTTAGGTCGTCGTGCCGCGCGCCATCGCGGTCGTAGAGAAAATGCGTTCTACGCCAAGCCTGCACCATGTCCACATCGATTTGGCCGTAGTTGTTGCGGATGAACCACATGAATGTCCAGAACCGCATGCCCGTGCCGTTCAACCCGAAGTGAGTGGGATTTTGGGCGCCGCTGCCGTGCTGCCTCATGGGATGGCCAGGATCGCGGACGTTATCTTCGGCGTAGCTATCGGGTGCTTCCACATTGTTTGTGGTAACGACATAGCGCGCTTCCCACTCATCCATCTGGCCAGGCGTGCGAACAGCGTAACGCGCGATTCCGTTTTGATCGGCGGGAATGCTTTCGACCACGAACGCCTCGTGGCCGTCAGAAACCAGCCAGTTCGCGCCGCGCGTACACTTGCCGATCACGATCTTGCGGCCGGAACCCTTGCGGTATTCAGGGCGCCCGACGGTCAGCAGTTCGACGGCGTGCCGGGCGTTGCCTGCAAAGGCTGCAGCGTAGAAATCGCCAACCTGCCAATCGAGGCCCGGCCGGCGATAACCCGAAAATGGATGTGAGAGCGTGGGGCCGAGAATTCCGAGCCCTCCGCCGGCATATCCGCTTGCGGTGACACCTCGATCGTTCTGCGCGTGTTCGCTTCCGATTTCGCCGGCGGAGTCCGTCACGGTGTAACGGTGCGCTCGCTTGTCACTTGGAGAAACGATGAAGGCGACCAGATATTCCTGAGGAAAGAAATGCTGGTCTTCGGAACTGACGTGGATGGTCTTTCCGTCGCGCGTGGCCGGACCGAGAATCACCGCGCCACTGCAGCAATGCGCGTTCTCGTCCTCGGGGGCCAATGCGGCTGTCTCGGAAGACGGCGGTTTGCCCATCAAGCCAAAGTAACTGTTGATCATCAAGATCTTGTCGAAGTGGGTGAGCTCGCGCGGAAATGCGGAGGCGGCCAGTTCCGTCGCCGCGCCGTCGGCGATACCGTGCATCATTTCCAGAGCTTCGGGAACCAGTAATTGGTAATAAGAGTTCTGCTCGCGGAGATACGCGGCCATCGCTTCCGCGCTGCCCTGAATCGGCAACAGTTCGCGGTACCAGCCCTCATACACCATGCGAATCAAGTCGGCGGCGCGCTCACCATATTGCTTGCCGATTTCATACCAGGAGCCTTGCAACTCACCCAGATAACGCGGGTGCGGATCATAGGCTGGATATCCCGGCGCCAGATGATATTTGTCGAGGCCCTCGCTATGGCCGGTCCATTCTTTTGGAATGTTCGTCGGCCGGATAGGTCGCGCTGCGGCGGCTTTCGATGGACGCGGCGTGGACGCGCCGAATGCTTTTAAGGCGTCAGCTGGAAGAACGGCAGATGCACCAGCACAAGCCGCGATCTTCATCAATTCCCTTCGGGTGATTCCCACCCGTTCGTTCGAATCGCCACGTGGTTGATCAGAGCTCATCGTCATCCCTCTTAATTCCCCGTCTAGCTAAGATGCTTTCCGACCGCCGTCCCAAACTGCAACGTGAATCGTTGCGCCAACCGCGGTGAATTGCAAACGTAATCTGTCTGGGCTCCGCACGCCCGCACAATGCCTGGAATAAGTCATATTCTTCGCAGTACAATCGGCGCGCACTTTTGGTTGTGAGGGGCCAGATGATATGGGATCTCAACCTTGCTTTCCGCAGGCATCCCGGGCTGCATTGCCGTTGCCGTCCTTATTCTCGCCTCGGCGTCAGGGCGAACATGGTTATTTTTGGACTGAATTTATTCAGAGAGGCTCTGCCATGATCAAATTCCGATACGTTTTTTTGCTTTCCTGTTTGTCTCTGATTTTGCCGGTGGCGTTTGCGGCGCCCGCGACGCCGAACCAGCTGACCAGTGCGCTGCAGTGGCGCAGTGTAGGTCCGTATACCGGCGGGCGGGTGACTACAGTGGCCGGAATTGCCGCGGAGCCTAACATGTTTTATATGGGCACGGCAGGCGGAGGTGTGTGGGAGACCGAGGATTACGGCCACAGCTGGAAAAACATTTCGGACAAAGATTTCAAGAGCAACAACATCGGCGCTATGGCGATCGCACCGTCCAATTCAAAGATTATCTATGTGGGCACAGGCGATTCCGCTCCCCGCAATACGGTTGTGACTGGGGAAGGGATGTACAAGTCCACTGACGGGGGAAAGACGTGGAATTTCATCGGGCTGGGTGAGACGCACATTATCAGCTGGATCGTTGTGGATCCGAGCAATCCCGATGTGCTGTACGTAGCGGCGCTCGGCCATTTGTTTGCACCTAATCCGGATCGCGGCGTATTCAAAAGCACGGATGGAGGCAAGACCTGGAACAAGATTTTGTACGTCGACGATGACACCGGCGCGATCAGCATGGCGATGGACCCGTCGAATCCGCAGGTGGTGTACGCGTCAATGTGGCAGATGTCGCGAAGACACTGGACATTTTCCAGCGGCGGGCCGGGCAGCGGCATCTACAAGACGACCGATGGGGGCGCGAACTGGACGAACATCTCGCACGCCGCGGGGCTGCCGACGGGCATCTTCGGGAGATCGGGCATCGCGGTGGCATTGAGCCAGCCGAGTGTTGTCTACGCACTGATTCAAGCCGATTACAAGGGACAGGCAGGCGGATTATTCCGGTCCGATGATAGCGGTCAGAACTGGACGCTGATCAACAACAGCATGGACATCACGCAGCGCGCCTTTTATTACTCGAACATCTATGTGGACCCCAAAGATCCCAATACGATCTACTTGCCCAACGTTGGAGTGTATGTGTCGCACGACAAGGGCAAGACACTGACTGCACTGCATCCGCCGCATGGCGACAATCACGTGTTTTGGATCAATCCAGATAATCCCCAAATTTTCATTGAAGGAAACGACGGCGGAGCGAGTGTTAGCGTGAATGGCGGGAAGGCGTGGAGTTCAGAGGACAACCAGCCGACTGGGCAGTTCTATCACGCGAATCTCGATGATCAGTTCCCGTTCCATATTTATGGCGCGCAGCAGGATCGAAGTTCGGTCGAAGGGCCGAGCGCCGTGGCCGCTGGCGGGATTCCGCCGGTCTGGACAAACTTACAAGGCGGAGAGATGAGCTGGGTTGTCCCGACGCCGGGCAAGCCCTGGATTACGTACGGCAGCGGGTATTACAGCATCGAGTGGAGAGAGAATCGCAGGACGGGTTTGGCCACCAATGTCAGTCCATGGCCAGAATACAAATTTGGCCTTGCGGGGACGGAAATCAAGTATCGCTATGGCTGGAATCATCATCCCGTTGTTTTTGCTTACGGAAACCCCAAGGAACTGTTGATGGGGGCGAATGTATTGTTCGAGACATTCGATGAAGGCGTTCACTGGAAAGTGATCAGCCCGGACCTGACGCGCGACGACAAGAGCAAACAGGGGCGGCCGGGCGGCCCGATCAGCGCGGACGTGACCGGCGAGGAGATGTTCGACACCATATCGTCGATTGCATTTTCGCCGCTCACCGACAATGTTATCTGGACGGGTTCGGATGACGGGTTAGTGTACGTGACCACAGATGCAGGCGGGCACTGGAGCCAAGTACGGCCGCCGACACTGCCGGAGTGGTCTACGATCACCTGCATCGAGCCTTCGCACGAGGAGAGAGGCACCGCCTATGTGTCGGCGAGCCGGTTTGATTGGGATGACTTTCACCCCTACGTCTACAAGACCACCGATTACGGCAAGCATTGGACGGAAATCACCACCGGTCTGCCGGAGGACCAATACATCGAAAGCGTGCGGCAGGACCCGAACGAGTCCAATCTCCTTTTCACGGGTACCAGCAGCACCGTGTACTTCAGTCTGGATGACGGCCAAAACTGGCAACCATTGAGCCTGAACCTGCCGGCAGTGCGGGTGAGCGATGTGGAGATTCAGCCCCAGCAGCATGCGGTAGTGCTCGCGACATTTGGGCGTGGTTTTTGGGTGTTGGATAACCTGCAGTTCGTCGAGCAATTGGGGAATGCGAACGCAGCGAGCGACGCGGCTTACCTATTCAAGCCGCAACAGGGCTGGCTGGTTACGCGCGGTGGAGGGGGATTTGGACCGCAGGGTCCGGGGGGTACGAACCTGGCGCCCGGAGTCAGTGTGTTCTTCCGCGTGCCGGCTGATTACAACGGCAGCACGCCGGTGAGCCTGAGCTTTAGCGATGCCAGCGGTAAGTTGATCCGCAGCTTCACGCTGCATCCAAAAACGAAAGCTAAACCAGAGACGACGCCACCCTCGGAAAATCCCGCAGTGGCGCGAAAACAACAGGAGGAAAGGTCAACAGCGATCGAGCCTGGCATGAATCAGTTTCAGTGGGATCTGACATATCCGGATGCGGTGGACGTGAAGGGCATCTTCAATTCATTTTTTGCGGCCGCGCCCCCCGTGGGCCCGGAAGTGGTGCCGGGTACCTACAACGTGACGCTGATATATGGTGACAGCAAGCAGAAACAGGCATTCGTGGTGAAACTAGACCCGCAGCTGCAAACTACGCAGGCCGAACTCCAACAGCGTTTCGATTTGCTGATGCGGCTTCATGATGCGCTGAACAGGCTTGATACCAACTTGAATTGGGCAATTGATGCCCGCGACGCGCTCGAGAAGGCGGTCGCGAGCAACAGCGTGGTGTCGAGCGATCAGGCGCAATCGACGCTCGACCAACTCAACCGCGACATAGACAGCCTGGTGGACCTCAAGATCCAATCCGGTGAAGGCGCATTGGTGTATCCCCCCCGGTTGCGTGCATGGCTGAGCGCCATCGCCGTCCAAGTGAGCACGGGACTCGTGCCGCCCACGCCGGCCATGGTGCAGGTAGCGGAGGGATACATCCAGGATGCGGGTGCGGGTGTCTCGCGCCTGGAATCGGATGTTGCCGCTGCCAACAAAACGCTGAAGCCCTGAAGCGTAACTTCGTCACCGAACTGCGAAGCAGCGCCGGTTCGAGGTGAAGCAAATAGCGCGCAAAAATGGCGTGTTAATTTTCGTCGGACGGTTCAGGGTGAATGGTGATGCGGTAGATCTGCGGGAAACGCTCTTTTACGCGATCTTCGATGGCAGCGGTGACGTCGTGGACTTGGGTGATGGGAAGATTGCCGTCCATGGCGCAGTGGCAGGAGACCAGGATCTTGTGCTCGACGAAGCGCACGTGGACATCATGGCAATTGGTCAGCTCGTGAAATTCGGCGGCGAGACCATTGATGAAATCGCGGACGCGCGCGGCCAGTTCGGTCATCTCCTCGCCTCCGGCGATGTGCGCGCCGAGCGGCTCGATGTGGATGTTGATGGACGCGTTGCTGCCCGTTTCGCGGAGCAAGTCCTGTTCGAGATCGGTGGCGAGACGATGAGCGTCGCGGAGGCTGGAGCGCTCGTCGACTTCGAGATGCAGTTCGATGAACAGGCGGCCATCGACTTGATGCGCGGATAATTCGTGGACGGCGAGGCCGCGCCGCTGGGCCGTGGCGCGCACGGCTTCGAGGAAATTTTCGCCGGAACGCGCGCGCGGCTCGGTGTGAACGACCACATCCGAAGGAACGATTTCGGCGATGCGGCGTTCGACGCGGTTGCTGGTGGCGTGGGCTTCTTCGAGGCTAGTGGTGCGCGGGACGCTGATGTTGACATCGACGAAATAGCGCTGGCCGGCGCGGCGCAGACGCACGCGATCCACGCCGAGCACGCCTTCGATTTTCCCCACCGCAACGGAAATCTTCTGCTGCAAGCCCGCGGGCGCGACGTCGAGAAGCGCTTCCAGCGTGCGACGGCCCAGGCGCCAGCCGACCCAAATGATTACGCCGGCGACGACGAGGGCGGCAATCGGGTCGGTGTAGCGCAACCGGGGAATCGAGAAGAACTGGCCCAGCCACACGGCGACGAGTCCGAGAAGAACAACGCTGGTGCTCCAAACGTCGGTGGAGAAATGGAGGGCGTCGGCTTCGAGTGCTTCACTCGGGAAGCGCCGGGCGACGCGGGAGATGGCGCGGGCGCGGGTCCAGTCAATTCCAACCATGAGGGCGAGGAGCACAACGGCGAGCCAGCCGGGGCGCAATTGCGGGGCGCCGAAGAAGAGGCGCTGCAGCGCTTCCCAAATGATGTAGAGCGCGGTGAGAAGCAACAGCGTGGTTTCCACGAAGGCGGAGAAACTTTCGAATTTGGCGTGGCCGTAGGTGTGGTCGGCGTCGGCGGGCTTGTCGGCGACGCGCACGGAGAAAAAAGTGATGACCGCGGCGATGAGGTCGAGGCTGGAGTGCAAAGCTTCGGAGAGCACGCCGAGGCTGCCGGTGCGTAGGGTGAGAAAAACTTTCAGCGCAACGAGGACGACGGCGCTCAAGACGGAAGCGAGGGCCGCCGTTTTTTTCTGCCGCACAGCTTCCGCAGATACGTTCATGGAGGGGCCGATTATACGATGGCGAGGAGTAAATCGCCGCTTGGCGCGACGCGCCGGCAAGGGTCAGTTTGGATTTTGACTCCTTGTGTCACGATCAAGAAAATCCAAACTGACCCACTAGCGATGCGGCAATCCGGTATAGTGGGGGAGATTCGCATTCGTGGAGGAACGGTTTTTCGATGGGGGAAAAAGAGGGGACGGCGAGACGCGCGCCGTGGTGGCGGCGGCACATTGTTTTGCTGGCGGTGGCGATCGCGATTGCCGCGCTGGCGCTCGATGCGTTCGTCATCGAGCCGGACAACATTCAGGTAAACCATTACGTAATTCACGGCAATGTGGCGAGCCCGCTGAAGATTGCCGACCTGAGCGATTTGCACACGAGGGGATTGGGGCGGCCGGAGCGCAAAGTGCTGGCCATTCTGGCCAAAGAAAACCCGGACGTGATCTTAATTACCGGTGATACGCTCGCGGACCCGTTCGGAAATTACGCCGTGTGTTTGAAAGTGTACAAGCAGTTTCATGCGCCGCTAGGAGTCTGGTTCATAAACGGGAATTGGGAGGACCTGCGGCCGGTGAGACATGCCCGGCAGTACTATCGCGAGGCGGGCATCAATTGGCTGGTCAATCAGAACCATGAGTTGCGGCCGGACGTGTGGCTGATTGGCCTCGATGACGCAGCGGTGGGCAGGCCGAACCTGAGCGTGGCGATGCAGGGAGTTCCCGAAAACGTGTATAGGATTGCGATGTTCCATGCGCCGATTTTCTTCAACGTGATTGCGGGAAACGTGGACCTGGTTCTTGCCGGGCATACGCACGGCGGGCAGGTACGAATCCCGTTCGTGAAGCCGTTCTGGCTACCCGAGGGGAGCGGGCCGTACCTGGAGGGATGGTACGAAGAAAAGAATTCGCGGATGTACGTTAACCGCGGTGTGGGGATGTCGAATATCCCAGTGCGATTCTTGTGCCGGCCGGAAGTGGCGTTTATTACAGTCGAACGATAACGCAGGATTTTTCTTCAGTTTAAGCTTTACTCACGTTCTCTATTATGTAAAATCAGCGCACTTTTCCAGGGGGTTCCGATGCCACTGCCGAGACTGCGTCAGGCCTGTTTGCTGATCACCCTAATTCTGTTTTGCGCGGGACTGTGGGCTGGAGCGTGCGCGGCGCAAGCGATGCAGACGCAGGGCCCGAGCGCCGTATGGAATGCAGTGGAACAAGCGCCATTTGAGGCTTCGAAAATGGCGCACGTGGAAAATCTGACGCTCGAGCGCGACCGGATTCAGATCACGCTAATCGATGGCACGCTGGAGTTTACCGAACCAGCCGCGGGAGCGGTGTTCGGCGCGGCGTTCCAAGGACGCGGACGGATCGAAGTGGCGCCGCCGAACGCGGGAGAGGCGCAACAACTGCAGCTCTTCACCAAGCAAAGCAGCTTGAGCATGGAATTCAGCGAGGCGACGTTCAGCTTCACGGACGGGACGTTCGATGAAGTGAGCAAGCAGGTGAAATGGACGAATGCGACCGACAATTCGCTCGGGAATCTTTATCAAAGCCGACAGCGCTTCCGCGAGGAACTGGGAGCGCAAATCGTGCCGCGAATTTTCGAAGGATTGCTCTCGGAGAACCGCGCGAAGACGGCGTATTTCGCGGCGGAGGTGAAAACCAACAATGCCGGATGGGTGCTCGCGACGTACGATGCGCTGGCGCTGGAAGAGATCGTCGTGGGGCGATATGCATCGCGGGGGTCGCCGGCACTGGAGTTCGATACGTGGATGAGTTTTCCCGCGGGGCCAACGGGCGGGATCCAAGTTGACCAAGACCCACTGGCGAAAGACGTCTTTGAGGCGCGCCGCTACGATATCGATGCCACGGTGACGGCAGGCGCGGAGATGAGCGCGAAGACGAAAGTCGATGTGCAGTACCAGTCGGCCGGCGAGCATGTGCTGGTTTTTTCGCTGAGCGCCTTTCTGCGCGTTTCTTCGGTGAAGGACGAGCACGGCACGGTGCTGACATTCTTCCAGCCGCAGGAGTCGAGGGACCCTTACCGGAGTTACGGGGATTACGTTGCCGTGGTGCTGCCACAAGCGACGGCACAGGGCCAAGAGGCGACGCTGACCTTCGAATATGACGGGAAGCACTTCATCGAAAAAGTGGGGACGGGAAACTACTTTTGCCCGAGCTATGGATGGTATCCAGGCACAGGAGACTTCTCGGCTACGCGGGCCGATTTCGATATGACGTTTCACACGCCGAAAAAACTGATGCTGGTCGCGACCGGCGATAAAGCGGGAGAAAGCACGGACGGCAACTCGACGACGACAAAGTGGAAAAGCCCAATGCCGCAAGCCGTCGCCGGATTCGCCTTCGGGGACTACAAGGTTTATGCGGAGAAGGTGGGGAATATCGACGTGGAAGCGTATGGAAATCGGAATCCGGACGATTTTCTGAGCGCCATACAGAACATGGTAAATCCAACACTCCCGGGGCAGACGCCGATGGGGATGCCGTCGATGGGCAACCTGGATCCCGCGAGCATGCTGAAGACAACGGGAGTGGAGCTCGGGAACGATTTGCGCGTGTTCGAAAATTACTACGGGCCATTTCCGTTCGACCGGCTCGCGGTGACGAACATTCCGTTCGATTACGGGCAAGGATGGCCGATGCTGCTGTATCTGGACGTCCTATCGTTTATGGACGAAACGCAGCGGCACGTGCTCGGGGTGGTCGATCAGGTGCGGATCAGCGACTACTTCCGAGCGCACGAGGTATCGCATCAATGGTGGGGACACGAAGTGGGGTGGAAAACGTACCACGATCAGTGGCTCTCGGAGGGGTTCGCACAGTTCTCCGGGAATCTGTACGTGGAAATCCGCGACGGCGAGAAGCAGTTTCTGGACCGGTTGCACAAGGACAGGGAGGAACTCTCCAGCAGCAACAACTTTGGCCATCGTTACGAAGATCTAGGTCCGGTATGGATGGGCCGGCGGCTGGGATCGTCGGCGGCACCGGGAGGCTACGATGTGGTGGTTTATAACAAAGGCGGATACGTGCTGGAGATGCTGCGCGCGATGCTCGTGCAGTCACGAAGCCAAACATCCGATCCGGATGCACAGTTCAAGGCCATGATGCAGGATTTCACGAAGAGCTTCGCCGGCAAGGCGGCGTCAACGGAAGACTTCGAGGCGGTGGTGGAACGGCACATGACGCGGACGATGAATCTGGACGGAGACAATCGGATGGACTGGTTCTTCAACGAGTATGTGTACGGGACAGGCGTCCCGCAATATCACATGGACTACTCGTTCGAGAGCCAGTCGAACAACCACTGGCTGATGAGCGGGACGGTGACGCAGTCAGGCGTGCCGGAGGGGTGGAAGGATCTTCTGCCGCTTTACTTACACGTGCAGGGAAAAGATGTACGCATTGGATTGCTGAGAATTACCGGTAAGACAAACCCCTTCCAGATAGACCTGCCGCTCAAGCCGGACAAGGCGTCTCTCAACAACAATGCGGAGATGCT
>JASHQB010000296.1 GCA_030037775.1 Candidatus Acidiferrales bacterium
CGCATTCGCGCCGGCGAAGTGGGAGATATGCAGGCCGAAATTGCCAAACTGAGAAAAGAAGAGGAACGCCTGAAAAAGGATATCGAAACTAAGCGTGCGCGCCTGGCTGATGATACGTTTCGCAGCCGCGCACCAGACGAAATTGTCCGCGGATTGGAAGCGACCGTGGCCGAACGGCAACGGGAGTATCAAAAAATTCTCAGCCGATTGACGGAACTGTCGTAGGCTTCGATTCTATCTGGCGCGCGAGCACCACGATGACGTCTGCAAGATCACGGACGAAAACAAAAAACTCTTATCTGCCCGGGCCGACCGACCGGCGCATCGACGCGCTGCTGGCACTGCTCGCGGAGAATCCGACGAACGTCATCAGTGGCGCAAGCATCGCTAAGGAAATCGGCGTGAAACGCCAGACCGTCTGGCGCTGGATCGAAACGTTGCGCGAATCGGGAGTCAACGTAAAGGGCCATCCGCGCTCTGGATACCACATCGAGCGCGTCCCCGACGTTCTTGCGCCACAATTGCTTTTACGCCACCTGCGTGGCACGCCTTTCGCCAAACGAATCCTACATTTCTTTCAGACCGAGTCGACCAATGATGTGGCGATGCGCCTGGGCGAGACCGGCGAACCGCACGGTGCGGTTATTGTTGCAGAGCGGCAGACCGCGGGTCGCGGCCGCGCGGGACATTCGTGGATTTCCGAAAAATCGGTCGGCATCTACGTAACCATCCTGCTCCGCCCTGCAATTTCACCGATGCAATCGCCGGCGCTCACGCTTGTTGCGGGCCTGGCGGCTCGCGATGCCATCGCGGAGGAAACCGGACTATCACCCGATATTCGGTGGCCGAACGACGTGATTCTGAACGGCAAGAAAGTCTGCGGCATACTCACGGAAATGCAGGCGGAACTGGATCGCATTCACTTCGCCGCCGTCGGAGTCGGCATTAACGTGAACCACGCCAAAACGCCCGCCGAGCTCGCGGGTATCGCCACATCTCTGCGAATCGAAACGGGGCGCATACATTCCCGGCTGGAGTTACTGGCGCGGTTGCTGCGGTGCCTCGACCGCTACTACAATCAGTTCGTTGGCGAAGGCACGGGACCGATTGTGCGCAGGTTTGCCGAGGTCTCCAGCTACAGCCAGGGAAAACGCGTGCGCATCATGAATGGCGTGGAATCGTTTGTGGGGACCACAGCGGGCCTCGAGCCCTCCGGTATTCTCCGAGTGCAGCGCGACGACGGCAGAATCGAATCGATCATTTCCGGTACAGTGTCTGAGGCGCAGTGATGCTGCTCGCGATTGACGTCGGAAACACCAACACCGTGCTTGGCGTGTTTCGCGGCAAAGAACTTGTCGCGCATTGGCGATTGACCACAGCTCGCGAACAGACCGTCGATGAATATGGCATCCTGACGCGCGACCTGTTTACCCTCGCCGGCCTATCCGCAGCGGAGATCAAGGGCATCATGATCGCGTCGGTTGTACCTTCGCTCAACCCGACACTGACGGAAATGGCCAGCCGGTATTTCGCTGCGAAGGCGCTATTCGTCGAGCCCGGTATCAAAACCGGCATGCCCGTTCATTACGACAATCCGCAGGAAGTGGGCGCAGACCGGATTGCCAATGGCGTCGCTGCTTTTGCGAAATATGGCGGCCCGTGCATCGTCGTGGACTTTGGCACAGCCATCAATTTTGACGTGGTCTCGAAGCGCGGTGAATATCTTGGAGGCGTCCTCGCCCCCGGCATCGGAATCTCCGCCGACGCTCTTTTCGCTCGTGCGGCGCGCCTCTTCCGTGTCGAAATTCGCGATCCCGGCAAGATCATCGGCACCACTACCGCCGCTTCGATGCAAGCGGGTCTGTATTATGGCTTCACCGATCTCGTCGATGGCATCTTGGAGCGCCTGAAAAAAGAGTTGGGCCCTGCGACCAGCGTCATTGCTACGGGTGGGCAAGCGCCGCTGATTGCCGCAGGTTCACGTCACATCCAACAGGTCGATGAGCACCTGACGCTCTCAGGGTTGCAAATTCTCTGGCAGCGCAATTCCACTCCGGCCGCTGCAGATTCGCGAACTGCCGAAGATGCCGCCGAGGCCGCGAAGAAGGCATCCACTCCTGCGCGAAAGCCGGCGCACTGATCACTTCCCGATGGCCGGCTTCAATTACTTCAACTACTTCACCGAAATCGAGGAACACTTCTGGCGAAAGCGAGGCGCGCATCTGTTGGTGTCGCCCCTGGATTGGGCAATTGTCGAGACGTGGCAAAAGTCCGCGATTCCGCTGGAAGCAGTCCTGCGCGGCATCGATCGCGCGTTCGAAAGCTATGGCCGTTCCCGCCGCGGTGCGACTGGGCGGCCGTTGAAGAGCCTTGCCTATTGCGTGGATGCAGTGCTCGAAACGGCGGCGGAGATGCAGGAGGCAAGTGCAGGTGCGGGGCCCCAAGTCCGCAGGCAGATTTCCACTACCGAGCCGTTTTCGCGGGGTGAACTCCGCCATTTTCTGGACGATCGCAGAAAGAACCTGCTCACGAGCGCCGAGGAGCACGCTTCGGCATCGCCGCATCTAGCGCAGCAAATGAACGAAGTAGCGGCGGCTATTCCCGCGTTGCAGATCATCCTCGATTCGCCGGCGAAGCTCGACTTGGAGGATTTCGAGCGGCGCCTCACTGTCCTCGAGGACAAACTCTCAGCCGCACTGACGGCATCCGCGGATACAGACACGATGCTCACCCTGCGCCGCGATATGGACGATGCGCTGGCCCCATATCGGCGAAAAATGTCCGCGGAGCAGATTGCCTCCATTGAACGCCAGTATCTTCAGAAGCGCGTTTTCGAAATTTACGGGCTCTCACGATTGAGCCTGTACTACGTAAAATAAGTCCGCACCGTGGCAATCATGCGTGTCAAAATCGACAAACTAGTGTACGGCGGTGAGGCCCTCGCGCATGAGGGTGGCCAAACGATTTTCGTGCCATTCGTGCTTCCGGGTGAGGAAGCCGAAATCGAAATCGTCGACCGCAAAAAAAAGCTGCTTCGCGGCCGCGCGACGCAACTGCTGAAAAACTCCCCTCAGCGGATCGAGCCACGCTGCCCGCATTTTGGAGTCTGCGGCGGCTGCGATTACCAGCACGTTTCCTACGATGCCCAGCTCGAAATCAAGCGAGAGATTCTGCGTGAAACGCTGCGGCGCCTCGGCCGCATCGACTGGAAGGAACCGATCACGGTTCACGCGTCCCCTCCCTGGGAATACCGGAATCGAGCGCAGTGGAAGGTGCGTCCGCTCGCAGTTCCGAAGGCCGGAGGGCCTTCCAACGAACTCAGCTCGATCGGTTATTTTCGAGCACGCTCGTCGGCGCTGTGCCCGGTCGAAACCTGCTCGATCATCTCACCGAAGTTGCTGGCAACTTTCCAAACACTGCGTGAAGCCTTGGCTAGCGGCAAACTACCGCCGACGCTGCGCGAGGTCGAGGCCTTCGCCGATGCCGCGGACAAGGGATTGCTTTTGACCGTCACATTCTCGTCCTTCCCATACCCGCCCGAACCCTTGCTGCAAATGCTGGTCCAAATGCTCCCCGCTGCGAAAAGCATCCTGCTGCAAGACGCGGCGGGCGAGCGCATGTCGCTCCTCGGCCCCGGCTTCTTACAGTATGACGTTCTTCAAGAACAATTCCGCGTCGGCCACCTGTCTTTCTTTCAGGTGAATCGCTTCCTTGTCGAGGAAATGGTCGAGCTAATCCGCAAGCTCACAGGCAGCGGTGACCTCGCGTTTGACTTGTATTCAGGGGTTGGCTTGTTCTCGGCATTCCTCGCAGACAGTTTCTCGCAAGTGGTGGCGGTCGAAGCGGACCCCGCTTCCGCGCGCGACCTGGAAAGCGTGGTGCGTTCGAGCGCCACGACGATCGCCATCCACAACCAGGCCACTGGGCTCTTCCTACGCAAATGGGAAGGCAGACGCGGCTTGCCTGCTCCGGACGTTGTCGTCGTCGACCCTCCGAGGGCGGGTCTCGAAGACGACGTCGCCGAACAATTGGTGGCCCTTGCACCGCGAAAGATTGTCTACGTCTCGTGCGACCCATCGACTCTGGCCCGCGATCTGGCAAAGCTCAGTGCGTCAGTGTATACTCTACGGGAACTTCACATACTCGATATGTTTCCGCAAACATACCATATCGAATCGGTGGTGCTCCTGGAACGAGGGCGGTGAAACTCCCTGCGCTGTGGCTTGCTTTGGCATTCGCCTCAGGAATCGCAATCAGCGGAGTTGTTGCCAAGGGTGTCGCCATCTGGCTGTGCGCCTGCCTCGTTGCCCTTGTCGCCGGGACTTGCCTTTCCTTGTTTGCGAAGCCCTCACTCGTTGCGGGCTCCTTGGCTCTGTTGGCCTGGTTCGCGCTCGGTGGCACAGCGGCGCAACTCGAACGCGACGACGTTCCACAAAATGACGCCGCCACGCTTTTCGCACACCACGCACTGGATACCAAAGAGCCGCTCCGTTGGCTTGGCCGACTGCGCGAAGATCCGGAAGCGACTCCCCTCGGTTGGCGGTATATCATCGATCTTCGAAGCGTCGAAGAGACAGGCCGCACTTTCCCTGTTCACGGCGGCCTGCGGCTCACCTACTACCGAAGTAGCGATAATGAGAATCCTCCTGCCTTGCGCGCCGGAGACACGGTCGAAGCGCTTTGCCGCGCGCGAATTCCTCACAATTACCTAGACCCTGGTGCGTTCGATGAGCGCGGGTTCCTCTCACGCCAGGGCATCGAACTGCTCGGCGAACTGCGCAGCATCGAGCTCATTCACGCAGTGGGATCATCAACACCATCTTTAGCCGAACGCTTCGCACGATTTCGTGGCGACCTTCTGGCCAGGCTGGACACTCTCTTTGCCGGAAAGCCCGCCCGAGTCGCCGTGCTTCGCGCCATGCTTTTGGGCGACCGGAATTTCATAAACTCGGACATCGCGGAGATATTCCAGAAAACTGCGGCTTTTCACGTCCTCGTGCTTGCCGGCCTGCATGTGGGAGCGCTGGCGTTTTTCATATTTTGGGTGGGCCGGTTATTTCGGTGGCCGATGACTTTCACTACGCTTCTGACACTGGTGGCCCTCGTCACCTATCTGGGCGTGGTCCAGGATCGTCCGCCGATCCTGCGCGCAGCGCTCATGACAGCAATCTTTCTGTGCGCGCGTTTGCTTTTTCGCCGGGTTGCTCTCCTCAACACCGTCGCCCTCGCCGCGATTGTCATTCTTGCCGTCAGACCGAGTGAGTTGCTCGAATCGAGCTTTCAGCTTTCCTTTCTTGCCGCCGGCGTGATTGCGGGCTTGGCCATTCCCTGGATCGATCGAACGAGCACGCCCTATCGCCGGGCGTTGGAGCATCTGAGCGATGTCACACGAGATCGCCTGCACTCGCCGCGCGCAACGCAGTTCAGGCTCGATCTGCGCGCCGCCGCGGCCGCTTTGACAAAACGAGTTCCGGGGCGTGTTGCTCCCCATATCGAATCTTTCTTCACTCTGCCCCCGCGTTTTGGATTGCGCGTCTGGGAGATATTCTTGCTTTCCTTTTGCATTCAATTGGGAATGGCGCCATTGCTGGCACTTTATTTTCATCGCGTCAGCATTTCCGGGCCCGTGAGCAACGTCTTCGCCGTGCCGTTGGTAGGACTCGTCGTACCGCTGGGTTTCCTGGCGTTGGCATCGAGCTATGTTTCATCTGGTCTCGGCCTGGTTCTGGCTAAAGTCGAAGGTGTGCTTGTAGGAGGTCTCCTCGCGACAGTGCAATGGTTTAGTGAGCTGCCTCGCGCGTCATGGAGGATTCCGGGACCTCCTTCCTGGCTGTTACTCGCATTCTTCGCCACACTGGCCTGCCTGGCAGCAATGGCGCGGTCGGACGCTGAAAAGCGAACTCAGCAAAATATACGAGTTCCCCTAGCGAAGCGGACGTCCGTCCCAGAACGTTTGGCTCTACTCATGCTGTTCGCGCTCGCAGTGCTCGTCGGCATCTATCCGTTTGCGCCCAGCTTGGAAAAGTCAAAGTTGGAAGCTACGGTGCTTGACGTTGGCCAGGGCGATTCGATCTTCATCGCTTTCCCGAATGGGCGAACCATGCTGATTGACGGCGGAGGCTTGAGCGCCGCAGAACACATCGGCGGGTATCAAACAGGATTCGATGTGGGCGAGCAGGTCGTTTCACCGTATCTGTGGTCGCGCGGGCTTAAGAAACTCGACGTCGTGCTGCTCACTCATGCAGACCACGATCACATTGATGGCCTGCACGCCGTGCTCGATAATTTCCGCGTCGGCCAGCTTTGGGTGGGCCGCGATGAAGACCGGCCCGCATATCGCCATCTTCTCGCACAGGCAAGAGCACGTGGCGTCGCCATCGTTCATGTCGCACAGGGCACGAATTTCGATTGGGACGGAACCGATGGCCGAATCCTTTGGCCCAGTGCTGCCGATGCCTCCGACGAAGCTCCCGAAGGGGCAAACAACGAATCCGTGGTTCTGCGAATCGCAGATAATTCAGTTCATTTCCTGCTAACCGGCGATGCCGAGCGTCAAGTAGAAGACGCGCTCACAGAAGAGCATGAGCCTCTGCAGTCGGATTTCCTCAAAGTCCCACACCACGGAAGCAAAACATCTTCAACCCCGGAATTCCTCGACGCCGTCATGCCGCGCGTCGCCGTCGTTTCCCTCGGGGAGGGCAATCCTTACGGCCATCCGAATCCCGCGACCGTTCAGCGCTATGCCGCCAAAGGCATTCCTTTTTTCCGCACCGACGTTAATGGTGCGGTCACAGTCTCAACCGATGGACACACGCTACTCACGCAAGTGTTTGCTTCGAGCGGGACGCACTGACCGAAGAGAGACAATCCGAAAACAAGCGTCTTACGAGGACGATCCCTCGTCCGACGATTCTTCCGAGCTTTCAAGTTCGATGCCTTCGTTGCTCTGCAGATAGTCAGCAATCACACGGCGCGCCTCATCGGCCTGAGACGCCAGCACAATCACATCGGAGTCGTGAAACGCGTCGCCGGCCTCGCCCATCGGAAACGGGTCGCTTGTGACTGATCCAGGCGACTCGATGCCGGCGCTCTGCAGCAGGCCGCGAATCACCATAGCCTCCGTCGCCGAACCGGCAGTGTGAATCACTACAGTTTTTTCTTGGCTATGATCGCGGTCCACTTGCATCCTCGAACAAAGGGCAAGTCTCGCTGGGTTCAAGACTTGGCCGATAGTAATCTAAGATACGCGTTCTGGCCAGAGCCGATTGAAACCCCGTCGAACTTCGATTCTCCCAAGCGCGCTATGGCAGCCAGCGCATTCTCGCCCAAAGCAACGCAATTCCCACCAGGAAACCGACGGCGGCCTGATACTCGCGATTCCGCCGGTAAAGTTGCGCGGAGAACTTCTCTGCGCCGTTGCTCGGCCCGAAGCGCTGGAAGGCTGGCCAAAATAGCGGAACAGCCGACGCGTATCTCTTGAAATCCTCGCCGTAATGCTCCTGCAATTCAGCTTCCTCGCGACGGATCACCGCCGGATAGAACAGCGCGAGATAACCAGCGATCACGATGGCCGCCCAAACTGACGCGCCTGCGACGACAAATCCCGCCGCCAGAATCACGCTACCAAAGTAAAGCGGATTTCGCGTAAAGGCGTATGGCCCTCCCACGGCGAGAGCCTGATGTTTGCGGAGATGCCCGGCGGCACAGGCGCGAATCGCCAGACCCACTACGCCAACCGCGCCTCCAATCATCAGCGATCGCGTGGTTGGCCGCGCCAGGGCCAGATAGACGAGCGCCACCGGATAACCAACTCGAACACGCCAACGGATCCAGAAACTCGTCGCAGCGGCCATTACGTGTTCTTCAACCGGCGCTCGACCGCGTCGAGCACGTCTTCGACGCTGATCGCCAGCATGGCGCGTGATGGAGCCCTTCCGCGCCGGTACGTGGTCTCCTCCGGCTGCGCCCGCCGCACGACAATGTCCTGCGGCCCGTACGGGCCGTTGCGAGCGGGATCTGTGGGGCCGTAGATTCCCACGACCGGCGTGCCGAGCGCGGAAGCAAGATGCAGCGGGCCAGTGTCGCCAGCGACAAGAAATTTGGCTCGGCGTAAGAGCGCGATCAGCTGATTCAAATTGAACATCTCGACAAGCGGCTCGGGAGATCCCCCGCTCCGGCGAACGTTCTCCGCCAGCTCACTCTCGCCCGGCCCATAACTGATCACGCCCCGCCAGCCACATCTTTGTACTAACCCACGGTGCAACTCGCCATACCGTTCGGGCGGCCAGCACTTCGACCCCCACCCACCACCCGGGGCCAGCACAAAATACTCTCGAACACCTTTTTCCGCCAGAATGCGCTCCACCTCCTCCGTTGCCTTGGGCACAACGGGCAGCGGAAAGCGAATTTCGCCCCCTCGTGCTCCAGCAGCCTCCACCAGTTCCAAATTGTGCTCGATCTTGTGCGCCCGCCGCGGCCTGACTAGTCTTGTATAGAAAAGCGCAGCGCCACTCTCGCGCGAATAATGCGCGTCAAAACCCAGGCGCAGCGGCGCGCCGGAGAGCCTTCCGAGAATCGCCGAGCGATAGAGCGACTGAAAATCGATGGCAACTGTGTACTTCGCTTTGCGCATGCGGCGCACGCCGGCGATTACGCTCCGCCACGAGCTGCGCTCCATGGCAATCACATTGTCGACACAAGGATTGCTTTCGAGGACCGGCGCCCATTTCCGATCGACCAGCCAGTCGATGGTCGCCTTGGGGAACGATTCACGCAACGCGCAAACGGCAGGCAGCGTGTGGATGATATCTCCGAGCGCGCTCATCCGCAGGACCAGAAAGCGCTGCTCATCCATAGCCGGAATGGCGAATGCGCTCAATCAGCCCACGTGTGGAATGGTATTTTGGATCGCCCACGATGGCAACGCGAATGCCCAGGCGCTCGGCCTCGTCGCGCTCCGGCACAGTCTCCACAGTGTAATCGGTGCCCTTGGCGTGGATGTCCGGACGCAGCTCGTCCAACAGCGAACGCACGTCGAGCTCCTCGAAAACTAGTACGTAATTCACCACGCTAAGCGCCGCCACGAGTTCGGCGCGATCCGCCTCCGCCAGAATCGGCCGTCCCGGCCCCTTCAGCTTTCGCGTGCTGGAATCGGAATTTATCGCTACCACCAGCAGATCGCCTGCCTGGCGCGCCGCTTCCAGGTACCGCACATGCCCCGCGTGGAGTACGTCGAAGCATCCATTCGCCAGCACGATTCTTTGGCACTTCTTGCGGTGCTCACCAAGGCGCAGCGTGAGCTGGGAACGCGCCAGTATTTTCGAGCGCGTGTTCATGAGCTCGCCTCGCCGCGAACGGCTGCTTCCAACTCGGCGCGCGATACCGTTGCGGTACCTCGTTTCATCACCACGATGCCGCCGCCATAATTGGCCAAGTGCGCCGCTTCGACGAAAGAAGCTCCTGCAGCCAGCCCCAGGGTAAACACGGCGATCACCGTATCGCCCGCGCCGGTCACGTCCACGGCGTCCTTCGCACCATGCACGGCAATGCGATGAGGAGGTTTCGCACGCTCGAACAAAACCATTCCGTCCTTGCCGCGCGTCACCAGCAACGCCTGCAAACCGAGCGCCCGCAAAGTGCGCTGGCCAAGCATTTCAAGTTGCTTTTCATCATCTCCGATTTGAGCATGGTACAGTGCTTCCAGTTCCGGTTCGTTTGGAGTAGCGGCCGTGAACCTTGCGCTACCATAGTCCAGTAGACGGTAACGCGAATCGAGCGTCGCCACTTTCGCCTTCATGCTCTTCAACAGCTCCGGCGTGACGGAACCTGCGCCGTAGTCCGACACCAGCAGGCCGTCCGACTTCGCAACGCAAGCCCGCGCCTTCTTGCCGATTTCCTTCATGACACTTTCCGACAAAGGGCCACTCGCCTCGCGATCCACGCGCAATACTTGCTGTCGCGCGGTGTGCGACCACCGCGCGAGGAAACGCGTCTTGGTTGTGGTGTTCGTCCCGCGGACGCGAATCATGCCCGATACATTTACGTTTCTCCCGTGAAAATAATCGATGAGCGCATGGCCCGCGATGTCGTCTCCCACCGCACCTACCGGCAGCACGCGCGCCCCCAGCTCGACCAGGTTATTCGCCGCGTTGGCCCCGCCGCCGGGAACAATTTCTGTTTTCTGATGACGCAGAATCAGCACCGGCGCCTCGCGGGAAACGCGGGAAATCTCGCCGGTAACGTACTCGTCCACAACAAAGTCTCCGATGACAGTTATCGTCTGGCGCGGGAATGACGCGATCAGTTCCAATAAGCGCGAAAGGTCCACCGCGTCCGCCCCGCGTTGTCCTTTTTCTCGAACAGTCATTTTTCGGTCGTTTCGCAAATCAAGTCGACAGCTTCTTTCAGATTCTCGACCACCGAATCGGGCTGGCGCGGCCATCTGTGCCGGTTCCATTGATGTTCACCCCGCCCGTATCCCGAAAGCACAAGAATGCCCGTGCACCCCGCGGCATGCGCCATGGCGATATCGTCATAGCGATCGCTCACCAGCACGGAGCCTTTGATTTCGAGATTGTGCTCGGCGGCCGCACGCTCCAGCATGCCAGGCAGAGGCTTGCGACAATTGCAACTGTCGTCGCGAATGTGAGGGCAATAATAAATCCCGTCGACGCGCGCGCCACCAACTGCCAACTCGGCTTCCATCTTGGAGTGAATCTCTTGGATCAGCGACTCCGGGAAGAATCCCCGCGCCGCGCCCGATTGATTCGTCACCACAATCACTGCCAGTCCGGCCTTGTTCAATCGCCGAATCGCCGCTGCGGCGTACGGAAAAATCAAAAAGCGGCTCAGATGGTTCGCGTAGCCCATTTCCTCAGAAATCGTGCCGTCACGATCTAGAAACACGGCACGTCTCTTCTTGGCCTCAGGCACTGCGCACCTGTGCTAGCCACTTCGCCGCGGCGTCATGAACATCCTTTACCGGAACGCGCAACATGCAGCGATGGTCGATGGGACATTCGCGCAGGAAACACGGACTGCATGCGACCGCGTGCTGGACCATTTCTTTCCGGGAAGTCACCGGCGCGGTGCCTTGCGGATCCGTAGAGCCGAAAACGGCCACAACAGGCACACCAACCGCGGCCGCGACGTGCATCGCTCCCGAATCATTTCCGACAAAAAGGCGGCAGCGCGAAAAGAAAGCGGGAAGCTCGCCGATCGACGTTCGGCCTGCGAGGATTACGGGATGATGGTGCATGCGGTCGGCGATTTGGCGGCAAATCTCCAGTTCTGAGCTCGCGCCGAAAAGTATCACATCCGCCCCAAATTCATCAACGAGCGCGTCAGCAACCGCTGCAAATCGCTCCGGCGGCCAGCATTTCGCGGAACCGTAAGCCGCTCCCGGCGCAAGCGCGATTCTCTTCGCTTCGGTGCGCACACCCGCTTCCCGCAAGCGTGCCTCGGCGGCTTCCGCGGCGCCAGCGACGAGATTCAAAGAAATCTGCGTCACTTCGGGAATGCTTTCCAGCCATCCCGCGCGCCGCAGCAGTTCCAGGTAGTAAAAGGTTTCGTGCGCGGGTATCTCGCCCTTTCTAGGCACTGCGACAGCCTTGCTCAAGAGAACGCCGCGCCCATCCCGCGCGTAGCCAATGCGCTGCGGAATTCTTGCTCGCCAGACGAGCCACGCCGCCGAAAATGCATTTTGCAGCAGAATTGCGCACTCAAACTGCTCTTCGCGCAAGCCGCGTGCTGAGCGCTCCATAGCTACAGGGCTGCGCGATGCTACGTCGAGAATCTTTACGCGGTCGACGAACGGCTGCCCGTTATACAACTCCGCCACCCATGGCC
Organism: Candidatus Acidiferrales bacterium; assembly: GCA_030037775.1. Lineage (GTDB taxonomy): Bacteria > Acidobacteriota > Terriglobia > Acidiferrales > UBA7541 > DAHUXN01. The sequence goes on from JASHQB010000296.1 coordinate 11,848, forward strand.
GTGCCAAGATCGTGATTTGCGCCTCGGGCCAGCGCTGCCGAATCGCACACAACGCAGGAATCGACATGATTGCATCGCCGACCCAATTTGTCGCGCGCACCAAAATCTTCATGCTATTCTTCCCGCCTTCCTGCTTGTAATCACCTGCACAATCGAGCGCCACAAACCTTCTTCGTCGTTAAATTGCAACTCAATCCTGCTGAAAACAATCGGCACCCGTGCCACCGTGCCTGACGGCAAATCATAAATGTCTTTTTCGGTACAAATAAGCGCATCCGCGCCGGCTGCAGCGGCCCGTTCTTCCAAACGCGATACGTCGCGCTCCGTATACCGGTGATGATCGCGAAAGATTTCGCGCCCCAGAACCGAAATGCCCCAATTCTTCAGATCCGCGAAAAATGCTGAAGGGTTGCCGATTCCGCAAAATGCGAAGAACTTCCGCCCCTCAGCGCTCCCCTCTTCAATCTCGCGTCCTCGATACACTTCCAAACCCAAGAGTTTCGTCTGCGAAAAATATACCGGCGCGGACGAGTACCTTCGAACGGCCGCCTCAATTGCTGGCATCCGCTCCGCGGTTCGATGGATCACCACGATGTCCGCCCGGCGCAGCGCAGAGACAGGCTCGCGCAACCTCCCCGAGGGCAATACGTGTCCGCCTCCAAACGGATTCATGGCGTCAATCATCACGATGTCCACATCGCGCGTGAGCTGAAAATGCTGAAAGCCGTCGTCCAAGATGAAACAGTCAGCCCCGCCTTTTTCAAGTTCCCTTCCCGTCTCGAAACGCTTGGCGCCGGTTCCCAGTTCTACCCTTTCGCCGAGCCTACCGTGAAGTAACGCCACTTCGTCGTTCCATCCTCGGGTGTTTGTGCCCTCGCCAACGCCGGCTTGTTCCGGCAAAGGCCTGTATCCGCGCGAAAGTACTGCCACCTTCTTGCCGCTCCCCAAGAACTGTTGCGCGGCCCAAAGCACCATCGGCGTTTTCCCGGTGCCGCCGGTGGTGATGTTCCCGACGCTAACCACGATGCCGTTCAGCCGCCTCTGCCGCAGTACTCGAGCGCGAAAGCAGGATGCGCGCACTCGCGTGCCTGCACCGTAAAGAACCGACGCCGGCCACAGAAGCGATTCCGTCAGCGTCATGCCCCGCCCCGTGTAGCTTCAAGGACCCGAGCGATTCGCTCCAACGATCGAGCGGATGCGCCGCGATTCACTTCCACCAGCGCGTGCGCTTTTCGCCCCATCTGCTCGCGACGCGTCGAATCGTTGATCAATTCCGCCCATGCCTTGCCGAGCCTCTCGCCACTAGCCACCTGGATCCCCGCACCTGCGCTGGAAAATCGCGCCGCGATGTCGCGGAAGTTTTCCATCGAAGGACCGAAAATGGGAACTTTGCAAAACCAGGCAGGTTCCAAAATATTGTGCCCGCCCGACCGCACCAGAGATCCACCCACGAAAACAGCGTCTCCGATGTCATAGAGCCCGGCCAGCTCGCCGATGGAGTCGAGAATCACCACATCACAGTTTTCGTCGAGCGGCGCGTTCATATCGATGGCGCTGCGTCGGACGGCCGTCCAGCCGCACTCTTTCGTCACGGCCGCCACCACGTCGAATCGCTCGGGCTTCCGCGGCGCGAGCACCAGCAGCGCTCGGCGCCATTGCCGCTGCACGATGTCGTAGGCTCCCAGCACGGCCTCCTCTTCGCCCTCGACGACGCTGCCGGCCACGAATATCGGCCAGCGTTCCTGGTTCGCGATTTGCTTCGTGAGCCACTCGCCAAACGCGCTCTGGGCCGGCGGCTCAAGGTCGTACTTCAAATTCCCGGTGATTTCAACTCTCTCCTCCGGCGCGCCCATCTCCTTCAGTCGGCCCGCATCCTCCGCGCTTTGCGCCAGGAAAAGCTCGGCGCTCTGCAGGACGCGCCGGAAAAATCCGCCGATAAATCGCCGAAACCCCCGGAACCGGCGAATGGAGCGCTCTGAAATTCGGCTGTTGACGAACACCACAGGCACGCCGGCACGTTCCGCCTCACGCATGAAGTTCGGCCAGATCTCCGTTTCCAAGATCACCACCAGCGCTGGCTGGATCTTCCCAAAGGCCCGTCGAATCGGCGTGCGCCAGTCAAACGGAAAATAAAACACCCCGTCCGCGCTGCGAATTCGCTCCCGAGCAAGCTGCTGCCCTGTCGCCGTGGTGGTGGAAAGAAAAATTCGACGCTCCGGGAATCGCTTCTTTAACCCGTCGACTACCGGCTTACTCGCCAGCACTTCGCCCACGGATACAGCATGCACCCAAATCGATGTATGCGCCGGCACATCGCGCGCCAGCGCGTCTGGCAAATAGCCCATGCGTTCGCCGAGATTGCCCAGGTGTTTCCCACGGCGGAGCCTTTGCAACGCGAAATACGGTGCGAGCAGCACCATAGCAATTGCCGTCACTGCGCTATACAAAAAGTACATGAGGTGGGGGCCAGCTGCTCCAGAAAAGACAGCCTGCTGCAAGATCGGTATTATAGTGTTATTGGACGGTTGAAACCCACAACGTTTCCTATCGCAATTGCATCTATGGGCAAGAAATGAAGTCGGCTCCATTGTTGCTTGCCAGCCTGACCCTTGTCGTGACGGCGGCAGTTCAGCTGCCACAGCCCACTGCTTCCACTTCCACGTGGGCGGCGAAGGACAACCACGAAGGTTTCACCGTTGCCGCCGACGCGTATTCGGACCCGGCTCGCACAAAAGACAAGTTCGCAAAAGCGGATCCTTACAAAGCCGGCCTTCTGGCCGTCGATGTGCTCCTGAAAAACGACACGACCTATCCCGTTCATGTCGATCTATCCACTGTTCGCCTCGACGTCGATAGTCCCGATGGCCAGCGCCTCCACCTGCCGATGCTCACTCTCGACGAGGCCGCGAAGGAAATCGCTCATCCGCGAAGTCCTTCTCTTCCTTTGCCGCGCCGGCTTCCCTCCCTCGGAGCGCCTGGCGAGGACGGCAAGGCGCGCGACGTCGAAGCCAAACTGCAGCCGATGGTCTTGCAGACCGACGTGGTCCCGCCAAACGGCAGCGTTCATGGATTCGTTTTCTTTGACGTGAGCGGCGATTTCAAGGTCATCTCCTACGCCTCTCTCTACGTTCCCGACGTGAAGTCCGTCGCCTCAGACAGCGGGATGATTTATTTCGAAGTTCCTCTGGCGCCCAAGCACGTGCAGTAAGCAGGAAGCTCGCTCACCGCGATTTGCCGAATCGATTGCGCTCAGCTAAGATTCATTCTTACTCGAAAAATTCTCTAACTCCATTATGGCGCTCCTCGACGAACTGAATCCTCAGCAACGCGAAGCAGTCACGGCGACTGACGGACCAGTGCTTGTGCTTGCCGGCGCAGGAACCGGCAAGACTCGCGTCATCACTTATCGCGTCGCCCATCTGATTGAGCAAGGAATCGCCGGGCGCAACATTTTGGCCGTCACCTTCACCAACAAAGCGGCCGACCAGATGCGCCACCGCATCGCCGACTTGGTTCGCTCCGGCGGACACGACGCTTCGGACATCTGGATTTCCACTTTTCACTCCTTCTGCGCCCGCCTGCTCCGTCGCGAAGCCCCCAGCGCCGGCCTTTCCAGGTCCTTTGCCATTTACGATGACGACGACCAGACCCGCGCGGTCAAGCTCGCTCTGCAAAATCTGAAATTTCCGGAAAAGGAACTCGCGCCGCGCCCTTTGCGCGACCGCATCAGCCACGCCAAGAACCACAGTATTTCGCCGGATGAGATGGAAGCGGAGGCCTTCGATCCCTTTGGCAAGAAGGCTGCCGCCGTGTATCGCGAATACGAATCGATTCTGCGCAAGTCGGCGGCGCTCGATTTCGACGACCTGCTGCTGCGCGCCGTCGCCCTCCTGCGCGAGAACAGCCAGGTGCGCGCACGCTGGTCCGAACAGCTGCGCTTCATCCAAGTGGATGAATTTCAGGACACCAACGCCTCACAAGAAGAGATGGTTCGCCTGCTTGCCGGAAAAGAACGCAACGTCTGCGTCGTGGGCGACGAGGACCAGTCCATTTACAGTTGGCGCGGCGCTGTCAGCGGCAATTTTCAGCGATTTCTCGGCGATTTCCCGGGCGCCCGTACCATCCGCCTCGAAGAAAACTATCGCTCCACGCAGGTGATTCTCGACGCCGCAGCGAGTGTCGTCAGCCACAATCGCACCCGCCTCGGCAAGGACCTGAAGGCAACCCTCGGCTCCGGGAAATTGCTGAAGTATTACGAAGCTCGCGACGCCTCCGATGAAGCCGAATACATCGGCGGCGAGATCGCCAGCCGCCTCCGTGAAGACCCGCGTTTCACCCTCGCCGTTCTCTACCGCACCGCGGCGCAGTCGCGGCCGTTTGAAGAGACTCTTCGGCGCATCGGCGTTCGCTATCGCGTCGTCGGAGGATTCAGTTTCTACCAGCGCGCTGAGGTCAAAGACGCTCTGGCATACGTTCGCCTGCTTTTTCATCCCGACGACGATGTCGCCCTCCTGCGCGTCCTCAACGTTCCGCCACGTGGCATCGGCAAAGTCACCATCGATTCCCTGCGCGCGGTCGCTCGCGAATCGAATGTGTCACTCTGGCAGGCCATTCCCCGTATCGCCGCTCAGAAGGCCCGCGGCGCCTCCGCCCTTACCGATTTTCGTCAGATGGTCTTGAACTTTATGGAAGAATGCGCCAACAAAAACCCCGGCGAAATCCTGGAAGTGATTCTCAGCCGCACCGGCTATCTCGATTGGGCGGAGCAGCAAGACCACTTGGACAATTCCGCCCGCGCCGAGAACCTGCGTGAACTCTCCAACGCCATCGCTGAAGCCATCGAGCAAGGCGAAACCCTCGAGGATGTCCTCGACCGCGCCTCGCTCGTCAGCGACACTGACGAGTTCGACCAAACAATCCCCGTTTCCTTAATGACCCTGCACAGCGCTAAGGGCCTGGAATTCGACCATGTCTTCCTCGCCGGTCTGGAAGAGGGCCTCCTGCCCCACGGCCGCTCCATGAACAGCGACAATGACGTCGAGGAGGAGCGCCGCCTTTGCTATGTAGGCATGACCCGCGCCAAGCGCACCCTCGCGCTTTCCCGTGCCGTCTATCGCCGCTCGTGGGCAAACGCCGATCTCGCCCCCGCTGCTCCCTCCCGCTTCTTGGCAGAAGTTCCGGGCGACCTCGTCGAAGCCGCCCAGGGCTCGCTCGCGGAGCCCGGCGAAACCCGCCGCTACGAGCCCGATCCCGACTATTACGAATCGCAGTTCCGCCGTGCCAAGAAACCTACCGCCCATCCTGCCTCACGCTCTGCCGCCGCTTCTGCATCCGGCGGAGCAGCGAATCGCCTGATCGGCGCGCGCGTCCGCCATCCTTCCTATGGCATCGGCACCATTTTGAAGATTGAAGACGAAGGCGATGACCGCCGCCTCACCGTCAGCTTCCGCGATTACGGCACCAAGAAGTTCATCGAACGCTACGCTCACCTGCAAATCGTCTAGCTAACCAACCGGAAGGCTTCTGCATCGCAGCCGTTGCGCACGAACGCAGCTCAATGTAGAGTGCTCCCCTTGTCGTATCGGGGACGGTGGCCCGGTGGATAGATGAATAGACAGCTCTTTCGCACCAAGAGCATCGACCTGCTCATCTCAGAAGCTGATGAGCCTGCGAAGCGTCTTAAGAAGACGCTCGGCTGGCTCAGCCTCACCGCCCTCGGAATCGGCGCCATCATCGGCAGTGGAATCTTCGTGACCACCGGCACCGCAGCCGCTGGTGAAGTAGATAAGTATCCGTCGATTTTGCAAAT
>JASHQB010000297.1 GCA_030037775.1 Candidatus Acidiferrales bacterium
GTGGCCAGGCGGCGCGTTTTCTCGCGCGGCTCCAAAGTCTCTTCGGCGATGCCAGCAGGAGAAACATGCGTTGCGCTGGACGGGCGAAGATTCTTGACCGCGTCAACCATGGCGCGAATATGCTCGGGCGTGCTGCCGCAGCAGCCCCCGAGAAGGCGAACGCCAAGCGCGGCGGCATCGCGCGCGAAGTCGGCGAAATAATCCGGCGACGATTTGGGATAGACAATACGGTCGCCGATGCGTTTGGGGAAGCCGGCATTGGGCATGGCGCTCAGTGGCAACTTGGAATCGCTCGTGGAATTGGCGAGCTCGCGAAGAATCGGCAGAAGAAGCTGCGGGCCAATGGTGCAATTGGCGCCGATGACTTGAACGTTTTTTGTTTTCAGTTTAACGACGGCGTCTTCCGGTCGCGTGCCGTCGAAGGTGCTGCCTTCTTCAGAGTAGGTCAGCTGCGCGACGACGGGAGATTTTGAGAAGGAGCGGATGGCGTCAATGGCGCAAAGAAGCTCTTCGAGATTGCCGAAAGTTTCCAGGATGAAAAAATCGGCGCCGCGCTCCTCGAGGGCCAGGGCCTGCTCGCGAAAAATTTCGCGAATTTCTTCGGGCGGAAGCTGTTTGGCCTGGCGCTGGGTGCCGAGCGGGCCAATGGAGCCGGCGATCAAAACCTCGTGGCGCGAGGCTTCACGCGCTTCGCGGGCGATTTTCACGCCGCGATGGTTCAGTTCGGCGACGCGATCGCCAAGGCCGAGGGCCGCGAGTTTGTGGCGATTCGCGCCGAAGGTGTTGGTCTCCAAGACTTGCGCGCCGGCGTCGAGATAGGACTGATGCACGCGGAAGACGGCTTCGGGCTGCGTGGAATTGAGCTCGTCGAGGCAGCGCTGCGGGCCAAGAATTTCGTAGAGCATGGAGCCCATGGCGCCGTCGGCGACGAGAACGGCGTTGCGTAGGCGGTCGCTGAATTCTTCAATCTTCATTGTGGGCGGCGCTCCGGGCGGGAGCGGCGAATCTCCTCAAAAAAGGGAACCGGCAGTATAGCATTGGCGCTGTTGCGAGCGGCGGATGGCGGGTTGGCTGAGGCGTGAAAAGCGGGATTTGGCTGTAATCGGGACAGGGGAAAAAGCCGCATTTCAGTCCCGATTAGAAAACGACAAGCTGTTTGTTTGCAGTAAGTTATGATTTTTCGACTGGTGTTTTGTGTACCGATTAAAAAAATCATAGATTTGGGTAGAAAAGTTACGTCGGCAGGGGGTAATAGAACTAGGCGGAGGGTAAACTCCACCGGAAATCCTTGGAAGAGGCGATTGAGCTGAGGGATGAACGAGTTGAAATCATGAACCTCTATAGCACCAGTTAACCAGAATGTCAACAACCAAACGCGGAGACGATGCGGGTAAACCGTCAAAGCTTCTTACCCGTGGCAGGTTGCCCTCGGAGAAGGAAGGTTTTCGGGTATTTTCCGTTGCCACAGATCTTGAAGGAGCCGAAATCCTTATACCAAGCACCCTCGGGCGTGTCCGGCTCGGCCTCGCGCGATAACTTCAACTGATAGAGGTCTTCCGCAGAAATCTGCCGTTCGCGAAGGCGTTCGAACAGGTGGTCGCGCACGGCGATCGGCAGGTTGGTCCACTGGATTTTGGGCATCTACTCGCCGAAAGTCATGCGCGCCAACTTTTCCTTGATGCGCTTGCGCTCGACGGGATTCGAGGAGGCACCCAACTGATCGGCGAGTTCGAAGAACCTGGCCTTTTCGGCTTCACGCGATTCGATGCCACTCTCGATCAACTCCACGAGCACGCGGTTTGTACTGGTGCGCTGAGTCTTAGCAAGTGTGCGAACGCGGCGAGCCAACCGAGGGGGAAGCGAGACGCTTTGGCGCACGGGCTTTTCCGTAGTTGTCATGGGGACAGTGTGCACCATAATGCACCATCCTGCACCAAGCTTACGCTTCGGCGAGAGCAGGGATTTTGAGGCGCGGGGCAGGCGTCCTGAGGCAGAATAGGCGCGGGCAAGAAACTCATGAGGGGAGGGAACGAGATGAAGGAACACAAGGGGAGTCGAGCGCGAGGGATGGGCGTGGTTGCCGGAGTGGCCGCGGGATTTTTGCTGGGTGCGATGGTGTTTGCTGGCGGAAGGGTGCTGGCCGAGCATAGCGGGTCGAACAAAGCGAGCGATACGGCTCAGACGGGCGGGCAGATGCGCGCTGCGTCGGGGCCGAACGACGCGGAGCACGCGAGTCTGGCAAAGCTCGAGGGAGAGTATGACCGGGTGGTCAAATTTTTGGGGCAGCAAGGAGCGGCGATGCCGTCATCGTCGGGGACATGCACGTTTTCGGTGGAGCTGGGAGGAAGATTCATTGTTGAGAAGAGCCACGATGTGGTGATGGGGCGTCCAGTAGAAGGGCTGAGGATTTACGGCTACGACGACGCGACCAAGCAGTATGAGATGGCGCGGATGTACACGATGTCGAACGGCATTACGCTGATGAAGGGAACGAGCAGCGACGGCGGGAAGACGATTGATTATAGCGGTGAATCCTACACGGGCCGCGGCGGCGCAACGCCGTTGCGCGCGAAGTTCGAGCGCGTGAGCGATGATGAATTCAGCGTGACGATGTCGACGACGGATGCGAACGGGAAGGACATGCCGTTTCAGGAGACGATTTACACGAGGAAGAAATAGCTGTCGGCCAGATTATTTCGCAGATTCGAGGGCTTCGGCCATAGCGAGGAGCTTGGTGACAGTGTTCCAGTTGCGGCCGGTGAGGGGAATTTTGAGAGCGCGGTCGATGGACGACCAGGAGAGTTCGGCGCGACCGACGCCGTTCGGGAAATAGATGTAAAGCTCGCGAGGAGTGAAGTGCACCTCCTCGGCGCCGGTGTTTATGGCGCGAAGTTTCGCGCAGGCTTCGGGCGTCGGCTCGTGTGCCATAAAACCGACGAGAAATTTGCTGGGATCGATGTTGCGGCGCTTGGCGAATGGGTTTCGCGCGATGACGCCGCGCAGTTCGGCGGCCGAGCGGTGAATGACGCTGGGGCGAAAGCCGAATTTGCGTTCGATGGCTTTTTCGATGCGCTCGGGGAGAGCGGTGATGTTGCGGTCGCGGGTGCAGAAGACGACGTTGCCGCTGTTGATGTAGGTCTGGCATCCGGTGAATTTGAGCGATTCGTAGAGGGCACGGAGCTGATCCATTTTGATTTGATTGCGGCCAACGACGTTGACGCCTCGGAGCAGGGAAATGATGGTGGGCATGGGTTCATCTACTATGGACGACCGGCCGGCCGCAGCGTGGGCAGAAATTGCAGTCTTCCGATACCGCATGCCCCTTCGTGCATCGCAAGACGGGTTCATCCCCGCGTGCAGCTGAGTAGAGGATGGCCAGAGCTGCTGAGTAGAATGCCATCCAATGGCCGGAGAATCCTCGCCAGACAACCGACGGCAGGCTGGGATCAGTATTGCCTGCCGGTGCCTTCAACATGAACAACATAAAATTCACGAATGCGTATGCTAGGAAAAAGTAGACCATGTACCGCATCCACTCTGGAGAGTCCTTCAACACCTGTTTCCAGAAGTCTTTACGTTGCAGGCTCCCGACGCGCTGTTTAGCAACTAAGACCGCAGGTATCCAGACGACAAAAATCCCCATGTGGAGTATCCAGAAGAATGCCTCGGGCGCTACGCGCCGACCCATCACTGCACCGAGATGGACCCAAAGACTTGCGATAAGTCCGATCGCAGAAAGGCCCATAAAGAGCCAGATGTAGTTTTTAGTCCATGAAGGAATGCTGCCGGGGATAGACAGGATCAAGGTCCGTGGCTCCGCCGGGCCCCTTGTCTGCAAGAGCGTGTCAAATGCCGAATCCAAAGCATGCGAGGTGGACGGTTTCTCAGTCCTATAATTCACACTTATCGGTTTGCCCCGCAAATCACGTATGAATTCTAACGCCTCAGAATCAGTAAAAAAATCGCGGGTGTATGTTCCTGTGTATGTGTTTCCAGCAACGGTATACGAGTAATCGATTTCCGCGACGTATTTTTCTGACGCGGTCCTAGGGGACGAAGAGATGACAAATCGTTTCTTCGGATCAATCGCTGCAGATTCTATACGCCCTAAGGTCGATGGCCATGCGCTTATGTGTTTTTGGCGGAGCCATTTCCAAAATGGTTTGAAACAGCTCGCCACAATAGTGATGGCAATCCAAACATCGAAAAACCATGGCCATGTGCTTGGATGCGCCCACCGGAAGTTATCTCCTGAGATCATTACCTGTATCTCGTCCAAAGATTAGCGTTTTTGTTCCATGAGGCCGGCGATGGTGTCCATGAGGTCGAACTTGGTGAGGATTTCGAATTTGCCGGTGGACATCTCGACGAAGACAGCGGGGCCGGAGTGGCTGAGAAGCTGCGTGACGCGCTCGACGGGCGCGTCGCTGGGAACGCGGGGGAGGGCTTCGCCCATCACTTCGCGGATGACGAGCTTGCGCAGGTCTTTGCCCTGAAGGGCGAGATTCAAGATTTGGTCTTCGTAAATTGTGCCGATGGGATTCTCGTCTTCGAAGACGGGAAGCTGGGAAATATCCTGCTGCTGCATGGTGTGCAGGGCATGAAAGACGGTTTGATAGGGGCGGGCGATGATCAGCTCGCGGTGCTTGCCAGTCTGTGCCTTGACGCGCACGACATCGGCGGCACAGAGCGGAACTTCGGCTTCAACGTAGCCGTGCTCGCGCATCCAGCCGTCGTTGTAGACTTTGCTCAGATAGCGCATGCCAGTGTCTGGGAGAAAGGCGACGACGAGGGCGTCTTTTTTCAGTTCGCGCGCGAGGCGCAGGGCGGCGGAAAGACAGCCCCCGCCTGAGCCGCCGGTGAAAATACCTTCTTGTTTGGCGAGGCGGCGCGCCCAGACGAAGCATTCTTCGTCGGTGACTTGCAGAACGTCGTCGAGAACGTCGAAGTGCATGGTGGAGGGGAAAATATCTTCGCCGATGCCTTCGACGACGTAGGTCTTGGCCTTGCCGACTTTGCCCGTCTTCACGAATTCGTAATAGAGCGAGCCGATAGGATCGACGCCGACGATTTTCACGGCGGGATTCTTTTCTTTCAGATACTTGCCGGCGCCGCTGATGGTTCCTCCGGTGCCCATGGCGCAGACGAAGTGGGTGATTTTCCCGGCGGTATCGTTCCAGATTTCCGGGCCGGTGGTGTGGTAGTGGGCGTCGGGATTCATCGGATTTTCGTACTGATTGGGGTAGAAGGAGTTGGGAATTTCGCGGGCGAGTTTTTTAGCGACGGAATAGTAGCTGCGCGGATCGTCGGGCTCGACGGCGGTGGGACAGACGATGACTTCGGCGCCGAAAGCTTTGAGCAGGTCAATTTTTTCGCGGGACTGTTTGTCGGTGATGGTGAAGACGATTTTGTATCCGCGGACGGCGGCGACGAGCGCGAGGCCCATGCCGGTGTTGCCGGACGTGCCTTCGATGATGGTGCCGCCGGGTTTGAGGAGGCCTTTGCGTTCGGCTTCGTCGATCATCCAGATGCCGATGCGGTCTTTCACGGAGCCGCCGGGATTGAGGTAATCGGCTTTGACGTAAACTTCGGGCTGAATATCGCGTGTGAGGCGATTGAGTCGGATGAGGGGCGTGTTGCCGATGGCCTCAAGAATGTTTTTGCAGAGCATGCGAAGCGGCGACCTCGAATTGAGCTAGGGAAAGATTACGGAGTTTGAAGGGGGAAGTCCAGAAGCCAGGCGCTGAGTTGAGCCAAATCGGTCACGGAATTGGTAGGTGCAGCGCTTCCTTCCACCACGCGTTTGCGATCGCAAGCCGCCTGCTTCTCTCTCCGGTTGCGTTACAATTCAAGTTTGGCAGGCATGCGGTTCGTTTGAATGGCGACGAGGGCAAGTACAAGACCAAGGAAGGAGTTGTTTCGGTGAAGGCAGTCGGTTACGAGCGAGCGCTCCCCATCGATGATCCGGCAGCTTTAATCGACGTGACTTTACCGGAGCCTGTGCCGGAGCCGCATGATCTGCTCGTCGACATCAAGGCAGTCTCGGTTAATCCGGTCGACACCAAAGTTCGCGCCTCGACAAATCCTCCGTCGGGCGAAATCAGAGTGCTTGGATTTGATGCCGCCGGCATTGTGCGCGAAATTGGCCGCGACGTAAGCCTTTTCCGTCCAGGGGAGAAGGTATGGTACGCCGGCTCCATCGCAAGACCGGGCACAAATGCTGAGAGGCATTTGGTGGATGAGCGGATTGTGGGCAAGATGCCGAATAAGCTTGGCTTCCCTGAAGCAGCTGCGCTCCCCCTAACTTCAATCACTGCCTGGGAACTTCTCTTTGATCGTCTGCAGGTGCTTCAAAATCCGGCACCGGTCGGCAATCAGATGCTGGTCATCGGCGCATCTGGAGGAGTGGGCTCGATCCTCGTGCAGCTTGCACGAAAACTGACGAGTCTTACGATTATTGGAACAGCATCCGACGCTGAAAGTGAAGCTCACGTGCGCGAGAGGGGCGCGCATTATGCAATCAACTACAACGATTTGAAGGAGCAACTGAAGCGGATCGGGATTCCATCGGTGACTTATGTGGCCAGTCTGACGCATACAGGCGAATACCTGAGAACGATCAGTGAAGTGCTGCTTCCACAGGGGCGGGTCGGCATCATAGACGATCCGGTTGGGCTCGAGACCATGATTCTCAAGCCCAAGTGCATTTCAATCCACTGGGAATTTATGTTTACCCGCTCTCTTTTTCAGACTCCCGATATGATTGAGCAGCACAAAATCCTCAACCGGGTTTCCGAATTGGTTGACGAAGGCTCAATTCAGCCAGCTCTGGCCGAGAATTTCGGGACAATCAATACAGCAAATCTGCGACGAGCTCACGCGGCGGTCGAAAGCGGTCACGCACGCGGGAAAATAGTGTTAGAGGGTTTCTAGGCGGGGAGTTGGGGGAGGAGAAAATGAAGAGGCAGAACATTTCGAGCGGGACGCCGTGGGAGCCGGTGGTAGGGTACTCGCGGGCGGTGCGGGTGGGCTCGCAGATATGGGTTGCAGGAACGACGGCGACGGATGCGAAGGGCGAAATTGTAGGCAAAGGTGATGTGCGCGAGCAGACGGTACAGATACTGAAAAATATCGAGGCGGCGCTGGCAAAGGCGGGAGCGAAGATGGAGCACGTGGTGCGGACGCGAATTTTTGTCAAAGATATTTCACAGTGGGAGGCGATTGGCCGGGCGCACGGAGAAGTGTTTCGGAATATTCGCCCCGCTTCGACAATGGTGGAAGTGACCGGGCTGGTTTCGCCGGACATGCTGGTGGAAATCGAGGCGGACGCAGTGGTGACGGACGAGGTGTGAGGTGTTTTCTGATCGGCGCGATTGTTCCCAACGAGCAGTTTGCGTCAAGGGGCTTGCGTTACAATTGAACGGAAATGGACGAAGACGCACGGGATGACAGACCGCGTGATGAAGAGCGGCGCGACGACCAGTTCCAAGATGAAACGCTCCAGGACGAAGGGCTACAGGGGCTAGTCCGCATCGGCGGCGGGAGATTTTTCAACCGCGTCGCGATTTTCCTGTTGGTTCTGTGTTCGATTGCCGTGGGCTGTGCAGCGGGACTGCTTTTCGTTTACAACAGCGACCTGCCACAGATTCAAGAGCTGGAAAATTACCGTCCAGACGTGGTGACGGAGCTTTACGCGGACGATGGAACCTCGATTGGAACGTTCGCACTGCAACGGCGGATCCTGCTGACCTACGATCAAATCCCGCAAGTCCTGAAGGATGCAATCATCTCGACCGAAGACCGGCACTTCATGGAGCACTGGGGCGTGGATTTCCCGCGCGTGGCGGAAGCGGCATGGATCAACTTGGTGCACCGGCGCGTTGTGCAGGGCGCGAGCACGATCACCATGCAGCTGGCGGGCGGGTTGTTTTTGAATCGCTCGGACCGCAGCTTCCGTCGAAAAACGGAAGAGGCCATGCTGGCGATTCAAATCGAGCGGCATTATACGAAGCAACAGATTTTCACGATGTATTGCAATCAAGTTTATCTGGGCGCGGGGAATTACGGATTTGAAGCGGCGGCAGAGTCATATTTCGGAAAACATGTCGGCCAGTTGACTTTGCCGGAGGCAGCGCTGCTCGCGGCGATCATTCGCGGGCCAATCTATTCGCCCATACTGCATCCCGCACGCGCGCTGGAACGGCGCAATCTGGTGCTGGATTTCATGGCGGACAACAAAAAAATCACCAAGGCGCAGGCCAAGGCAGCGCAGCAGATGCCACTGGGATTGAATCTGACGTATCCGCAGAACAGCACGGTGGCGCCATATTTTGTGGAAGAGATACGGCAGAAATTGGAGCAGGAATTTGGTCCGGAAGCGGTGCATCAGGAGGGGCTGCGCGTTTACACCACGCTGGATACGGGGATGCAGCGTGCGGCGGTGCAAGCGGTGCGCGACGGCCTGCATGCTTACGACCGGCGGCATGGCTGGCGAGGCGACTTGGCGAATATTTTCCACGAGCACCTGGGGACGTTGCAAACCTACGAGTCTCCGGACTGGCGCGACGCGATCAAGCCGGGAGATTACGTGACGGGGTTGATTACTGCGGTCGACCGTAGTGCGGCAGTGGCGAAAGTCGGCCCATACCGCGCGGTGATTACCGCGCCGGATTTTGCGTGGACGGGAGAAAAGTCGCCGGAGCAGCTTCTGCAGATCGGCGATCTGGCCAATCTGCAGGTAGAAAGCGTGAGCGGCAGCACGGTGCACGTGCAGCTCGAACAAATTCCCGCCGCGCAAGCGTCGCTGCTGGCGATTGATAACGCAACGGGAGAAATCAAAGCGATGGTCGGCGGGTACAGCTTCGAGGAGTCGAAGTATAACCGCGCGGTGCAGGCGATGCGGCAAACGGGAAGCTCGTTCAAAGTGTACGTGTACGCGACGGCGCTCGAAAAGGGCATGACGCCGTTCGATACGGTGCTGGACGAGCCGATCACGTATATGAGCGGCGGAAACGACTACACGCCGCACAACTATGACAACACCTTTGAAGGGCGCATCAGTCTCAGGCGAGCGCTGGCGGACTCGCGCAACGTGCCGGCGGTGCGCATTCTGGACCAGGTGGGAATCGAAAAAGTGATTGATAATGCGCGGCGGTTTGGAATCACCAGCCCGCTGCCACCGTATCTGCCGCTGGCGCTGGGCGCGGCGGATTTGACTTTGCTCGAGCACACGTCGGCGTTCACGGTGTTTCCGGATGACGGAATCCACATTCAGCCACACATGATCCGGCGCGTGACTTCATATGACGGCGCGATTCTGGAGGAAGCGCGGCCGAAGGTGACGGACGTGCTGCCATCGGACGTGGCGCGAACGATGGTGGCGATGCTGGAAGACGTGGTGCACTTCGGCACAGGCGTCCGCGCGCAGGCGCTGGGCCGGCCGACGGCGGGGAAGACAGGAACCACGAACGATTTCACCGATGCGTGGTATATCGGATTCACACCGCAGATCACCGCCGGGGTTTGGGTGGGATTCGATGACCCGAAAACTTCGCTGGGGCCGAAGGAAACGGGAGCGCGCGCGGCGTTGCCGATTTGGCTGGAGTTCATGCAGCAGGCAACCAAGGGGATGCCGGTGGAGAGTTTTCCCAATGTGACGTCGCTGGAAGAATTGGCGAAAACTGCGCACGAGGATGTGGATGTGCCGGATAACGCACCGCCGGCGGATTTATCGGAGCAGGGAGCGCCGGAAAAACAGCCGGCGGAACCTGCGAAGCCGCCAGTCAAGCCGCCAGCAAAACCAGACATACCCCACATTGCACCTAACAAGCACTAAGTCGCAACCGACGTTACTTTCCGAACGGATTCCAGCCTTTGGAAGGCAACGAGGATGAGCGACCGTCGCGATGAATCAGCACAATTTTGCGTGTGCTCGTGATTTCGCCGATTTGGGTGATGGGTGCGTCGCGCCTGATATGGCGGAGGCGTTGCGCGTCCTTTCGCGGGGCCGTGAAGAGCAGGCCGTAGTCCTCGCCGCCGTGAAGGGCGAGGGCGAGCGGATCGATTCCCCGCGCGAGCAAGGCGGCCGGAACTTGAACACTGGGGAGCGCGTCCGCTCGGATTCGCGCGCCGACGCCGCTGGCGGCGCAGAGGCGCGCCAAATCGGTGGAAAGGCCGTCAGAAACGTCCATCATGGCGGAGGGGATGCGTTGGCGCGCGAGCG
This sequence comes from Candidatus Acidiferrales bacterium, assembly GCA_030037775.1. Taxonomy (GTDB): domain Bacteria; phylum Acidobacteriota; class Terriglobia; order Acidiferrales; family UBA7541; genus DAHUXN01. The sequence goes on from JASHQB010000297.1 coordinate 10,223, forward strand.
CCTGGGCGAGGTAGACGGGAACTTGCGGATAGAAGTGGGGGTAGAGGTATCTCTTCGGGGAAGACTGGCGAGACCAGCCGCGAAGGACGATTTCGAGGCCCAACTGTGCGGCACCGAGCTTCCCCGTGACGAATATAAGGTCGCCAGGCCGGGCGCCAGAGCGGGGAATGGCAAGGCCGCTGGGTGTCTCGCCGAGGACGAAGATGCAGATGGTTACCGATGCAGACTTGGAGATGTCGCCGCCGATCAAGAATGAGTGGAATTCACGAGCAGCGCGGGACATCCCCAGCGCAAAGCACCGCAGCCATTTGCCTGTCTTGGCAGCGGGCAGGGCCAGGGCTAGGAGAAAGTAGAGCGGCTGCGCGCCCATGGCGGCGAGGTCGCTGGTGGCGCGGGCGAGAGACTTGTATCCGATGGAATCAGCAGGGTAGTCCGACTGAAAATGAACACCTTCTAAGGATGAGTCGCAACTGATGACCCAATCCGAGCGTGGTGAGTGGCGGAGTACTGCGGCATCGTCGCCAACGCCCGTTATGAGCGAGGCAGAATTACCGATATGTCCAATGGATGGAATGGCTTGCGAGAGCCTGGCGACCAGCTCGATTTCCCTGTCCCTGTGACCAGTTGTAATCGCCTTTTTCACCATTTATCCTGTAGCTAGAGGGTAGATTGTGCTTGCCGGATTGTAAAGCGATCCGGAGGACTAAGACGGCAGCCCCAGCCGGGCGCGAGGAATTTGTGGTTGACTCCGCCGAAGCCTGCACATATATTCGCGGCCGGGTTTCGGACCGAGTCTCGCGGTTCAAACGCTCATAGGCGTCGCGCAGACCGCACTTGGGGCCAGCGGTCATTTAGTCCAGCGAAAAGACAAGTTCAGAAATTCAAAGTTGAGTCATGCGGCGTAAATATTACACATTTTTCGTTGCTTCCACCGATTCGGGAAAAATGCGCCGAATGCGCATCCCGCACTATGCCCTGCATCTGCTGGTGGCTCTTGCGCTGGTCGGAAGCGCCACGGTGCTTGCAGCCGTCGGCTCTTATTCCCACATGCTGTGGAAGGTGACGGCCTACAATTCGCTGCTTAAAGACCAAAGCGCGCTGACGCAGCAGTATCGTGATCTGCAGAGCCAGGTGAAAAACGCGAACGAGCGGCTGAATTCGCTGCAATCCCTGGCGAGCGACGTGGCCGTTGCGTATGGGCTGACGCGAGTGCCGGACACGCCGTTCAGCTTGACGAACACGGCAGCGGAGTCCGATGCCACGTACAAGGACACCGTCGACCAGTTCAACTTCCTGCAGCAGAACGCTTCGGCAGTGATGCTGGCCTCGATGGGGGTGCTGCGGCTAGCGCCGGGCAGAAAACTCGCGGATGCGCCGTTCATTCCGTCGCTCTGGCCGGTGATGGGACGTATCACCAGCCGATTCGGCGAGCGACTTGATCCGTTCGGTGGAGAAGGCGAATTTCACACGGGCTTGGACATTGCGTCGTTTTACGGTGACGAAGTTCGCGCGGCGGCGGATGGCGTGGTGATTTGGACGGGGAATCGAGAAGGATATGGCCGCGTGGTAATCATCGACCACGGCTTCGGGATCACCACGTGGTATGCGCACCTTTCCGCGTATGACACGCAGGAGGGGATGCGCGTGAAACGCGGCGACGTGATCGCGCAAGAAGGCGACAGCGGTCGCGCAACAGCCCCGCATCTGCACTTCGAAGTTCGCATGAACAATGCTCCCGTGAATCCTTGGCCTTACTTGCATCAAGCGGATGCCGGCGGGACGGTATCCGGCGGGGATTAAGAGTTAAGCTTCATTGGATGTTCCTTCTGTCTCCGTTTCCCTCGAATAACAGCGTAGATTCCCTTATTTCCTGGTGACGCCGTTCGCCGGCGTGGCCGCCCCTGCAGCCTGGAGCATCTGCGGGGTGATCTCAATGCGCAGTTGAACCAGATGGCTGTCGTGGGAGATGTCGGCGGCCTTGAGCAGAGCATCGAGGGCGGGCCAGTCTGGGCCGATTTCCTGCCGTGTTTTAGCATCCGCCAGCGCCGCACGGCCCATCCACAGCAAGCCTTGCAGGGTGGTGGAAAGCTGAAACGCGTCGAGGGTGGAATCGCATTCCGCGGCCGCGGAGATTTTTAAGTTATCGGCGGCGGGACGGCCTGCCGCGGTGATGGCGTGCACGCTGCGAAGCAGGCGGGCGAGTTGCGCGGAATGGGACGTATCGATGCCAAGGTCCTTTGGAAGGTCCTGAGTGCGCGCAACGGCGTAAATGGGAGCGCCGGAAACGCCGGCGATGCGCGCAGACATTTCAGGATCGAAGCGATGAGTGTTCGGTGCGCCGAGTACCTGGGACAGGGCGGGGCCGTCGGCCAGGGCGATTTCCCCAGGGGCAAGGAAAGTAAAGCGAATGATGCGGGGAGAATTTTCCTCGCGGACTTCATAGATATTCATGCTGTGAATTCTGACCATGCGGCCGGTGCGCAGTGCGTATCGTTCGATTTTGGCCTGGTCGAAACGGCCCTGCGCGAGCGCGAGAACGGATGTCGCAGAAGTTTGCGGCCAGAGAGCGACGGCGGCACGGTCCAAATCGCGCGAGTAGTCAAATCCGCTAGCGCGGACGAAATCCGTGTAGTCGGGGTCTTGCGCGGACGAAGGTGCGAGAACGGCGAGTTCGTTCGCGAAAGAAGAGGTGCGGAGTGCGGCGGCGTCGACAAAGATGACCGCAGATGCGTCGATCGGCAATTGCTGAACCAAATTAGGCGCGCTGGGGTTGGCGGGAGTGGAGCTCTGGCCGGATGGGATGCTAGTGGCGGGCGAAGGAGCGTCGAATGCCTGGCGCTGTTTTACGAGTTGATGATGATGGATGGTTGCGAAGACAGCGACGGCGGCGATGAAAACAAAGAGAAGAATTGTCAGGGTACGCTTCATGCGGTTCCGCGAGGCTGCTTTTTGAGTATAAATACGCATCCAATTGGTGTAAAGTCGGGATGCGTTGGCAATTATGGGTTGGTCTGGCACGGGTCGTGCTTGGCCGAGCGAGGCGCTTGCAATTTTATTGCCTCTGTGATAACTTTGCTGGGTTTGGTTGAGCTGGCGTAGCTCAGCTGGTAGAGCATCTGATTTGTAATCAGAGGGTCGGGGGTTCAATTCCCTCCGCCAGCTGAATTTTGAGGATCGGGATTTTGGGGTTTGGATCAGACGGATTCCTCGCATAAGAAATGAACGGGCTGGTGTCTTCGGACACGAGCCCTTTCTGCGTTGCGAAGTGCCCCGTTTGGGACGAGCGCGTCAAGTCCGGTAGTTTCGCGGGACGGGTGGGTGAGTGGCTAAAACCAGCAGACTGTAAATCTGCCGCTCCTTGCGGGCTACGGAGGTTCGAATCCTCCCCCGTCCACCATTGTGCCGCGAGGGCCGAAGGAAGCGTCGCAAGAATAGCGCGGTTCGACTGGGCAGATCTGAAAGTTGTGGCGAGAAATCTTTGCGAAAGGAATCGCGCGGAGAACCGGTTTGAGCCTGGGTAGCTCAGTTGGTAGAGCGCGTCCTTGGTAAGGACGAGGTCACCGGTTCAATCCCGGTCCCAGGCTCCAGAGTTGTGAGTTGGGCGGGGGTAACTCAGGGGTAGAGTCTCTGCCTTCCAAGCAGATGGTCGCGGGTTCGAATCCCGTCCCCCGCTCCATCGAATTAGCGGGAAGTATGGGCAGCAAAGATTCTGAGTGAGGATAAGAAGCGATGGCGAAGGAAAAATTTGAGCGCAGCAAGCCGCACCTGAATATTGGGACGATCGGGCACATCGATCACGGAAAGACCACGCTGACGGCGGCGATCACCAAGGTGCTGTCGAAGAACAACCCCAAGGTGCAGTTCCGGGCGTTTGACACCATTGACAACGCGCCGGAAGAGCGCGAGCGGGGGATCACCATCGCGGTGTCGCACGTGGAGTATGAGACGCCCAACCGGCACTACGCGCACATCGACTGCCCGGGGCACGCCGATTACATCAAGAACATGATCACCGGAGCGGCGCAGATGGACGGCGCGATCCTGGTGGTGGCGGCGACCGACGGGCCGATGCCGCAGACGCGCGAGCATATTCTGCTGGCGCGGCAGGTGGGCGTGCCGTACATCGTGGTGTTTCTGAACAAATGCGACGCGGTGGAAGACCCTGAGCTGCTGGACTTGGTGGAGATGGAAGTGCGGGATTTGCTGAAGACCTATCAATTCCCGGGCGACAAGGTGCCGGTGATTCGCGGCTCGGCGCTGAAGGCGCTGGAAGGCGATGCCAAGTGGGAGAAGTCGATTTTGGAATTGATGGAAGCGGTGGACAAGAACGTGCCGCTGCCGCAGCGGGATGTGGACAAGCCGTTCGCCATGCCGATTGAGGATATCTTCTCGATTTCGGGAAGAGGGACGGTGGTGACGGGGCGGGTGGAACGCGGAAAAGTGAAAGTGGGCGAAGAGATTGAGATAGTGGGCTTCCGTCCGACGATGAAGAAGGTGGTGACGGGAGTGGAGATGTTCCGGAAGCTTCTGGATGAAGGGATTGCCGGAGACAACGTGGGGCTGCTGTTGCGAGGAACGGAAAAAGAGGAAGTGGAGCGCGGGCAAGTGATCGCGAAGCCGGGGTCGATCACGCCGCACACGAAGTTCAAGGCGGAAGCGTACGTGTTGACGAAGGAAGAGGGCGGGCGGCACACGCCGTTTTTCACGGGCTACCGGCCGCAGTTTTATTTTCGGACGACGGATGTGACCGGAGACGTGGCGTTGCCGACGGGAGTGGAGATGGTGATG
>JASHQB010000298.1 GCA_030037775.1 Candidatus Acidiferrales bacterium
ATAGAGGTCTTGCAGTTCCGGTGGTGTCAATTGCGGAGTGAAGGTCAGGGCGATATTCGGAACCATCAGCGCATCGTTGGCTTGACCCGTCGGAATGACCACGTACGCTGTCTCGCCCGGCAGCAACTTCCCGTCGGGATTATCGAAGTCGATGATCGTGTCGTAGGTGACCACGTTCTGCACCGTGAAGGCGTTCAACCGAATCGCGCTGACGCGGCCGCTGAACGTCTCCGTGGGATACGCGTCCACTTGGAACGTTGCCACTTGCCCCACGTGAATCTGCCCGGTGTCGGACTCGTCGGTGGCGGCATAGACCTGCATGCGCGTCAGGTCCTGCGCAATGGTGAAAACGTTCGGCGCTTGCAGCGACGCGGCCACGGACTGGCCGACCGTCACGTTTCTGGCCACTACCGTGCCGTCAACGGGAGAGACGATGGTGCAATAGGCCAGGTTTGTCTCCGCCATTTGCAAATTGCCTTGCGCGGATTCCACCTGGGCTTGGGCTTCCGCGAGTTGTGCTTTCGACTGATTCACCTGGGCTTCCGCTTGAACAACCGAGGCATTTGCAGCGGCAAAATTGGATTGCGTCTGGTCATTCTGGTCGTTGGATATGACGCCCTGCTTCGTCAGGTCGCCAATGCGCTTTGCATTGACCCTCGCATACTCGGCGGTGGCCTTGAGCTTGTCCACGTTTGCCTGATCGGCGACGATATTGGCTTCGAGATTCTGCACGTTGGCGATGGCGTTGGCCAAGTTGCCGCGCGCGGTAACCACCTGCGCTTCGTAGATTGTGGGATCCAGCTGCGCCAGCACGTCCCCGGCATGAACCCGCGTGTTGTAGTCCGCGAAGACGTACTGCACCGTGCCGGAAACGAAGGAGCCCACCGGGACAGTCGTCAAGGGATTGATCGTGCCAGTGGCCTGAACCATTGCTGTGAGGTTGCCGCGCCGCACCGGCATGGTGATATAGCGCACGTCTTTCGAGCGCCCTTTCATCACCGCACCGATCGAAATCACCACGACGACAACGAGTATTACCATCCAACTGAGACGCTTATGCTTTCTGTACCACTCTCCAACGGGCATGGGTCGCCTTTTTCCTCGGTAGTTTTCGTCACACCTTACCGGCAGGTGCATCCTTGCGTGGGCGCTTGCGCAACCTATTACTTGGACGCACCCTGGCCCGGAGTGGTTTCAACTCCATCTCGTGGAACTTCGCCGCGGGCCGCGTCCGTGCTACATTGACGCCCGGAATTTTGGTCTGATTGCTCGTGAGTCGGAGGGGCAGTGGCTTACCGTGATTTGCGGGATTTTGTCGGGCGGCTCGAGCGCGAAGGGGAGCTGAAGCGCATCAGCACCGAAGTGGACCCGGTGCTGGAAATCACTGAGATTACCGACCGCGTGACGAAGAGCGGCGGTCCGGCTCTGCTTTTCGAGCGACCCAAGAGTTCGACCGTCCCACTGGTCATCAATCTCCTTGGCAGTGAGCGTCGCATGAACCTCGCGCTTGAAGTGGATCGTCTCGATGACGTGGCCGACCGCGTTCGCGCCTTCCTCAATATCCAAACTCCCCAAGGCTTCCTGGACAAAGTGAAGATGCTGCCAAAGCTGGCCGAACTCGGCTCGTTTTTCCCTAAGACCGTCAAGTCGGGTCCGTGCAAAGAAATCATTCGCAAAGACCGTTTTTCGCTCGCGGAGTTTCCTATCCTGAAGTGCTGGCCGCAGGACGGCGGCCGCTATATCACCTGGCCTATGGTCATCACCAAGAATCCCGAAACCGGGAAGCGCAACGTGGGCTGCTACCGCATGCAGGTATTCGACGAGCGCACCACCGGCATGCACTGGCAGACGCAAAAGCACGGCGCGGAGCATTTCCGGAGTGCCCGGGCGCGTGCCGGCAGCGGGAAGATGGAGGTCGCCGTCGCCATCGGCTCTGATCCGGCAACGGCCTTGTCGGGAATCCTGCCTATCCCGCCGGACCTGGACGAGTTCATGTTCTCTGGCTTCCTGCGCAAGGATGCCGTGGAGCTGGTCCCGTGCGAAACCGTGGACCTAGAGGTGCCTGCCAACGCCGAAATCGTCCTGGAGGGTTATGTGGACCTTGGCGAGCTGCGAACCGAGGGGCCCTTCGGCGACCATACCGGCTTTTATTCGCTTGAGGGTGAGTATCCGGTATTCCACGTCACCTGCCTCACCCATCGAAAGGAGCCACTGTACCTGACCACCCTCGTCGGCCGGCCTCCGCAGGAAGACTTCTACATGGGCCACGCCATAGAAAGGATTTTCCTGCCGGTCATGAAGATGCAGTTTCCGGAGATTGTGGATGTGGCCATGCCGGCCGAGGGAATCTTTCAGAACCTAATGATTGTGGCTATCCGAAAATCCTATCCTGGTCACGCGCGTAAGATCATGAGCGCGATCTGGTCGCTCGGGCAGGCGATGTTTACGAAGGTCATCATCGTTGTGGATCATGATGTGAACGTTCAGAGCCCTAGCGAAGTGGTCTGGAAGGCTCTGTGTGCCATCGACCCGCAGCGCGACGTTGAGTTGGTGCTCGGCCCGGTCGATACGCTCGAACACGCCTCCCGGCTGCAGGATTTCGGTTCGAAGATGGGCGTTGATGCCACGCGAAAATGGCCGTCGGAGGGCTTCACGCGCCGCTGGCCGGATGAAATACTGATGGACGCGGCCACAAAGGCGCGCGTGGATGCCTTGTGGAAAACTATGGGCCTTGAGCTCCCCCGATCGCGGTAACTCCCGCTCCTGTCCGCACGAACAGGTTTCCCTTTCGCACGTCTCGTGGCAATCGCTGTGGACTTAACCTGCCGCCTATTTTCTAATCTCAATGTGCGAAGCCGCCAGTGCCATTACCAACTGAACACCGGTCAGGGCAGCGGCGTTGACACTGCAAGATGTCGGGTGCCATAAGGGTATAGAACTACCGGTAAGCACAGACCCGGGGTGGCCGCTGGTTTTGGCGGGGTGGTCGGGGCTAGCGGCAGTGGATTTCAAAAGACAACCCATAAAGTTCGGAGCCGATGGCCAATTTCGGCTCAACTTTCTTGTGGCATACGGCAGTTAGCGAGGATGACGCGATGTTTGGCAAGAAATCGAAGGCGCTCATCGGCTTGGACATCGGATCAAGCTCCGTTAAGGCAGTCGAGCTGAAAAAGACGAGAGAAGGCTACGAGCTCGTCAGCTTTGGAGTCGAGCCGCTGGCCCAGGACACCGTTGTGGACGGCGCCATCATGGACGCACCCGCTGTTGCCGAGCGCATCAGCTCCATCTTCGACGCGCAGAAAATCAAGCTCAAAGACGTGGCTACTTCAGTTTCCGGGCACTCGGTGATCGTCAAGCGCGTTCCCATGCCGGTGATGGGTGAGGACGAGCTCTACGATCGCATCCAGGCGGAAGCCAGCCAGCACATCCCCTTCGATATAGCCGACGTCAATTTGAGCCATCAGCTTCTGGAGTCCACGGACAGCCAGATGGACGTCCTGCTGGTCGCCGTGAAGAAAGACAAAATCCTGAATCACACCAACGTTCTGGCCCAGGCGGGGAAAACCCCGACTGTGGTGGACATTGACGCCTTCGCGCTCGAGAACTGCTTCGAGGTGAATTACGACCCTGACCCGGCGCAAGTCGTAGCGTTGCTCAATATCGGCGCCAGCGTGATGAACATCAATATCGTCCGCGGCTGGACTCCTTTGTTTACGCGCGATGTCTCCGTTGGCGGCAACCAGTACACCGACGCACTGCAGAAGGAGCTCGACCTGAACTTCGACGATGCCGAGCGCCTGAAAATGGGCGGTACTCTCCCCGGAGTCACCGAAGAGCAGCGCACCTCGATTCTCCGGTCGGTGTCGGACATTCTCATCCTGGAAATTCAGAAGACTTTTGACTTCTTCCGCGCCACCGCGAGTGGCGAAAACATTCGCCGCATCGTCGTCGCCGGCGGCACGGCGCGCGTTCCAGGGTTGTTGGACTTGCTTCGCGAAGAGTTCGGCATGCCGGTAGAGGAGCTCTATCCCTTCCGCAAGATCGCTGTAAGTCCCGGTAAGCACGATGAAGAGAGAATTCGCGAAATGGCGCCTCGGCTGGCGATCGCTGTCGGCTTGGCGCTGAGGAGTTTCGACACGCCATGATACGGATCAACCTTCTTGGTCAGGACCGGCCGAAGGTCAGCCGTGGTCCCGCGATTCCGCTGGAATCGTCGCTGCGCCTGATTCTCTTCGTCGCGTCGCTCCTGGTGGCGGCGGTAGTGCTTTACGCCATGTACCACCAGAAGCAGACCGAACTTGCCGGAATCGAGAGCCGCATCAGCAGCCTGCAGACGGAACTGGTGCGTCTGCAGCAAGTCAAAGCCGATGTGCAGCAATACGAACAGCAGAAAACCATTCTGCAGCAACGCATCGATGTGATCGAAACGCTGCAAACGAACCGCGCCGGCGGGCAGCAATTGCTGGAGATGGTCGCTGCCACCGTTGAGCACTCCGACTCGCTCTGGCTCACCTCGCTGACACGCTCCGGCGATTCGCTGGACATTGCCGGTGAAGCCGCTTCGATCGACGCCATTGCGAATTTCTTAACCCAGATGAAGCGGTCCGGGTATTTCCAGAACATCGAGATGAAGCAAGCGAACGAGAACGACATCGTCAAGGGCGCGCAGACTTACGGATTCACGATGACAGCGCAAATCTCATCGGCAAAGCCAACAAATGTCAGTGGGACGGAAACAGCAGCCCCACCGGCGCGGCCGGGAAAGAGCTAGGGAGGCGCAATGGCAACCTCATTTCGCGAAATGTCGTGGCCAATCCAGGCACTGGCGTTTCTCGTCCTAGCCATCGTCCTGGTGCTGGCCGGGTTGTACCTACCGATGTCTCCTGTGGCGACCGAGCGCGTCGCCGTGGATGAGGCGAATGGACGCCTAAAGACGCTCGAAAATCAGGTACAGCCGCTCCGCGTATTCCAGCAACGGCGCGTCGAGCTGCAGAGCGAAATGGAAGCCTTGCAGAAACAGTTGGCGACGCTGCAGGCCATCGTCCCCGAAGATAAGGAAGTCGACCAGTTTATCGTCATGGTGCAAGGCGCGGCATCCGGCTCGGGAGTGTTTATCCGGAAGCTCGAGACACAGCCCATCGTACCGCGCGAATATCACTCGGAAATGCCTTTCAAAATCGCTGCGGACGGTCCGTACTACTCGGTGCTCGACTTCTTCACCCGGTTGGGCCGTCTTTCGCGAATCATCAACGTGGGTGACATCAAGTTGACGGAAGTCAAGCCCGGAGATAGCAACTCCCAGTTTCGCATGGTGCCGGGAACCACGGTCACCGGGGAGTTCACTATCACGACATTCTTTACCTCGCCCGCCGCTCAAGCTCCGGCACCTGCAAATACGGCTGCGAGAACGGCGAGGCGTTAGCAACATGGGGCAGAGAACGATGAAAGACCTAAGAATATTCGCAAGGCTTCTGGCGCTCGCGGTGCTGATGTCCTGGTGCGTGACGTCTGCGGGAGCGGCTCAGCAGCAGCAAAGGCCAATGCCGCCGCGGAAACCGGCGCCGACAACCGCGGGAGCGGCTCACCCGCATCCGCTGATGCATCCAGGGATGCAGCCCGGAAAAATGGGCATGATGAGGCCGAAACCCGCCAAGCCAACTGCTGCCCAGCAGCACCCGCCTGAGAAAAAGCCTGTCGAGGCAGCTCCGGTCGCAGCGCCGCCGGCTGTTCCGACCGCTGCTGAGCTCGCTGCTCAGAATCCCGTGCTTCCAGAGACAGGACATGGACGGGACCCATTCGCGGCTCTGATTCGAGCATCAGATCCGAGCGACAGTCATACGAATCTTCCTCCGGGGATTGCCGGTTTGCAGGTAGCCACCGTGCGGCTCCAGGGGATGGTCAAGACGTCCGACGGAATCGTTGCGGTAGTGGCGAATCCGCAGGACAGCGTTTATTTCCTCCACGACGGCGATCATATCTACGACGGTGTGGTGGAGAAGATTGGTCTCGACGACATTACCTTCCGTCAGGAAAGCAAAGATGCGTTTGGCCGCACAGTTGACCGCGACGTGTCCAAGCGACTCTATCCGATTGCAGGAGATGAGCAATGAGCAAGATTTGGCGGCCGTTTGGGCTTGTCTGCCTTGTGGCAGCTAGCCTGCTAACCATCACGAGCGCGGTCCAGGCAGATTCCGAGCCGTCCGTTCGGGTCACGTCTGCGGTCGGACAAGGGGTTGTCCGTCTCAACGCGAAGGCGAGCGGCCCGTTCGATTATGTGATTCACCATCCGAGCGCGGATCTCTACTACATCGATCTGACCGGCGTGTCTGCCTCGTCCACGGCGGCGGCGCAGGTGCTCGGCACCGATATCGTTCGCAGCTACCGGCTTGAGCAGTACCAGTCGGGCGACACCACGGTTTCGCGCCTTGAGCTCCTGCTCGGCGACGGAGCCATTCCGAAAATCACTCGCGAAGGTCCCGATGGCTTGCGGATCGTCGTTTCCAGGAGAGACGTCGACGATGCGAATGCGGAATCTACCGATCAGCCCCAGGTGGTGAATGCGGCGCTTCGCAGTTCTGCTCCGGCTAATGCTGTGATTCGGCAAATCTCCGTTGCCAAAGACGGAGACGCCCCCGAAGTGCTGGTTCTCGGGTCCGGCTCCATGGATTATCAGGCGCTGCGTTTGAGCCGTCCGTCGCGCTTGGTCCTCGACTTCAACAGCGAGAGAATGGCGGCGTCGAAGAGGGTCACCAGCGACGTGGAGCCCATCCGTGACGTTCGCGCGGCGCAGTATTCGCCTGAAGTTGCGCGAGTGGTCATCGATCTTTCCAATGATTCGGCCTACAGCGTGAAGCACATTGACGGTGGTGTGGCCGTTGTGTTCTCTTCGGCTGCTGCAGCGGACACCGGTGCCTCATCGGCACCGCCGGTGAGCTCGCCTGCGGCTTCCGATTCAGGTACGGCGTCTCAGCCGCCGTCTACGTCCACCGATACGAGCGCGGCAAATCAGTCGCAGGCGGCAGCCCAGCCCTCCACTCCTTCTGCGAATGCCGGGAACGCTGCGGATCAATCCTCAACCCAGTCTTCGGCCACGCCGGCAACACCACAAGCGCAGCAGGCCCCTGCCGTTACGCCTCCGGCTCCGGCACAGGTCGCTGTTGCTGATCCACCGGCGCAGAGCGGGCAGGCATCCCAATCCGCGGCATCTCAAGAGTCCTCGACTCAGGCGGCAACGCCCGTGCAGACTGCGGCAGCCGCCATGCCGCCGGCAGCCACGCCTGCAGCAGTGCCGGCAGGTCCGAGCCCGGTAGCCGTGATTTCGCAAGACCAAGTGGGCGCTAAATACACTGGTTCGCCGATTTCCGTGAATCTGAAGAACGTTGATTTGCAGGATTTCTTCCGCCTGATTCATGAAATCAGCGGCCTTAACGTGGTCGTGGATCCGAGCGTGAAGGGTACGCTAACCCTGGTTCTCGACAATGTCCCGTGGGACCAGGCGCTCGACATCGTCCTGCAAAATAATGACCTCGACAAGCAGCTGGATGGCAATGTGCTGCGCATCGCCACCAAAGAGACCATGAGGAAGGAGGCCGACGAACAGAAGGATCTGGCCAAAGCGCAGATCGAGGCCGCCGACGTAATCACCACGACGCGCGTACTCAATTACGCCAAGGCCACCGATCTCACGGCCACGATCAAGAAATTTCTTTCTCCCCGCGGCGATGTCTTGGCCGATTCACGCACCAACACTTTGATCATCAGTGACATTCCAACGGTAATCCCGGTTATCGATAACCTGATTCGTGAGCTCGACAAGAGAACCCAGCAGGTGGAAATCGAGGCTCGCGTCGTGGCCGCCAACCGCAACTTCGCGCGCGACATTGGTTCGCAGTTCGCATTTTCCGGCTCTGCGAACAACGGAAAGAACCTTTTTAGCGGCGATCAAACCGTAGGAACGAGTCCCGTCGGCCGCTTCGTGCCGCCTCTGCCGGCGCCTCCGGTCATTGTGGGAACCACCGCGCCAACGTCCACCACTCCGACAGCGGTGAACATGCCCCTCGTGACCAATCTCGGCGCCAGCGTGCCGACCAGCGGTATTTCCTACGCTTTCTCCACGGCGAACTTCGCTCTCGATTACATCATTTCGGCTTCGGAATCGAAGGGCGTTGGCAAGCTGCTCTCGGCGCCGAAAGAAGTAACTCAGAATAACCAGATGGCCACAATTAAACAGGGAACCAAGATTCCCATTCAAACCGTCATCAACAATACGATTTCCGTACAGTTCGTGGACGCCGTGCTGGAGCTCCAAGTGACTCCTCAGATCACCGACCAAGGCACGATCTTCTTGACGATCCACGTGGAGAATACCCAGATCGATCCGTCCATTCCGCGAATTGAAGGTATTCCGGCTCTCGATACCCAGGCGCAGGACACCAGTGTTCTCGTGAACGACGGCCAGACGGTCATGATTGGCGGCATTATCGTCTCCAACCAGCAGACCAGCATTGACGAAGTCCCCTTCGTTGGCAGCCTTCCGGTCATCGGCCAGCTCTTCCGGCACACGACGATCAGCACAAGCTCTCAGGAACTGCTGTTCTTCATCACGCCGCGCATTCTTCCCATGTAAGATGGGGAAATGATCCGGGGGAAAGAGCGAATAGCTTCGACAGAATCTCAACAGGCGGGCCACTCGGCCCGCCTTTCTTTTTTGCGCCAGGAAATGGAGGCGGGGCGCCTGGACGCTTTCGTCGTTTCCCACCTTCCGAATGTCTTTTACCTGTCCGGATTCACCGGCAGCGCAGCAGCGCTTGTTGTAACGCTCGCGGGCTTGACCCTGTTCACCGACCCGCGCTACAGCGTGCAAGCGAAAGAGGAGGCCACTGGCGCGCGAGTCGAGATTGTTCGCGGCTCCCTGACGTCTGCCGTAGCCAAGCATCTCTCCCGCCTCGGTGTCCGACGCGGCCTGCACATAGGATTGGAAGCTGCGCATATGACCGTCGCGCAGAGATCCACTCTCGGTAAGGCCCTTGGCGCGCGCGCCCGCTGGATTCCTTGGGATGGGCATATCGAGGCGGCTCGGGCGGTGAAGGATGCCGGCGAATTGAGCCTCATGCGCAAAGCCGCGAAGATCGCCTGCTCCTCCTGGGAGGAGATTCTTCCGTTGGTCAAGCCAGGCGTTCGCGAAATCGAGCTCGCTGCCGAACTCGAATTCCGTATGCGCCGCAAGGGCTCGAGCGGCCCGGCCTTCGACACCATCATTGCCTCGGGGCCGCGAGGCGCATTGCCCCACGCGCACGCCAGCCGGCGTGTTGTGGGCAAAAACGAGTTGGTCGTGTTTGACCTCGGTGCTATACTCCGCGGATATTCGAGCGATTTGACGCGCACCGTTTTTGTAGGACGCGCCCCAGCGGAGATCCGGCGCTGGTACGGCGCGGTGCTTGAGGCGCAGCAAGCGGCGCGCGAGGTCCTGCGGCCCGGCGTCAGCGCGCAAGAAGTGGACGCTGCGGCGCGACAATCCCTCCAGCGGGCCGGCTTGGGCAAGCAGTTTGTCCATAGCACGGGGCACGGGCTTGGCTTGGAGGTTCACGAAATGCCCCGGCTCGCTCAGGGGGAAAAGTGGCTTCTCCGTGCCGGAGTGGTGGTAACCATTGAGCCCGGCGTATACGTCGAAGGCAAAGGCGGCATTCGCATCGAAGACGACGCCTTGGTAATGCCACACGGCGCTCAGTATCTGACCGACGCGAATCGGGAGCTGATCGAACTCGGATGAAGCCCAAGAACAAGAAGGTCCGCCCAGACCGCAAACACACTTCCGCGCCGGACTTGGACGCAATTTCCGAAATCCTTACATTCATGGAGCAGCACTCTCTCGAGGAATTCGAGTATCAGAACGGCGACGTGCACGTGCGCCTTCGCAAGGCTTCTGCGCAGAGCGGTTATGCCTTCCGGCCGCAGCAGCCCGCTCCCGAAATACTGGTTGCCGCGCCGCTCGCCGCCAATCCGGCGCCGGCTGCCACAGCTCCGGCTCAGCCAGCTCCCGGCGGGGAATCAAGCGACCTTCACGTCATCAAGTCTCCCATCGTAGGCACTTTCTATTCGGCTCCGAGCCCCAGCGCCAATTCCTTCGTGCGCATCGGCGACCACGTCACGGCGGGCCAGGTCTTGTGCATCATCGAAGCCATGAAACTGATGAATGAAATCGAGGCAGATGTAGCCGGCGAAGTGATGCGCATTTTCGTAGAGAACGGCCAGCCTGTGGAATACGGCGAGCCGTTATTCGCCATTCATCCGAGCCGGAAGCAATAAAACTTGGGAAGCTCGCCCAGCGAAAAATGTTCCGCAAAATCCTGATCGCGAATCGCGGCGAAATCGCATTGCGCGTCCTGTGCGCTTGCCAGGAACTGGGCATTCGCACTGTTGCGGTCTATTCTGAAGCGGACCGCAATTCGCTTCACGTGCGTTTCGCCGATGAAGCCGTCTGCATCGGCCCGGCGCGCTCTTCGGAAAGCTACCTCAACATTCCTCACGTCATCAGTGCCGCTGAAATCACCGACGTCGACGCCATCCACCCGGGCTATGGTTTCCTTTCCGAAAACGCCAACTTCGCCGAGGTCTGCGAAGCTTCCCATATCACCTTTATCGGCCCCTCCCCGGAAGTCATTCGCATGATGGGCGAGAAAGACCGTGCCCGCCGCGAACTCTCCGCCGCCGGCCTTCCCATCATCCCGGGCAGCCCGGGAGTTGTCCCCGACGAAGACACCGCGCTCAAACTCGCCTCCGAAATCGGCTATCCTGTGCTGATCAAAGCCGCCGAGGGCGGAGGCGGCCGCGGCATGCGCGTCGTTCGCAAGAAGGAGGATCTGCCCTCCGCTTTTCAGACCGCACGCCACGAATCTCAGCAAGCCTTCGGCAGCCCCAACGTGTATCTCGAGAAGCTCATCGAGCGTCCGCGTCACATTGAATTTCAGGTCATCGGCGACCGCCACGGAAACGTTATCCATCTGCGCGAGCGCGAGTGCTCCATCCAGCGCCGCCATCAGAAGATTATCGAAGAATCGCCCTCGCCCGCCCTCGACGCCAAGACCCGCGACCAAATGGGCGAGCGCGTCGCCAAGGCCTTGGCAAAGATTGGCTACTCCAATGCCGGCACGGTCGAATTCCTGCGCGACGAAGCCTCCCAAGACTTATATTTCATCGAAGTGAACGCGCGCATCCAAGTCGAGCACCCCGTCACCGAAATGGTCTCTGGCGTCGACCTCGTGAAAGCGCAAATCCGTCTCGCCGCCGGTGAAAAACTCGTCGACGTCGTCGGCAAGCCGCGCTTCCACGGCCACGCCATCGAGTGCCGCATCAATGCCGAGGATCCCGAAACGTTCGCGCCTTCTGCCGGTCGGATCACCGCTTTTCGCGTACCCGGCGGCCCCGGTGTCCGCGTCGACACGGCGGTGTATTCCGAAGCCGTCGTCCCGCCGTACTACGACTCTTTGGTCGCCAAGCTGATTGCTTTTGGCGACGATCGTAGCGAAGCCATTGCCCGTATGGCGCGCGCGCTCGACCAGTTTGTCGTGGAAGGAATCAAGACCTCCATTCCACTGCACAAAAAGATTCTCGACGATCCCGATTTTGCCGCTGGCAAACTCGATACTCATTTCCTGGATCGTTACGAAACCGTCGCAGCAAAATAGGCCCCGACGAGACCGAACAGACGAGCCTGAACAGGAGAATGCCCCTTGTTTCCGGCACTTTACGCGGTCCTTGACCAGCAGCTGATGAAAACGCCCGTGGTGAAGTGTGCCAAGGACCTCGCCGCCGCCGGCGTCGAGCTCATCCAATATCGCGCCAAAGACCTGTCGTCCCGCTCTTACTTTGCCACCTGCTCCACTCTCGCCGAGGCTCTCGCCAACGCCAGCGCTCGCCTCATCATCAATGATCGCCCGGACATTGCCGCCATGGTCGGCGCCGGAGGCGTCCACGTCGGCCAGCACGATTTGGCCCCTGGCGATGCGCGGAAGATTTGCGGCTCGGGCCGCTGGATTGGCGTCTCCACGCACAATCTTGACCAAGTGCGCGCCGCCGCGAACGCTCCTGTCGATTACATCGCGCTCGGTCCGATTTTTCCCACATCCACGAAAAAGCAGTCTGATCCCGTCGTCGGCACATCCCTCATCCGCGAGGCCCGCAAGCTGACGCAAAAACCGCTCGTCGCCATCGGCGGCATCACTCACGACCGCGCTCCGGAAGTCTTTGCCGCTGGCGCAAATTCCATCGCCGTCATCCGCGATCTGCTCGAAGCCCGCGACCCCGCCGCTCGCGCCCGCGAGTTCCTGGTCCTCGCGGACAAATCCCGCAGCGCCACTTGCGCGCACGACCCTGCGCCCCCCGGGGGCCGCAACAATGGCTGACCAACTCACCGTTCTTCCCGCAATTTATTTCGTCATCACCGCCGTTTTAGAGATACAGTTACTCCGCTCCAAGCCGCAAATAGCTGGGCCGGCCGGTTTTCGCGCTCCTCGAAGTGCCGGTCGGCGTTTTGTGGCGCGTTTTCTCAGAACCGGAACGCACGGGCGAATGCGTAACGCTTAGTTCGATCAATGGAGGGTACGGATGGCCAGTCGGCTCTTATCGACAAAGCCGATCGACGAAATCCTCGAGTCAGCGAAAGGTGAAAAAGGAGGATTGCGCCGCGCTCTAGGGCCCATCCATCTGGTCACGCTCGGCATCGGCGCCATCATCGGCGCCGGGATCTTCGTCCTGACTGGACAGGCCGCTGCTCTCTACGCTGGACCCGCGGTCGTGCTCTCCTTCATCCTCTGCGGGATTGGAAGCGCGTTTGCGGGGCTTTGTTACGCTGAATTTGCCTCGCTCATTCCGATTGCGGGCTCGGCCTACACTTACGCTTACGCAACGCTCGGAGAGCTTATCGCATGGATCATCGGCTGGGCTCTGGTTCTCGAATATTCGTTCGGTGCGGCCACTGTTGCTTCCGGATGGAGCGGCTATTTCGTCAGCTTGCTCGCCGATTTTAATGTGCATGTTCCTCCGCAATGGACCGCCGTCCCCGGCACCAAGCTGATTATGTTCCAAGGCCATTGGCAGATTCTCAGCAACGTTCTGCCAGCCATCAAAAAACTCGGCATCAATCCAGCCACGCTGCCGCATGCGACCGGCATTTTTAACCTCGTGGCGCTCTTGGCCATTCTGGTCATCACAATCATTTTGATCGTCGGAGTCAAGGAATCGGCCAACATGAATGCGGCCGCCGTGATCACCAAAATTTCCGCAGTGCTCATATTCATCGTGCTGGCCGCATTCTTCGTCATTCATCATCCCCAGATTGCTGCCGCTAACTGGCACCCGTTCCTGCCGAAGAACGCTGGCCATTTTGGCGAATTCGGCTGGTCAGGGGTGCTCCGGGGCGCGAGCGTGATTTTTTTCGCCTACATCGGATTCGACGCCGTATCGACAACTGCCCAGGAAGCGCGCAATCCGCAAAAGGACATGCCTATAGGTATCATTGGCTCCCTGGTGATCTGCACTTTCCTTTACATCATTGTCTCTGGTTTGCTGAGCGCCGTCGTTCCCTATGCTTCGCTAAACGTCGCCGACCCGGTTGCCGTGGGCGTGAACGCCACCGGCGTTCGCTGGGGCAGCATACTCGTGAATGTTGGTGCTGTGGCTGGCATCGGGAGCGTCATGTTGGTGATGTTGTTGGGCCAGTCGCGAGTCTTCTGGACGATGTCGCAGGACGGCTTGCTCCCGCAATGGGCGGGCAAGGTGCATCCGCGATTCCGAACCCCGTGGATTTCTTCCATCGTCGTCGGTATTCCCGTGGCCATTGCCGCAGCGTTTCTCCCCATCGCAGCTTTGGCGGAATTAGTGAACATCGGCACGCTGTCAGCCTTCGTCATCGTTTGCCTCGGCGTTTGGGTTCTGCGGCGCAAGCAGCCCAACCTTGAGCGCTCCTTTCGAACTCCTTGGGTGCCAGTCGTACCGATTCTCGGGGCTGCCATCTCCCTGGGACTGATGGCGGGCCTGCCGGCGCTCACTTGGTGTGCCTTCCTAAGCTGGGGAGCCTTCGGATTGATCCTTTATTTTTCCTATGGGCGCAGGCATAGTCTGCTGAATTCACAGGCCCACAAATGAACCCGTCGTAATTGAATAAACGGAGGGTAACGAATGGCCAGCCAACTCTTAGCCAAGAAACCACTAACCACCATCATGGCGGAAGCGGCCGACACCGGCGAGCATTCGCTGAAGCGGTCGCTGGGCCCGATCAATCTCATCACTCTCGGCATCGGCGCCATCATCGGCACCGGCATCTTCACGCTGACCGGCGTTGCTGCCGCCGAGTTCGCCGGCCCGGCCGTTGTGCTTTCCTTCATCGTCGCTGGCATCGGCTGCGTATTCGCCGGTCTCTGTTACGCCGAATTCGCCACCATGATCCCCATCGCCGGGAGTGCATACACCTACGGCTACGCCACGCTCGGCGAAATCATCGCCTGGATTATCGGCTGGGCGCTCGTTCTCGAATATGCCTTCGGCGCCGCCACCGTCGCCGTTGGTTGGAGTGGCTACGTGAGCAGCATCCTTGCTTTCTTCGGCGTCAAACTCCCGTTCAACGCCACGCCCGCGGTTTCCTTCTCTCTGTTCGGACTTGCGATCAATGCCAAAGTGGACATCTTCGCCTTGGCGGCCATCATCATTGTGACCGCCGTCCTCGTCATCGGTGTACGGGAAACGGCCAACCTGAACAGTACCGCCGTTATCATCAAAGTTTCCGTCGTATTGATCTTCATCGGCATCGCCGCCAACTTCGCTTTCGCCAATTGGTCGCACATGCTGGCCAACTGGCATCCCTTTATCCCGCAAAACCTCGGCAGCTTCGGCCAATATGGCTGGTCCGGTATCATGCGCGGCGCCACGGTCGTTTTCTTTGCCTACATCGGTTTCGACGCCGTCTCCACTGCTGCCCAAGAATCCAAGAATCCTCAGAAAGACATGCCCTTTGGCATTCTCGGCTCGTTGATCATCTGCACCATCCTCTACATCCTCGTTTCTGGTCTTCTTACCGGGGTGAAAAACTACAGCACGCTGATGAGTCCCGCTCCTGTCGCCGACGGCGCGGCGGCTATCGGCGTCCGCTGGGGCATCGTCGTAATCGACATTGGCGCCATTGCCGGACTCGCCTCCGTAATGCTTGTCATGCTCCTCGGGCAATCCCGCGTTCTCTACACCATGGCCCACGACGGCTTGCTCCCTAAGTGGGTCGGCAAGATCCATCCGCGCTTTCGCACTCCCTACCTGACGTCGATCGCCGTCGGAGTCCTGGTTGCATTTCTCGCCGCTTTTTTCAATCTTGTCTTCCTCGGGCAGCTCGTCAGCCTCGGCACTCTTCTCGCCTTCACCATCGTCTGTCTCGGCGTCTGGATCATGCGCGTCAAGCAGCCCGATGTCCCGCGTCCTTTCCGCACTCCGTTCGTTCCTCTCGTGCCGATTCTAGGGATAATTGTCTGTCTGGCCCTTATGATCACCGGCACTACGGACGCCAAGATCGTTTTCGTTATCTGGCTGATCGTCGGCCTGTTCATTTACTTCGGCTACAGCCGCCGGCACAGCACTGTCCAGCTCGAGATCGCCCGTGCCTCTTCGGGCTCCGCCCGCCGCCCCGCACCTTAGGGTCTTGGCGTCAGGATTTTGTCGGAATCCGTGTTGACTTAGAGAAGACTAAAGAGTGAGGCCGCTGAGGTACATGCGGAAAACAGCGCAGGCATTTTCAGCCTGTCCTGGAACCACTTGGTCGTGCTTCGACTTCCTTCGCGCCTATCCATGCCGTCCGGCCCGTGAAGCGCCCCATATCATCGCCAGGCCAAACACCAGCATAACAACGCCCCACCACAAATCCAGGTCCAGCCAGAAATGCCACACTTGTTGCGGCGACGTGAAAAACGCTCCAAAAATCCCCAACGCTGCGCCCATAGCTGAGAACAGCAGTCCGATCGGCCAGCGAATGTCGAGGTCCATGTTGCCTTCGCTCATTGAAACACCACATCCAATACCGCGCAAATCACCAGCACTACCACCGCCAGCGTAGCTGGTCGGTGCAGGATTCCCAGATGACGATACTTGGGCTTCTCCGTCAGCGAATACACCAACCCCTGCAGCTCCGACTCCGTGCGCGGCTTTGTGAACAGACTGATCAGCAGCGTCAGCACGAAGCACACCGTCCACGCAAAAATCGCGCGACTGAAATTCCCCGCCATGTCGCTTCGGTACGTGATCCACCCATGCACGGTGGCAAAATAATGCAGTCCCGCCGCGACGGTCCCCGCCGCCAACCCCCCAAAAGCCCCATTCGCCGTGGTTCGTTTCCAGAACATCCCCAGCAGGAACGTCGCAAACAGCGGAGCATTCACAAACGAGAAGATCAACTGCAAATAATCCATGATATTGTTGAAGTGCAGCGTCATATACGCCGTCCCGATGCTGATCAGCACGCCGGCCACCGTCGCAACTTTCCCCATCCACAAGTAATGCTCGTCGTTTTGCCCCGGTCTTATATAGGAACTATAAATGTCATATGTCCACACCGTGTTGAACGCCGTCACGTTTCCCGCCATGCCTGACATAAAGCTCGCCAGCAACGCTGTGATTCCCACTCCCAACATTCCCGCGGGATAATATCTGGCCAGCAGCAGCGGTAGCGCCATGTTGTAATCCACTTTTCCCTGCAACAGAAATGACGCATGCGGCAGCACCGCCCACGCCGCCATTCCCGGAATGATCACCAGGAACGGAATGAACATTTTCGGCACCGCGGCGATCAGCGGCGTTTTCTGCGCGGCGTTCATGTCGCGTGCGGCCAGCGCCCGTTGCACCACCAGGAAATCCGTGCACCAATACCCGAACGAAAGCACGAACCCGAGCCCCGCCACGACTTGGAACCAGTCCACTCCCATGGGATTTGCGTTCGCGCTACCCAGGTTCGTCCACATGTGCATGAATCCCGCCGGCAGCCGCGCCGCCATTCCGCTCCAGCCACCCGCTTCCGCCACCGACAGCACCGCCAGCGGCAAAATGCCCAGCACGATCAGGAAAAACTGCAATACCTCGTTGTAAATCGACGAAGTCAATCCCCCCAAGAACGTGTAAATCAGCACCACGATCGCCGAAAGCAGAATCGTCGCGTGAATCGACCACCCCAGCATCAGCTTGAAGAGCAGCGCCATCGCATACAAATTGATGCCGCTCGCCAGCACCGTCATCACCGCAAACGTAATCGCATTCAGCGCGCGCGTCTTTTCATCAAAGCGCAGCCGCAGATACTCCGGCACCGACCGCGCCTTGCTGCCGTAGTAGAACGGCATCATCGCCAGGCCCACGAAAAGCATCGCCGGGATCGCGCCCACCCAGTAAAAATGGCAGGTCAGCATCCCGTATTTCGCGCCGTTCGCCGCCATGCCCATCACTTCCAGCGCGCCCAGGTTTGCGGAAATAAACGCCAGCCCGGTAATCCACGCCGGAATCTTCCTCCCGGACAGGAAAAAGTCCGTGCTCGTCCGCATCGATTTTTTTAGCTTGAATCCCACGCCCAGGACAAAGGCGCAGTACAGTGCGATGATCAGGTAGTCGATCCAGCTCAGGTGCATCGCCCAGACATTCTATGTGAATCTTACAGGGAAGGGAATGAATTGGTGTGGCCGAAACACAAAACTCCGAACGTGCGGGTGGTCCGCGTAACCTCAGTAGGGCTTGCTGTCTCCGAAGTCGATGCTTTCCTCGTGTTCTTCCGCTGCTCCGTGGCTTTCCAGCAGTCTTACGCAGCGATTCCACCGCAGAATCGCGTCGTCGTTTCCCCTGGGACGGATCTTCTCCGCCTCTTCGAAACATCGCATCGCTTCTTCGAACAGCACCCGCAGTGCATGCGGAGGTCTGCCCGCGCGCAGTTGGACCTTGGCGCGGCGTTCGTGCAGCAGTCCCAAATAATAGAAACGCTCGTAGGGGTCCTTCAGTCGCTCGAAGATCTTCTGCACTTCACCGTAGCGGTCCGAAGGCGCGCCCGTAAATTGGTCGGTGATCGAGAGTCCCAACACGCGCAGGGCCAGTTGATGCTCCGGCTCAATCGCCAGAATGTCGTGGCAGATCGATTCCGCCTCTTCCGGCTCGTTCAGAAAACGATACAGCTCCGTCTTGGCAATGGCTTCGTCGATTCCCGACTTCGAAATCTTTTTCAACTCGTGGCCCATGCCGCGCTCCCTCTGCATCGCGCCCGCCGCCGGCTCAGCGTCCGTCGCTA
Source organism: Candidatus Acidiferrales bacterium (assembly GCA_030037775.1). Classification (GTDB taxonomy): domain Bacteria; phylum Acidobacteriota; class Terriglobia; order Acidiferrales; family UBA7541; genus DAHUXN01. Next base: position 18,293 of record JASHQB010000298.1, read on the forward strand.
CCCGTAATTTTCCGCGCGATCCAAACCAACGGGTCATAAAACTGGTCCACCACCCGCTCCTTCAGCGCAATGATCGCGTTATCCGTAATATGAATTTCCTCCGGACAAACCTCGGTGCAGCACTTGGTGATGTTGCACAACCCGATGCCCATCTGATTGCGCATGCCCTTGATTCGTGACAGTCCATCTAGCGGATGCATCTCCAGCCCAGCCACGCGCACAAAAAATCTAGGCCCGGCGTATTCCGCGTGTTTCCCGTGATCGCGCAGCACATGGCAAACGTCCTGGCACAAAAAGCATTCAATGCATTTCCGGAACTCCTGCGGGCGCTCCACGTCCTCCTGATACATCTTCCAATCCGTGCCGGGCCGCGGGCTGAACGCCGGTATTTTCCGGTTCACTTCGTAATTCCACTTCACGTCCGTCACCAGATCTTTGATTACCGGAAACGCCTTCAGCGGCAGCACCGTTATCGGCTTATCCGAGGGCAGGGAATCCATTCTGGTCTTGCATGTCAGACGTGGCTTACCGTTCACTTCCGCCGAACACGAACCACAGCGTCCCGCTTTGCAATTCCATCGCACCGCTAAATCCGGCGATAGGTGTCCCTGTATGTAATGCAGCGCGTCCAGCACCACCATCCCGGGAGCGAGCGGCACTGTATATTCCACCGGCTTCCCGCCTGACGCGTCCCCGCGGTGCACCGCCATCACCACTTCTGCCACGTGCCCCTCCGCTTTGCTTCGTCCGCTCTTATTTCTCATCTGCGAGCAACTGCTTCAACTCCTCCGGCATTTGCGGCACCGGACGCTCCCGCAACTTCATCTCGCCGCCTTCCTTGATAATAATATTGTTCTTCTTTCCCCACTCCGCATCATAATTCGGGAAATCGATTCGGCTGTGCGCGCCCCGGCTTTCTTTGCGCGCTAGCGCGCAACGTGCCACTGCCTCGGTCGCTGTCAACATGGAGATCAGATCCCGCGCCAGGTGCCACCCGGGGTTGAACAGCCGCGACCCATCCACGTGCACGCGACCCGCCCTCTGCTTGAACTCCGCGATTTTCTTCACCGCTTCCTTCAAATCCCCCTCATTGCGGAAAATCCCCACTAATTTTTGCAGTGTGTCCTGCAACTCCCGATGAATCTCGTAGGGGCTCTCGCCGTTCGGCCGGTCGAACGGCGCCAGCATCTCCCTTTCAGCGTCGTCCACTTGCGCCTGCTCGATTTTCACCGCTCCGCTGTTTTTCGCGTACGTAGCTGCGGCTTCTCCCGCGCGTTTCCCGAACACCAGCAAGTCCGAAAGGGAATTCCCGCCCAGCCGGTTCGCGCCATGCATTCCCGCCGCCGCTTCGCCCGCGGCGAAAAGTCCCGGCACTGTCGCCGCCCCCGTCTCGGCGTCCACGCGTATCCCGCCCATCGTGTAATGGCACGTTGGCCCCACTTCCATGGGCCCTTTGGTGATGTCCACGTCCGCCAGTTCCTTGAACTGGTGATACATCCCCGGCAGCTTCCGCTTTACGTACTCCGCCGGCTTGTGCGAGATGTCCAGATATGCCCCGCCGTGCTCCGTCCCGCGCCCCTCGCGCACTTCCGTGTAAATCGAACGCGCCACCACATCTCTCGTCGAAAGTTCCATCATTTTCGGATCGTACTTCTCCATAAACCTTTCGCCCAGCTTGTTGCGCAGAATTCCACCCTCGCCTCTCACCGCCTCGGTCACCAAAATCCCCTGCACTCCCGGAGGCCACACCATGCCCGTCGGATGGAACTGCACAAACTCCATGTCCATCAATTCCGCGCCCGCTTCGTACGCTATCGCCAGCCCGTCACCGGTGTATTCCCACGAATTCGAAGTGATCTTCCACGCCTTCCCAGTCCCACCCGTGGCAATCACCACTGCCTTCGCCTTGAACACCACAAATCTTCCCTGCTCTCGCCAGTAGGCAAAGGCGCCCGCGATTCGATCGCCGTCCTTCAGCAGCCGCGTCACGGTGCACTCCATGTACACGTCGATTCCCAACTGCACACCGCGATCCTGCAACGTCCGGATTATTTCCAACCCTGTGCGGTCTCCCACGTGGCAGAGCCGCTTGAATGTGTGCCCGCCGAACGCGCGCTGCATGATTTCGCCCGCGTCCGTGCGGTCAAACAGCGCGCCCCACTGTTCCAGTTCCCTCACGCGCTCCGGAGCCTCCAGCGCGTGCAGTTGCGCCATCCTCCAGTTGTTCAGGAACTTCCCGCCACGCATCGTGTCGCGGAAATGCGTCTTCCAATTGTCCGCCGGGTCCACGTTTCCCATCGACGCCGCCACGCCGCCCTCGGCCATCACCGTGTGCGCCTTGCCCAGCAACGATTTGCACACCACGCCTACCGACGCGCCTTGATTCAGAACCTCGATCGCCGCGCGCAGTCCCGCTCCGCCCGCACCGATAACCAGCACATCGTGCTCGTGCACCTCGAATTTTTCAGTCATTGTGTGTTGTTCATCTGCCGGTCAGGTTTGCCTGTCAAAATAGTCTCAAATCCTGGATTTTTCCCATCGCCACCAGCATCACGTACACGTCCGTGAACGCCACGAAGAACAAGCTCGTCCATGCAATCAGCATGTGATGCTCGTTCAGCGAGGTGACGCGCTTCCACAAACTCAGCCGCGTCCCGCCGAACTTCGCGCACGAAAAGCAATCCAAATTCCCGCCCACCATGTGCCGGCAAGAATGGCATGAAAATGTGTAGGTCGTCAGCAGCGCCGCGTCGATCAGCAAGACGAACGACCCCACCCCCGCGCCAAAGTGGCCGTTCCACATAAATCCACGCACCGCGTCGCGCCATAGCGACACCAGAAACACAAACGACAAATAGAAGAAGTACCTGTGGATATTCTGTAGGATCAGCGGGAATTTCGTTTCGCCGCTATACTTATGCCGCGCCTCGCCCACCGCGCAGGCCGCTGGGTCCAGAAAAAAAGCCCGGTAATACGCCTTGCGGTAGTAATAACACGTCGTCCGAAATCCCAGCGGCCCGCCCAACACCAGCACCGCCGGCGAAAGCGGCCACCAGTGATGCTCCGGATCGATCAGCGGCGAATAAAACGGCGAGAGATACGGCCCCCACTGATAAAAATTCCCCTGAAACGCCCGCAGCGTCGCATAAATTCCAAACGCTGCCAGTCCGACGAACACGGCCAACGGCTGAACCCACCACAAGTCCCGCCTCTGCGTTGCCCCCAGTCCCACCCGCGCTTCGATGTTGCGCAGTCCCGCTTGCCCCGACGAAACGGCCATCCTTCACCGCCTCCCGTGTCGATTAGCGTTGTTCGGCGGCTCATCTTATTTCGTCGTCCCACTCAAGTCAACGCGCCTCTGCGCCCGCCACGTGCTCCACTCACGATCCACGCTGAATTGGTGTACGATGCGTCCGCCGATTTCCACACAGGAGTCCGCCATGCCCATCGTTGTTGCTGTAGCTCCCGACGCGCCTACTCCGCCCGGTCGCCGCCCGCGCTGGAAGCGCTGGCTCAAACGCATTGCGCTCGGCGGTGTTGCGTTCGTCATTCTTCTGGCGCTCGCCGGCTTCTCCTACAACGCCATCGAGCAGCGCGCCGACGCGCGCCGTTTCCCGCAACAAGGCAAATCCACCGCCCTTGGCCCCGGATTCCCCGGCGTCTCCCTCAACATCGACTGCTCTGGCCAAGGCTCGCCCACCGTCATTCTTGACAGCGGCCTCGGCGTGCCCGCGATCGGCTGGAAATTCGTCCAGCCCGAAGTCGCGAAATTCACGCGCGTCTGCTCCTACGATCGCGCCGGATACGGCTGGAGTACCCCCGGCCCCATGCCGCGCACCAGCGCCGAAATCGTCAAAGAGCTTCACGCCCTGCTCGCGGCCGCGGGCGAGAAGCCACCCTACATCCTCGTCGGCCACTCCTTCGGCGGCTACAACATTCGCGTCTTCAACGGCGCCTATCCCAACGAAGTCGCTGGCATGGTCCTTGTCGACGCCTCCCATGAAGATCAAAACAGCAGAATGCCCCAGGCCATGACCGACTATACGAAGAAACAAGAAGCATCAGCGAAGTGGCAGACGTTCTTTGCGCCCGCACTCATCGACCTGGGTGTCACACGCCTCATGAGCAGTGTCTCGCAGTCGAGCTACCTGCCCAAAAGCTTCCTCGAAGAAATCCGTTATCTCCAATTGCAAACGAAGTTTCTCGCCGCCACCACTTCCGAGCAGGTCGTCTTCTCTGTCAGCGCCGACGAAGTGCGCGCCTCCGGAAACCTGGGCGACAAGCCCCTCATCGTCCTCACCGCCGGAAAAGGGCTCGACGCCTCCAGCTTGCCGCCCGGATTCCCCGTAAAGGCCTACGACGATTTTCTCCTCATCTGGAGGAATGACCTGCAGGTCCGCGAAGCCCACCTCTCCACGCGTGGCCGCCAGATCATCGTGCCCGACAGCGACCACATGGTCCCCTTCGAGCGTCCCGACGCCGTCATCTCCGCCATCCATGACGTCTTCGCCGCCTCTTCCCCCGCCACACCTCCGCCCGCCGCTGCCAGACCGTAGCTCTTCAATTGCGGCGCGACGGGTGTTCTGCTCGCGCCAAGTTTCTGCACGCCCTGCCATTACCTTGTTTATTTTCATATAGATGCACGGTGTGCCGCCGAAGTCACGGCTTCGCTTTTTCTGCCGATATGTACTTCGAGCGTGTCGCGGCAACTACCGGCTTGACATCCGAGCGCTTTCAATCAGAATAGCAGCCAGTCACTTCAAATAGATAGTTCTAGGCGCAGTGTTGCAGTCATTTGTTTCTGTTGAAACTTTTTGTGGGCCTGGACTGACCCCTCTCTCAGCCTCGTTGTCCCGCGATAGATCTGCAGGTGGTGATGAGCTTCAAGTGGAAAGTTGTTGTTGCGTTTGGACTTGCATCG
>JASHQB010000299.1 GCA_030037775.1 Candidatus Acidiferrales bacterium
CGCCTTTGTGCATGGAAATTTCGCGCTGGCCAATAGCAAGCCAGGCTGGGCGTGTGGAGTCGATAACGAAATGCAAATATTGGCGGACACGGGTTGCTATGCCGATCTGACCATGCCTTCGGCGCCCGGTCCTACGCAAGTGGCCAAGATCAACTCTCTTTACGAATGCGGGCTTCCACTGAATCGACGCGCGCCGCACCGCAGAGGGCGAGATTTGCGCGTCGGGCGGCCTCCGAGCGTTTTCCCTCTGATGATTCAAGGCGCGCTGATGCTCGATTTCTCGCCGGCGAACCGCAGGCATTTACTCCCACACTTCGAAAACAGTGCGCTAACCTGGAAGTATCCGATGACGATGGATCGATTTCGTCTGTGGCAACGCGCGGCTGTGACGGTCGAGGGAAGGCCGGATTGGCTGTTCATCAAGCTTCACTGCCATGGAATGGATCCGCGAGATGAGCAAGCGATGTACGGGCCTCCCCGGCAAACGTTTCTTCGAGACCTCCTGGAGGAATCGAAACGAGCGGGCCAATACCAGGTGCATTTCACGACGGCGCGCGAGATCACAAATATAATTCTTGCAGCATGCGACGGGCGTGAGGGAAATCCCGGCGATTACCGCGATTATCGGCTCAAGAGAATAGAGCCGCGCGATCGCGTAAACGCTATTCCGGCAGAGAGCAGGTCTGTCGCAGACGCAAGGTGAAAAAGCAGAGCGGCATGTTGTTCATCCGCGTCTGTGCGTGAAGGATTGTCACCGACGGCTCGTTGATATTTGTGGGAGCGAAGATGTGCGGAATTGCTGGCATTGTCAGCTCTGAAAACGGCGCGGTAATCGATCGCGAGAGCATCCACCGGATGTGCGAGCAGATCGTTCATCGTGGCCCGGACGATGAGGGGATTTATGCGCAGGGTAGCGCCGGCCTCGGGATCAGGCGGCTTAGCATCATCGACCTGAGCGGCGGGCATCAGCCGATTCACAACGAAGATAAGAGCGTCTGGGTTGTCTTCAACGGCGAGATTTACAATTTTCTCCAACTCCGCACCGAGCTCGAAGCCCACGGCCACCGTTTCTACACGCACAGCGATACCGAGGTGATTGTCCATCTGTACGAGGAACTCGGTTCCGACTGCGTCAAAAAACTTCGCGGGATGTTTGCGATAGCGGTTTATGACGAGCGGCAGCGCAAGCTGTTGCTGGCCCGCGACCGCCTGGGAATCAAGCCGCTGCACTACGCGGTCAGCAAAGGCCGCTTGTTTTTTGGCTCGGAGATCAAGGCCATCCTGGCGGGGGCTCCGGAACTGAGAGAAGTGGACGCAGCTGGCTTGCGGCAATACGTTGACTGCGGATATATCCCGGAGCCACGAACGGCATTCAAGCATATTTCCAAGCTCGCTCCGGGCTACCTGCTCGAATTCGCGAACGGGCAGGTCAAGACACGGCAATATTGGGAGTTGCCTCCCTTCTCCACGCATGAGCCGAAATCGGAAGAGGAATGCCTCGACGAATTGGAGTGCCGGCTGTCCGAAGCAGTGCGCATCCGGCTGATCGCCGACGTTCCGCTCGGAGCGCTACTCAGTGGCGGCACGGATTCTTCGATTGTGGTCGCGCTGATGGCACGAGCGAGCGGCCGTTCCTTGCAGACGTTTTCGATCGGATTCGACGAGGCCACGTTCGATGAGGCGCATCATGCGCGCAAAGTGGCGGAGCGTTTCGGCACGGAGCATCACGAGTTTGTCGTCCGGCCGAATATACACGAGACGCTAAACTATTTGACAAGCGTCCTGGACGAGCCTTTCGGCGACTCATCGATGCTGCCGACGTACTTTGTTTCGCGGATGGCCCGGCAATTCGTAACGGTTGCTCTATCGGGAGACGGCGGAGACGAATTGTTCGCCGGCTACGAGAGGTACCAAACGCAAATGTCGCACCAGCGATTTAACTGGCTGCCCGCATGGGTCGGCGGGCTGTACCGGAGGGCGCTCTTCCCCGCATTGCCGCAAGGAACGCCGGGCCGACGTTTTTTGTACGAGATCTCGCTGCCCTGGCCCGAGCGGGCGCTCCACGCACCCACTTTTCAGTCCGTTCTGGGGGGCAAGGCGTCGCTGCTATCCAAGGATTTCCAAGGCCTAGGAAAGAACGGAGGAGATGCCCTTCAGGTTTTTCGCGAGTATCTCCGGAAGGCCGGGAATTACGATTCGCTGAGCCAGCTGCTGTATCTCGATACGAAGACCTATCTTCCGGGAGACATTCTGACCAAGGTGGATCGAATGAGCATGGCAACTTCGCTCGAGGCCCGTGTTCCGATCCTCGATCATCATTTTGTCGAATGGGTTGTCGGCCTGCCTGTGCATTGGAAGATGAGAGGCCCGGAGCAGAAGTATATTTTCAAGAAACTGGCCGCGCGAGTTGGAGTCCCACGGGAAGTGCTCAATCGTCCCAAGCAGGGATTTGCCATGCCGCTGGTTCGTTGGATCCGAAATGAATTGAAACAGGATTTCTCACGTTTGTTACTTGAGCCAAGGACGATGGAAAGGGGATATTTCAATCGCCAGGCCCTGTCGACGGTGCTGGAGGAGCACGTGCGCGGCCGGCGGGACCATTCAAGCAAGCTCTGGCGCTTGCTAGCCCTAGAGCTTTGGCATCGGAATTTCCTGGAAGTCTCTCCCGGCAGCAGCGGCGGGGTGAAAGCGCCCGACATCGATTTTCAAGAAGCTGGCAGCGGTCCGCAGAAATCCCGGTCCTTGCTTCCGTTCACTGCGACGGCAAGATGAGCACGTCTGTGAGCTCCGCGACACCGACAACGGGCGTGCGAACACATTCGCCAAGGGCAGGACGTCTGAAGCTGTTCATGATGGTGAATACGTTCGAAACGGGGGGCAGCGAGCGCCAGTTCGTGGCGATCACAAGTGCGATCCGGCCAAATCGGTTCGACGTTGAGGTGGGATGCATTGGCCGGCGGGGACCGTTGTTGGAAAAAGCGGAGGATGTGCGGGAATTCCCTCTTGGTGGGAGCTTTCTGAGCCTGCGTGCGCAACGCTCTTACGCGGCTTTGGGGCGGCACCTTCGGCGCGAGAGGGTGCAAATTGCGCAGTCGTTCGATTTCTATACCAATCTGCTTTTGCTTCCGACGGCGCGACTGGCCGGCACTCCTGCCATTATTGGAAGCCATCGCCAGTTAGGCGATTTGTTGACGCCGCTTCAGTTTCGAGGTCAAGCCCTAGCCTTTCGCTTCTGCGACCGCGTGGTTTGCAACTCTGCGGCCGCCGCCGAGCGATTGCTGAAGCAGGGCCTTCCCGAACGCAAGATTGTGGTCATTCCCAACGGGCTTGCGCCAGAACTATTCGTCAAGGCAGAGCCGGCGGTTCCTCGTCGCGCGGGCATAGTGCGAGTGGGAATGATTGCCCGAATGAACGCGCGCTCGAAGAATCACAGGTTATTTCTGCGTGCCGGCGCTCGACTCGCTGCGAAATACGCGAATCCGGAATTTCTGCTGGCAGGCGATGGGCCGCTCCGGCCGGAACTGGAAGCACTGGCACGTGAACTCGGAATTGCCGATCGCGTTTCTTTCTTGGGGGATCGGAGAGATATTCCCGCGGTGCTGGCATCGATGGACATTTCTGTTGCGCCTTCCAGCTCGGAAAGCTTATCGAACGTGATTCTCGAGTCGATGGCAGCCGGCGTCGCCGTGGTGGCGACGAATGTTGGCGGTACGCCCGAGATCATTTCCGACGGCGAAACGGGATTATTGGTGCCGCCGGATGGCGAGAACGAGCTCGCGGAGGCGATGGGTCGTTTCGTAGCACAGCCCGCTCTTCGCGCAGCATGCGCGCAAAAAAGCAAGGCGTTGGCGGCAGCGCGATTCGGTCTGCGAAGTGTTGCCGAGCGGTACGAACAGCTCTACGAAGAGGTATTGGAATCCAGGAAGAAGACGAGAGCAGACGCGCCGGGCCAGGCATTTTCGCTTCCCGAAGTGGTTCGTCCGCTTCGTGTCGCGATCGTCGGCCCGAGCCGTCGATATGTCGGCGGGCAGTCTGTCCAAGTTGACATGCTGCTGCGTAGCTGGCAAGGCGATGAAGAAGTCCAGGCAGGCTTCATTGCCGCGGATCCGGAGATGTCCCGTCCGTTGCGATGGGCAAGCGGAGTCCCCGTCCTGCGAACATTGCTGCGGCAACCACTCTACTGGGCGGCGTTGTGGAAGGGCTTGAAGGAAGCCGACGTTGCTCACGTATTTTCGGCCTCCTATTGGTCGTTTCTCCTCGCGCCGGCGCCAGCCTACTGGATCGCTCGAACGAGAAAAAAGAAAGTGCTCATCCATTACCACAGCGGCGAGGCGCCCGACCACCTGCGGCGCTCTTGGGTAGCCCGGAGAATACTCAAGCGAACGGACTGTCGGGTGGTTCCTTCCGATTACCTCGTAGATGTTTTCGCCCGCTTCGGCCTTCCCGCCAAGGCCATCGCGAATGCTGTTGACATGGATCAATTCTCCTTTCGTTCGCGAATTCCCCTGCGGCCGCGGATCATTTGTTCTCGAGGTTTTCATCCCTATTATGGGGTGGAAGATGTTGTTCGAGCGTTTCACGCAATTCGCGAGAAACATTCGGACGCGGTGCTCTATTTACTTGGCGCTGGCCCCCGCGAGCGGGCCATTCGAGAACTGGTCAAGTCGCTGCGGCTGTCCGGCGTGGAATTCACGGGTGTGGTCCCCCATCATGAAATTGCGAATTACTACGAACGAGCGGACATATTCATCAACGCTTCGCGGTTGGATAACATGCCGGTTTCGATCTTAGAAGCGTTTGCCTCCGGCACTCCGGTGGTGACCACCGCGGCCGGGGGAATTCGCTACATGGTTGAGAACGAGCGGACCGGATTACTGTGCGAGCCGGGTGATTGGCAGGCGCTTGCCGAAAACGTCTTGCGGCTGCTGCGAGAACCGGAGCTAGCGCGCCGACTTGCTGAAAATGCTCACGGCGAATCGACGAAATATCAGTGGGGGGCAGTTCGGAGGGAGTGGCTGGCAGCCTATCGCTCGCTGTAGAATCCGTCCAGAGAAGTAAGGCCAACGCTCGTCGGAGGCATCCGTGAAACCATTGCTCTTTGTTATCGCTGTTTTGTCATTGTCGATGGTTGGATGGCTTGATGCGGATGTCATGACTGTTCCCCCGAGCTCCATGCCAACTTCTTCCCTCGCGCAGGTTTATGACGCACGATCGGACTTCGCCGTCGTTCCCGTGCCGACTTCCATACCAAACGTGGGCGGAGCCACAGGGGCGGACCATATGATTGTTGACCCTGACTTCGGCGCCCGGATCTATCGCCTGACAGATATCGATACAATTGCCGGTGCCCGGTACGGCCAACAGCAAGAATGGTCGATGAACTGCGGAGGGTGGGGCGATTCCCGTGTATCGAACCTGGATTCGACAAAAATTCTCGTCTGTGACGCTGGTGCCAGCACATTCGTGTTGCCGTTCGATCCCTCGACGGGCAAGGCCGGAAGGGCGATCGCCGTGCCAGGAGGGTTTCCGGAGTGGTCGAAGGCGCAAGCGAATATAGCGTTCGGGATCGCGCAATCGAGGGACCCTGGGATCACGCGGGTCGATTTTTCGACTCTTCCCCCCAAAACAACCCTTGTCGCGGATTTGGCCAAAGTTCCGCACTGCGCCGAGCAGTTTGCAGGAGCGGCAGGTTGGAGGGAGCTCTCAGCCGCCTGGGACGACGCAACATTTGCGGTGGCAGTTGGAAAGGGGATCCAGGACCAGGCCCATACAGTCTATGTGTGGAACGCAAACACGGGCTGCCAAGCATATGACACCGAGGCCCAGACGGTGAACGATTCGCAGGTTCAAGGAGGAGCGGGAAGTTTCTTCGTTCACGCGATCAAGATTTCCGGGGATGGCAAGATCGTGATGGTCAGCCCTTCCGGCAGCAGCAATTTGCGACGGTTCTGGCGTGTAGGGAGTACAGAGGTCGACGCTCGGCCGTCAACCGGGAACTACGGGCATTTCGCCATGGGCTACCGTTCGTTCGTCAATGCAGCGGAGACCACCTCAGATGGCACGTGGTGCAAGCTAGGCATGGCCGTTCGGCTGCTCACGGCATTGACGTCGCCGTTCTATGTGCTGACCTCAAAGCAGTGCGCCGACACTCAGGCAAGGGGCGATGATCACGTGAGCTGGAACGATGACGACACGACGGACACGCGGCCGTTCGCAACCAGCACGGTCACGATTCCGCTGGGGTCTAAGATTACAGCTCCCTGGCAAAACGAGATCCTCGTTTTCATGCGGGATGGAATCGTGCACCGTGAGGCGCACACATTCAACTCCGGCAAAGCAAAGTTCTTTGCGTGCCAAAACGCCATTGGCTCTATTTCTCAGGATGGGGAATGGTTCTTCTATTCGAGTGATTGGGAAGGAACCCTGGGAACCGACAGGGACGGAAACTCACGCTGCGATGATTTCGCAGTGAAACTCCACTGATGGGGTCCC
>JASHQB010000300.1 GCA_030037775.1 Candidatus Acidiferrales bacterium
TCATTTCAGTTTCCCGCAAGTCAGCCACTTGTCGAGCTTCTCGGCGTAGGTCCGGCTGGAGCGATGCTGCGATCCGTCGGTCAGCTTAATCAGGTATTCACGGTTGTCGATGGCGGTCAACTCGACGATGCATTCCGTTCGCACGATTCGTGAACGATGGATGCGAAGAAACTTTGCCGGGTCGAGTTTTTGTTCGAGCGAATTCATCGTTTCGCGCAAGAGATAAGCGCGGCCGCGCACGTGGAGTTCCGTATAGTCTCCCGCTGCGCCAATCCAGTCGGTATCCTCGGCGTGGACAATCTGAATGCGTGAGCCGGTGCGCACGAGGAAACGTAAGGTGTATTTCTGGGAGCTCCGTCCCAGCATCTGCAGAATCCGTTCGGTCACTCGGATTCTTGAGGCTGAATCGCCGAGCTTTCGAGCGCGGTCTACCGCTGCCGCAAACCGCTGGTCATCCACCGGCTTAAGCAGATAATCCAAAGCGTGAACCTCGAATGCTCGCAAAGCATGGCGCTCGTAGGCAGTGAGAAAAATCACATTCGGCAAATTCGCTTTGGGCAAAGTGCGAAGGACCTCAAAACCGTCCATCCCGGGCATCTGAATATCAAGGAAGACAACGTCGGGAGAAAGCTCGAGGATTTTCTTCACTGCGGTCAGGCCGTCGGCACATTCGCCGACGATTTCAACGTCCTTGAATTTTCGCAGGCGCAGAACAACGCCGCGGCGGGCCAGCCGTTCGTCATCGACAATCAGCGCACGCACGATCCAGCCTTTTGCGCCGGCGCGCTCTTTCGGAAAGGCAGCTCCACGGTAACCTCACAACCGCCGCTCTGAGGCCATTGCAACTGAAAGTTGTGATCTCCGGCATAGAGCGTTTTCAAACGCTCGGCTGTGTTGCTAATCCCGATGCCGCTAGCAGACTCATCGGACGGCGCGAGCTCGGACCTAACTGGCCCCGAATTTCGAACCTTGATTTGCAGCTGCGCGGCGTGAAGCTTGCTCTCGATGCGAATCGTTCCACCCTCTACCACGGGGGCCACGCCATGCCTGACGGCGTTTTCGATAAGTGGTTGCAACAGCATGCTTGGTACAAGCGCGTCCAAAGTTTCCGGTGAGATTGCCATGTGTACTCGCAGCCGAGAGCCGAGCCGAGTTTGTTCAATCGCCAGATATTGTTCGGCAAAGGCGATTTCCTGGGAAAGCGATGTCTCCGGTGCAGCTTCGTTGTCCAGAATCGTTCTAAGAAACTCGCCGATCTGCGCCAGCATTCGCGTAGCCGCGGGAGGATTCCCGTCCAGGACAAGCGTGGACACGGCATTGAGCGAATTGAACAGAAAATGGGGATTAAGCTGGTAGCGCAAAGCGCTGAGCCGTGCATCGCGAGTTTCGGCTTCGGCTCGCAGCAGCCTTTCCCTTTCCCGCATCGAATGCTGCCATAGTTTGATGCTGAAATAGAGACTGCACCACACGAAGAGAATGAACGTGGACCGCACCGAATCCCCCAACCATGCAGTCCAACTCACCGGGTGGTGAGGAGAAGCTATCCGTTCCATCACATAGCCGGCGAGAACTCCTCCAAGCAACGACCAGACAAACGCCCGCATTTCCAGAGCGATCCATGAGAAAGCGCGGCCCATCAAAGAGCGGCAGACAGGGCGCAGGAGACAACTCACCGTAAACACCGAAACGAAAAATACGGTATTACCGAGGAGCGCTCCGGGCTGGCGCAGGAAAGGAAGTATTTGGATCGATCCCCACAGATAGAAGCACACCCAGCTGGCGATCTGGACAGTCCAGAACGTTGGGAAACCAAGATCGTCGCGCTTCAGCACAATCGGCATTTTAGCTCACAAGCACCGCTAGCCGTCGGCGACCTGGCGCTCAAAACCCTCGGCCCACCGCAAAAAACAGGCTTGTTACAGATAAGGCGACCCGGAGAAGCCCGTCTCTGGCTATCTTTCCTGGGAGTTGAAAGTGCTTCTTGCAGACAAACAGGAGCGGACATGAATATGAAACTGACGGTGCCGATTGTGACGCTGTTCATCGCCCTGCGAGCGATTTCAATACCCTTCGGACGCGCAATACCCCAACCAGGCCCCACCGCAGAAGGCGCACTCGCGGCGGACGACCACTTGACGCAGGCGATACGCGACAACAATGCGGACGCGATCCTCAACTTGCTTGACAGCAGCTGGGCCGTGATCAGTGGATTTGGCGGGGTTGGTGAGGGACCGTCGATCTTTCCTGAAGGGATTAAATCCGGCGCCTTGACCCGAAAAACGTATGAAACCTCCGAACCGAGAGTGCGGGTTTACGGAAATGTCGCGTTGGTAACAGCAAAAGTGAAAACGTCGGGAATGTTCGGCGGAAAGCCCTTTGACGTGACCGAGCGCCAAACCGATGTGTGGCTTTGGAAGGATGGGGGTTGGAAGTGCGTGCTAACCCACGAAACGTTGATCCCGAAGAGTGACAGTCAGTGAAAATCGAAAGGAGCGAATATGAAGCTTGTGAAATGGACAATCACGGTTGTTGCGGGCGTTCTGTCAATCGGCGCTCTATCCGGTATCGCCGCAGCTCAGGTCCCGTTGGACCAGCTTCCAAGAGTCTTGGACGCTTCCATGCCGCGCGACGAGCAGATGTCCATCGCCTTGAGCGCATGCCCAAAAGGAGTTGCCACGAATGCCACAGTTTACGTTCTTGGTCCCAAAGGTTACGAAATAGCTCGCCAGGGCACCAACGGCGCAAGCGCCTTAGTTGGCCGGCACTTCGAAACGCCTAACGAAACAACCGTCGAGCCGATGTGCTACGACCCCGAGGGCAGCAAGACACTTTTGCAGGTGGAGCTACATGAAGAGGAACTCCGCTCAAGGGGCGTTTCCCAAGAGGAGATTGGTGCGGACACTGCCAACGGATACAAAGACGGCCGTTTCAAAGCTCCCAGCCGGCCCGGCATCCTCTACATGCTGTCGAGCGACAATCGTTTGGGGCTCATTTCAGGTGACGGAACGGGACATTTTCCCCCGCATATGATGTTTTTCGCACCGTATATGACCGGAAAGGATTTGGGATACGGCTCTTCGGTCGCGCCTTTTCTGGTGAACGCCGGTAAGCCGAATGCCTTGATGGTGGTAATCCCGGATCTGAACCCGAAGATGAACTGAGCCACTGCAAAGCGTCGTCTAGACCGCGTCCGGGAACGCACGGACTTCTGGATCGACTTCGTGAACACGGACGCAGTGGCGGCGTGAATCGAAGGCCTTCGAGCGCAAACAAAAACAGTGCGAGGAAAACAGTGATAAACTGTTGGCAATCAATTTGTGGTGAGCGTAGCTCAGCTGGTAGAGCATCGGTCTGTGGCACCGAACGTCGTGGGTTCAAATCCCATCGCTCACCCCAACCACCTATTGAACCAACTGCTTGGGAGGTTTGGGAGATTCTAGGTCTGACTCGATCGTGGCGGCGCTCACGGAAGTCCGACCAAATCCGCCACAAACGGCGGCGCAAGAGAGCTTCAGTCAATCTCCGCCTTCAGCAATGATTGGCGATAACTATCGACGAACAGGTCGGCGATTTCTCCCACGCTAGCTCTGTCAGCCGGATTCATTGCTGTCGAATTGAATACATGTTCATACGCTTCCCGTGCGATGGCCAGAAAACGCGGGTCTTCCGGCGAGGA
>JASHQB010000029.1 GCA_030037775.1 Candidatus Acidiferrales bacterium
CTCGGCCGGCAGAATGACGTTGACACCGAGCCAATGCTTCTGTAGAATCCTCGTTTGTCTGTACTCCTTCCTGCTGGACAGGAAGTCCTGCTCTTTGACAATCGGACGAAACATGCCAGAACCCGTTCGGTTTTTTGAGAAACCGAGCGATCAATAGTTCGCTTCTTGCAATTCTTCGGAATTCCAAGGAGCACCGGATTCAAACGAGAGTTTGATCCTGGCTCAGAGCGAACGCTGGCGGCGTGCTTAACACATGCAAGTCGAATGCGCAGTCTTCTGTAGCAATACAGGAGCCGGGCGCATGGCGAACGGGTGCGTAACACGTGGGCAACCTTCCCTTCGGTGGGGGATACCCCCGCGAAAGCGGGACTAATACCGCATAACACTCCCTTGGTTAGTTCTGGGGGATTCAAAGCAGCAATGCGCCGGAAGAGGGGCCCGCGGCCGATTAGCTAGTTGGTGAGGTAACGGCTCACCAAGGCGAAGATCGGTAGCCGGTCTGAGAGGATGATCGGCCACACTGGAACTGAGACACGGTCCAGACTCCTACGGGAGGCAGCAGTGGGGAATCTTGCGCAATGGGCGAAAGCCTGACGCAGCGACGCCGCGTGGGGGATGAAGCTTTTCGGAGCGTAAACCCCTTTCGACCCGGAAGAAAGCCCGCAAGGGTCTGACGGTACGGGTATAAGAAGCCCCGGCTAACTACGTGCCAGCAGCCGCGGTAAAACGTAGGGGGCCAGCGTTGCTCGGAATTACTGGGCGTAAAGGGTCTGTAGGCGGTGCGGCAAGTCGGAAGTGAAATCTCAGGGCTTAACTCTGGGGCTGCTCCCGAAACTGCCGTGCTCGAGTGTGAGATAGGCGAGTGGAATTGCAGGTGTAGCGGTGAAATGCGTAGATATCTGCAGGAACATCCGAGGCGAAAGCGGCTCGCTGGATCACAACTGACGCTGAGAGACGAAAGCTAGGGGAGCAAACAGGATTAGATACCCTGGTAGTCCTAGCCCTAAACGATCAGGACTTGGCGTGGGCCCTGTACGGGGCTCGTGCCGAAGCTAACGCGATAAGTCCTGCGCCTGGGGAGTACGGTCGCAAGGCTGAAACTCAAAGGAATTGACGGGGGCCCGCACAAGCGGTGGAACATGTGGTTCAATTCGACGCAACGCGAAGAACCTTACCTGGGCTTGAAGTGCACTGGACCATCTTTGGAAACAGAGACTTCCCGCAAGGGACCGGTGTAGAGGTGCTGCATGGCTGTCGTCAGCTCGTGCCGTGAGGTGTTGGGTTAAGTCCCGCAACGAGCGCAACCCTTACTTGTAGTTGCCACCCGCAAGGGGGAACTCTACAAGGACTGCTCCGGATAACGGAGAGGAAGGTGGGGATGAGGTCAAGTCAGCATGGCCTTTATGTCCAGGGCCACACACGTGTTACAATGCGTGCTACAAAGCGTCGCAAACCCGCGAGGGGGAGCTAATCGCAAAAAAGCACGCTCAGTTCGGATTGCAGTCTGCAACTCGACTGCATGAAGCTGGAATCGCTAGTAATGGCGCATCAGAACGGCGCCGTGAATACGTTCCCGGGCCTTGTACACACCGCCCGTCACATCACGAAAGTGGGCTGTACTAGAAATCGCCAAGCTAACCGCAAGGAAGCAAGCGCTCAAGGTATGGCTCATGATTGGGGTGAAGTCGTAACAAGGTAGCCGTAGGAGAACCTGCGGCTGGATCACCTCCTTTCTAAAGAAAATGGCAGATACGCCTGTTTTGTACAGCAGGCCGACGCTGCCCAGCTCACTTCGGTGAGCAAGCTCGGTTCCATGACACCTCATGGATTCGGGCGGCTCGGCTCTCAAGGCCGAGCGGGTTCTGACATGTAGCGTCTGAAAGTCATCGAGCTTACAGACAGACGAAGCCCGCCACGTTCATCGCGTGACGGGCTTTTTGTTTTTGCGCCATTTTCCGTTTGCGCTGCGCTTCGTGGCTACTGGCGCGGCGCAAACTTCTGCGTCTGAGCTTAATCAACCTTCAGATTGTTGGTGACCGAAAAGACGCCGGGCACCATGTTGGCGCGCATGTAGGCCATTTGTGAGTCCGCCTTGTTGTCGACGTAGCCGACAAGAGTGACGTGGCCATTGTCCACGAGGATGTGAATCGAAGGATTCACCCCCATGGCGTAGCGGTAGAGACCCGCATAGGAAAAAATCGCGCGATATTCGGCGCGACGAATTCCGTTGTCCATCGACGAGGGCGGCAACAACTGGATGTTGTCGACGACCTTGGTGACGCCTTCGATCTGCTTCACCGCTCCTACGGCTGCGTCCATTGTGCCGCCGTAAACGACTTGGCCGGTGAGCGTTACTTCCGTGCCGTTTACGCAGTAGCCAAGAATGTCGAACACGCTGTACCAGGGATCGGATGCCAATTCGTTGCGCACCTGCTTGTTCAGCCACGCCTCATAGTTCGGATTCTGCTGCGCCGACGCGCTTGGCGCTGCTGAAGTGGCCGCAATGGCGCGGGGCGTTGCGGTTGCGAACATGCCGAGAGCCAGAACAGCAATGCCGGCCCACTCTGCCCAAGAATTTATGTATCGCATAGCTTCTCTCCTTATCTACCCCAAGTACTAAACTCGACTCTTCGTCCCCCTTGCTATTGGATGCTGCTTCGGTGACAAGGGCAGCCAAAGTATCTCCTGTTGTATCTGTCGGTTGGAACGGCGAGCTTGCTCGTTGAACATCCACGCTGGCGAGGTCAAGCCGTCGGAGTTCGGCACCTTGGTGGCGCGCCGCGTCTTCCAGTCAACTACGTAAATTCCGCAAGGCTCCTTTGCGTCAGTCGGCGTAAACACATCCACGGCAATTGCAATCCGCGTCCCGTCCGACGACCATGCGGGGACACCCTGTGATCCTCCTTGCGACAGGATTTCCTGAATCGGCCCGCCGGGCGGCATTCACAACGTACGTTCGACTAGTTTTCCCGGCGTCTGAGCCTGGAACGCGATCTGCGTGCCGTCCGGCGACCACTATGGCTGCGTCATCTCCAGCGGCGCGACCGTTAGTTGCAACGGCTCGCCGCCATCGGCATATGAGTACGGACCTGCGCACATCTTGTTTGACGATGTCAAAACCGGAGGGCACAAGGGCTTTACCTCCGCATACCTGCGGGTTTGGAAAGCGAACGGAGGCGCGTGCAAAGTAGCGGCGGAAATGGCGGAGCCTGAGAAGATTCTTGACTTCAGGCGACCATGGATGTAATTCACCCACGAGTTTGACGTGGGCGCGTCCGCATCGAAGGACGCGTTCTTGAGGACATTGCCAAGTCTGGCTCCTGTCCTACAGACTCGCGCCAGGGCGTGTGAAGTGGCAGGGACGGCTCTCTTCGGCAGCGAATTTCCACCCAACGCCGCGCCTGCAACCATCTCTGCACGCATCGCATCCCCCAGTAGGTCAATCGTGTCCGAAGTTGCGTTCGCAGCGCGGAGCGCGCGGCGTGAGTGCAGGAAATCAACTGTATGGCCTGCTAAGGCGAGTGTTGTAAACTGCATGGTCGCTTTTCTTGCAGCGTTCGCTTGCCGGCCGGCTCGGGGGAGCAGGCGCGTCCGGTCTGAAGCTCAATCCGCATTTGCTCTAAGACGAAAACCCTGACGGAGGATTTGATGATTTTGAGACGCTTGATTTTTGTGGCCGTCGCGCTGTTGCTCGGAGCGTGGTGGGGTGCGGAGCCGTTGGAGGCGCAGACGATGACCACGGGGAGCATCCGCGGAGTGGTCACGAACCCCAAGAAGGCCATCGTTCCGAATGCGGATATGCTGCTGACGAACAACGCAAAGGGGACGATTCAGACGGCGAAAACGAGTTTGTCGGGGACGTATCAGTTCGGGCTGCTCGATCCGGGCTCCTACACGATTATGGTTACGTACAGCGGGTTTCAGCCGCAGACGAAGATCGTGACCGTTCCGCTGGGCGAGCCGGTGACGGTCGATTTTCAATTGAGCTTGCAGCCGCAGGGCCCGGTTCGGGCGCAGGCTGCGTCGATGTTGCGAAAAGAGAACGGCAACGTGGGGATAACGTTGTCGCGCCTGCAGGTCGCACAGGTACCCAATCCGGGGAGCGACATGACGTATCTCGGGCAATTTGCTCCGGGCTCGGTGATTAATTCGAGCGGAGTAGGGACGGGAAGCTTTTCGAACTACGGCATGCCGGCAACTTCAAATCGCTTCAGCGTGGACGGGGTGGAGGAAATGGATCCCTTCCTGAACGTCAATTACGCGGGCGCGACGAAAATCATGCTGGGGACGAACGAAGTGCAGGACGTAAGTATTGTAAGCAACGCGTACACGGGAACGAACGGAGAATTTGCGGGCGCGGGCGTGGATTACGTGACGAGTTCCGGGGGAAACAGCCTGCACGGGACGGCGACGTACTTCTGGAATCAGCGGCTTTTGAACGCGAACGATTTTTTCGATAATGCGGGAGGAACTCTGCGGCCATTTGATGGCGAGAACCAGTGGCAGGGATCGTTCGGCGGGCCGTTGCGGAAAGACAAGGTCTTCTTCTTCGTCAATACGGAAGGACTGCGCGTGCTGGTGCCGGCCAGCGCGACGGTCGTAGTTCCGAGCCAGGACTTTCAGACCGCCGTGGTCAGCTTCCTCAACCAGCAGGGGCAACCGAACACCGCGAACTTCTACAATGACTCGATTTTCCCGCTGGTGAACAACGCGCCGGACTTCGTCTATGCTTTGGACAATCAGGCACCGGGCCAAACGTTTGTAAATGGCCAGGAGTTCCCGACGGGGGATGGATGCGGGAGTTTCAATCTGGATCCGGCGTTCTACGGGTCGGGCGCAGAGCCCTGTTCGGTCAGTTTTACGTCGTCGCAAAGCGCTTTGACAAAAGAGTGGCTGGTGGACACGCGCATCGACGTGAACATCAACGCGAAAGACCGGCTGTTTGGCCGGTACGAGCGGGATGGAGGCACGCAGGCGACGTATATCGACCCTCTGTCAAGCGCCTTCAACATTGTCAGCTCGCAGCCGTCAGATTTGGGGCAGTTGGAATGGACGCACGATTTTGGCCCGTCCGCGGCGAATCAATTCCTGGTGGGGACGCAGTATTATTCCGCGGTTCTGGAGCATCCAGGCGTGTCGCTGACGGGGGAAAATTTTCCGACGACCATCGTGGTCAACGACGGAACGTTTTTCAGCACCGCGGGGCCGAACCCGTGTTCGAACGCTCCGCTTGGCGACGGCAATCCGGTGTTCATGGGAGGAGAGAACTGCGCGCTTCCGCAGGGGCGGGCGAGCACGGATTACGAGGTCTCGGATGATTTCTCGAAGGTGTCTGGAGTGAACACGTTCAGAATCGGCGGGCAATTCCGGCGGATTGACGTCAGCGACCACGATTTCGGCGCGTTGCAAGGCGGACTGCTGCAGGTGAACACGATCAACGATTTCTTCGAGGGGGGCGTGACCGGCGACACGCTGACGCAGTCGTTTCCGCAATCTCTGGACGAGCCCATTGCGTATTACACGTCAGGCGGATACGTGGAGGATGACTGGCGCTTCAGTCCGACGCTCAGCCTGACGTTTGGCTTCCGCGTGGAGCACGATTCCGATCCGATCTGCCGCCACTTGTGCTTCTCGCAATTGTCGGGGCCTTTCAGCAGCATTGCCGATCTCGGCGGGCAGAACAATTCGGCGGCGCTGGCACTGGTGCCCTACGATCAGGCCATCAAGATCAATCAACTGCAGGCGCTGCCGAGCCTTCAGGGCAAATTGTACGAGCCGCGGATCAGTTTCGCCTGGCAACCGTTCGGGCCTTCCGGAAAGACCGTGGTGCGTGGGGGCGCGGGGATTTTCTACAATTTGTTTCCGGCGAAAGTGGCGGACAATTTCGCGGAGAACCCGCCGCTGAATGCGACTTTCATGGCCACGAACGACTACATCGTTCCCATCGCGTCGGCAGCGGGCGGCCCGAGCATCTTTGCCGATACGGCGGCGTCAAACACCGCGTTTCAAAACGGATTCTACACGGGCGAAACGCTTTCGACGATCGAACAAAATGATACGGAATTCAAACCGCCGAGCCTTTTCAACTCGGAAACAGAAACCAAAGTTCCGGAATATCAAAAGTGGAGCCTTGAGCTGCAGCGCGAGCTAGGGTCGGCAACGTCAGTGACGCTGAGTTACGTCGGGAATCATGGAGTGCACGAGCCGGTGATCGACAATTCGGTGAACGCGTGGGGGTTTGCAAACTTGCCGAGCGCGGCAGCGGACGACAGGTTCGGCGAAGTTTCGATTCTCTACAGCGGCGGAAACTCCAACTATAACGGCGGCACGGTGAGCGTGACGCACCACATCAGCGGCTGGGGCAGCGGCATTATTCAAGGCACCTACACCTACAGCCATGCGCTGGATGAAGTTTCCAACGGAGACTTCGCGATGTTTTCGCCGACGAGCTTGTTGAACCCGCAGGATCCGTTCAACACCCAAGGTAGCTACGGGCCGGCGGACTACGACGTGAGGCAGGCAGGGAGCGTGAACGGGGTGTGGGAACTGCCGATCCGAAGGCTGGTGGGCAAACACGGATCGACTTACCTGATCGACGGATGGCAGCTTTCGGGGGCCTTCTTTATGCATTCCGGCTTCCCTTACAGCGTAGTTGACGGCACGCTGGATGGAGAGCTGGCGGCGAACAACAATTACTTTTCCGAAGTGATCCCTGAATTCCTAGGTGGGCCAACCTCGTGCCAAGTGACCGGGTCCGGCCCGAGTTGTCTGGCGCTGCCGGACACGATCACCTGTACGCAACTGACTTCGGCGGCCTGTGAATTCAATGTGGGCGGCGAAAATGCATTTACCACGGAGGCGCGCAACGAGTTCCGCGGGCCGCGGTTCATGAATTTCGACGCGGCGTTGATGAAATCGACGAAGCTGCCCTTCTGGGAGAGCGCGCGGCTCACCTTCGGCGTGCAGGTGTACAACGTGCTGAACCATCCGAATTTCGGCATGCCCATCAACAACGCGGCGAGCCCGGAGTTCGGCGAGATTCTGAATACGGTCAGTTCGCCGACGAGCATATTCGGGTCGTTTCTGGGCGGAGACGGGTCTCCGCGGGCCGTCCAGCTCAAGGCGCAGTTCTCGTTCTAGGAGATGATGGAGAAACGACGAGAAATGGCGGACTAAGGAATAGAGCGGGTTCGCAGTCTACAAGAGGGAAAAATAAAGAGCGGAAGCCCGAGAGGCTCCCGCTCTTTTGATCTTAGGTGGTTAGAACTTGAGAATCAAGCCGAGGTTCACTTCGCCCTGGTTCATGTGGTAACTCGACGAAACCTCTTCGCAGGTAATGTAGCACTCTTCGGAAACACCCGGAGTGGTGCGGCTGGGCGCAAAGCGCAGATCGAAACGGAGGCCGGCGTATTTGTTGAAAAAGTATTTGACGCCGCCCCCGATGTTGTAAGCAAACTTGTTGTAGAAGCCAACGTAGAGGACCGAAGGTTGGCTATCGAGGTTTCCGAAGTTGGTCCAGCCGAGACCCCCGGCGACGAATGGCCTGACCTTGGAGTCGCCACGGAAGGTATAGTTGACGCCAAAGGTATAAGTGCTTAGCGTGCCTTTGGCGAGGAAGTCGCTTGTAGGCGGCGTGGTGTCATAGTCCTCCTGGCTGTAGATGGTTGGCTGACGCACCCACATGAATTCGGCGGCGAAGCTCGACCAGATGGAATAGTCGGCGATGACACCGTAGTCGAGGTTGCTCTTAACGAACACATTCTCGACGTTGGAATTCGCATCATATCCATAGACATTGATTTTGCCGCCGAACTTATAGCCGCCAAAAGGCGTGACTTCGAACTTATCCGCGAACGAATCCTGCGCTAGCGCGCACGACGCCCCGCAGGCAATCACGAAGACGAGTATCAAAAATTTTCGAAAGAACATTCGCTCTTCTCCTCTGAATTTTGGAATGACTCGCCTCCCCAGGAAGCTCGCCCTCCGTTTACTTTCCGGCTAGCCCACCCGAAGCTCGCCGCGGCATCCTTGGGCCCCAAGAATGGCCCCCCGTACTAAGACTATCAGTCGCTTCCCATTAGACGATGCTTTTGTGACAGAAGTTGCTCTATGAACTACGGTTCTGCCCCGTAGAAGCATACACCGCCAGGCTGTATTCCGTGAAGAAGGGCGGGGTGGGAAGAGCTACTTGGCGAGGCGCTGAAGGGAGTCCTGATAAGGGGCGCGGGCTACGCCACGCTCGGTGATAATGGCGGCGATGAGGCGCGAGGGAGTCACGTCGAAGGCAGGATTGGCGGCCTTGACGTCGGGAGCGACGCGGACGCCCTGGACGTGGGTCACTTCGGCACTGGGCCGCTGCTCGATGGGGATTTGGTCGCCGGAGGGGATGCTGAGATCGAGGGTGGAAATCGGCGCGGCGACAAAAAATGGCACTTTGTGTTCGCGGGCGAGGACGGCCATGGGATAGGTGCCAATTTTATTGGCGGTGTCGCCATTAGCGGCGATGCGGTCGGCCCCCACGACGATGGCGCCGACGGCCGCGGTCTTCAGAAAGTGCCCCACCATATTGTCGGTGATAAGGGTGAGCGGGATTTTGTCCTGGTGCAACTCCCAGGCGGTGAGGCGCGCGCCCTGGAGATAGGGGCGAGTTTCGGGGACGAGCACTTCGAGTTTGTGGCCGGTTTCGACGGCGATGCGAATGACGCCGAGGGCGGTGCCGATGCCGGCGGTGGCGAGAGCGCCGGCGTTGCACTGGGTCATGACGCGACCGGCGGCAGGCAGGAGCGCGGCTCCGAATTTTCCGATGGCTTCGTCGGCGGCCACGCGCTCGCGATGGACTTGCTGTGCTTCGTCGACCAGCGCGAGTTGGAGGGGTTCGAGATTATTTTGCGCGGCGTTTTGCGCGAGGGCGTCGAATTTGCGCTGAAAGCGCTGGATGGCCCAGAAGAGGTCGACGGCGGTGGGGCGGGTGCAGGCGAAGGTGTCGCAAATGGTTTTGAATTCCGCGCGGAGTTCATCGAGCGTGGCGGCGCGGGAGCGCGAAACACCGAGGGCGATGCCCATGGCGGCGGCGACTCCGATGGCCGGCGCGCCGCGAATGACCATGTCTTTTATGGCCGCGGCGAGCTCGCGATAGTCGGTGTAGGTGAGATGAACGACCTCCGAAGGCAAGCGGCGCTGATCGAGAAGAACGACGCCGTCTTCGGTCCAGCGAATGGGTTCGACACTACGCAAGCAGGCTCCTCTGAAGCAAACGTGAAAAGAGCAGCGGGCCGATTTGAATTTTGACTCTTTGTGTCACGATAAAGAAAATTCAAACCGGCCCACTACCGCAGAAGAGCAATTGTACATGATTGGCGCGGATCGATGCTTCGGAACCCTGTGCGCGCGTGGCAAAGCGGCGTCAGGATAGTTAGTGGACCGGGGGAATGTTTTTCAGGGCATGCGTACCGACGAAAAGCCAAGTGAAGAGAAATGAATTGTAGCTGAGGTGAATGAGCCACGAGGCGAGAACCGTGCCGGAGCGGGCGCGCACGAGGGTGAGGACGATGCCCACGAAAATCAGCAGGCCGATTTGCGCGAAGCCGCCCCAGAGCTGCGCGGCGTGCATCAACCCAAAAAGCAGGCCGGTGATGAAGATGCCCGCGGGAATGCCCCATTTGCGGGCCAGGACGGGATACAGAAAGCCGCGGAAAATGGTTTCTTCGATGAGAGGCGCGAGAGCGATGCCAAAGGCCGCGAGCCACAG
>JASHQB010000301.1 GCA_030037775.1 Candidatus Acidiferrales bacterium
TTTGTCCGACCATCCCAGTTTGAAGCTAGTCGTGAGCGCTGAAATCCAGATTTGGCGCACGGGAGTGTTAGGGCTTATCACGAACCGCGTCTCCTCTTCATCCTCGAAGAGAATTTCGAGCTTCCCACTGCCGCCCTCGACTTCGAAGTCATGCTCGTCGCCAAGCGTGGCAAGTCTCTTGCGAAGGCTTTCAAAAGCGTCCGTGTATTTTTTCTCGAATTCCCGCTCGTCCATCATGTTTATGGATTTCTCCGCCCGAAGAGACTAGGGGTGGTACTGCAGCTGCGTCTCGATGTCCTGTTCCAATTCGTTCTTCTCGACTTCACCGATGTAGCGCTTCACGACTTTTCCATCGCGCGAAATGAGGTAGCTCGTGGGAAAGCCGATTAGGCCACCAAATTTTTCCGCGATGTCTTCGTTTCCGATCAGAATGGGATAATCCATCGCCTCTTGTTTCCCATCCACGTCGAACTTCGTTTTTTCAACGAATGGGTCGACCGTTTTCCTACCCTCATCGTCCATCGACACGCCCAGGATCGTAAATCCCTGATTCGCGTATTTGTCTTGAAACTCGATCAGCCACGGCATCTCCTCGCGGCAGGGCTCACAGTAGGTCTGCCAGAAATTTACCACCACCACTTTGCCTTTCAAACTCGCCAGCGGTAGATTCCCACCCTGCAGTTCCGGAAATGTCACCTCCGGCTCGTTGGGTTTGCTCGCATTGGGCGATGCTTTGGCCGAGCTGTTTCCCGCCGCGTCTGTGGACGCCATTTGCTTGCATCCCGCAAATGCCAAAGAAAGAGCTGCAACCATTCCGGTTGCTGCCCATCTTGAAATCACCCGATTCACTTCGGCCTCCTTTACCGCGAAAAACGATTCAGAAATGCCAGTTTACCTGAAAGCCATGTCAGCCGGTTCATGAAAATCAGCGTGCCTACGCCCAGCAGCAGAACTCCGCTGAAAACTTCGACCAGATGAATGTGCCTGCGGAAACGCTGGTAAAACTTCAGGAACTGCCCAATGCCGAGCGCGGTGAGGATAAAGGGAATCGCCAGCCCCGCCGAATACGCCGTCAGCAGCAGAACGCCGCGTAGCACTGTTCCTTGCGTCGCTGCAAGCAGCAGCACAGCCGACAGAATTGGCCCAATGCACGGCGTCCAGCCGAACGCGAAAGCAAAGCCCATCAGAAACCCGCTGACGATTCCTGGCTGCCCGCCCATGTTTCGAAAATGTACGTCGCGATTCAGCCATCGCGTCAGCGCTGGCCCAAGCAAGAAGATCAGCGAAAGCGCAACCATGTGTATCGGCCGGAATTCACCCCATCCCTCGGGCGCTATGAACACCATGGCGATGGCCGCCACCACCAGCAATCCGCCAATCACAAATCCTACACGCAGCGAAATTCTCACCAGCCAACCAAGCAGGTGCAGCCCAAAAACCAAAATTAAGGCTCCCGCCAGCGGGGCGAGGATGCTGCGGTGGCTCTGCAAGAACGTCCCAACCGCACTTGCTGATGCTCCGAAGCTGATGAATACGATGGAGAATCCGATGACGAAAGCGAGCGCCGACGTCAATAGCCCCGCGCGCGGCGCCTGGCCCTGTCGCAATTGTTCAACGCCGACGCCCGAAAGCATCGACACGTATCCCGGCACAAGCGGGAGCACACAGGGAGAGAGGAACGAAACGATCCCTGCTCCCAGCGCTTCAAGTGCATTTGCATTCACCGCAACTGCCATATGTTCTTACCTACGCTTTCCATTCCTCCGTTGGATGTACGCGTTACCCCGGCCGGTTCATTCCGGGTGGCGCAAATGCCATTCTGTCGCTTGTTCGTACGCGAAAGCAATCCGGAGCAGTTTCGCCTCTCCCCACTCAGGTCCATGCAGTGCCATTCCGATCGGCAATCCTCTACGCGAGAATCCGCACGGGACCGAAATCGCCGGGAATCCCGTAAAGTTCGCCGGCCGATTCATCCGCACCAACGCACCACGTACGGATTCCACTTCGCGCCCGATTTTGACTGTGTCTTGGCCCAACCGGGGCGCTGTCATCGGAGTGCTGGGCGCCAGAATCACATCCACACGTTCAAATGCCACGCGAAAGTCTTCGCGAACCCGCTCGCGAGCCTGCTGCGCTTTCAAATAATCCACGGCGCGGATGGCGCTGCCCATTTCCAGCCGCTTGCGCACGTCCTCTCCGTAATCGGCCGCGCGCGCCGGAAAATACCCCTGGCTCTCGTGATATTCCAGCGCTTCGGCGAGCGCAATCTGCGTGCTCGGTTCGACCGAATCCTCGATACGCGGCAGCGATACTTCTTCAATTCGCGCGCCCATTTTCTCGAACTCTTGGGCCGTCTTCTCCATCGCGTGCTTGACCTCTTCGTCTACGCGTTCGAAAAAATACTCCCGCGGCCATCCCAGCCGCACCTTCGTGCGCGGTTTTTTCGTCCTTCCGCCCGTTCGTAGCGCTCGATGGAAAGCTCCGTCTGGCCCTTGCTTTGTTGCGATCGCATCCAACAAGACTGCGACGTCGGTCACGGTCCTTGCGACCGGTCCCGCATGGTCGAGCGTCGCCGCGAGCGGCACGATTCCGTTGCAACTCACGCGCCCAAACGTCGGCTTCAGCCCGACGATGCTGCAGAACGCCGAAGGAATTCGAATTGAGCCTCCTGTGTCCGTGCCCACTGACGCGAATGCCATTCCCGCCGCCACGGCCGCCGCCGAGCCGCCGCTCGATCCTCCCGGAATTCGCTCCGTATTCCATGGATTCCTCGTGGCGCCATAATGTGGATTCTCTGTGGTGATTCCGTACGCGAACTCGTGCAGGTTCGTTTTTCCCAACAGTACAGCGCCGGCATTCCACAATCTTTTTGCTATTTCTGCGTCGGAAGCCGGCACGAAGTCCTTCAAGATTTTGGAGCCTGCAGTGGTGCGCAACCCTCTGGTCCAGATGTTGTCCTTGAGCGTAATGGGGATTCCGTGCAGTAACCCGCGATACTGTCTGCGTCGCAGCTCGCGTTCCGCAACTTTGGCGTCGCGCAAGGCTCGCTCCACGGTTATAGTGATGAACGCGTTCAGCTGGGGATTCAGTTTTTCGATGCGCAATAGCGCCGCTTGCGTCAGCTCGACGGGCGACAGCTTCCCTCCGCGTAACTGCGCCGCGGCCTCGGCAATCGTCCAGTAAGCTAATTCGCTGGTCATCTCTGGTATTCCGTTACCGATTCAGAAAATGCTCTGCTGTCGCCGGATATTCCCAAACGAGCCGATATTCGCCACCCGAAACACCAATCCCCATTCATTCTCGTCTCGCACCGTACCGAGCGACAACCGCT
Source organism: Candidatus Acidiferrales bacterium (assembly GCA_030037775.1). Classification (GTDB taxonomy): domain Bacteria; phylum Acidobacteriota; class Terriglobia; order Acidiferrales; family UBA7541; genus DAHUXN01. Next base: position 3,332 of record JASHQB010000301.1, read on the forward strand.
GGTATTCAAATCCGATACCGCAGCACGACCCGTTGTAGGAGATCTGCGCCACTTGGTTCTCGAACACCTGCTGGCTAATGTCGTAACTGAACCCGAATTCCGCGTTCCATCCCTTGCGCGCCATGTCGCCGTATCCAAAAAGCGTACGCACCTGGTTCGAATACCGTTCGAGCACTGCTGCAGCCGGTGACGGAAGGGGTGGAATGAATCGAGTCGGCGACACCACCAGAGGGGGAATATTGATCGTGGAGAAATGGGCTAGGGTCACGAAGGACTGTTTGTACGGCTTGACTTTCAAGAGCGAGCCGATGGCGGTCATCTGGCCGCGCTTGGGATCGAAATCCACGCGGACCTCCGTATCGAAGCGTTCCCCTGGATCGATTCGCAGGTCGCTGATGATCGGCGAAAACCGGTGCAGGCTGTCCTCAAACGCGAACGGCGTTAGTGAATCGAGTGCCTGAAAAACGTTGCGTTCTCCCGGAACCAGCGCGCCGCCAAAACTCGGATCGATAAAGTATTTTTGTTGTAGGCTCCAACTCATCAGTTCATCCGAGTCATTGTCGCCCGTTCGTCGAAACAATCGCTGCGTGATCCCATATTGGAGGTCATTGGTGTCCGTCAGGGTGTCGTCCTCATCAAACAGTGGGTACTTGGCGTAATCGTTTACCCCGTCCACGTACTCATAGTCGAATTCCGGTTCGATAGTGTGCCTCCATTGCGTCCTGCCGTCACTCCAGCTCCGCTCAAGTACTGGCGGCTTCAGGTCCAAAGAAAACTCGGCGGTATTGCGGACAAACGGCTCATCCACAAATTGTCCGTCCTCCAACTGTCCTCCATAGCGCGTCGAGCGTTCCGTGAAGGTCGGCGTCACACTGAGCCACGGCCCCCAATGCAGTGCCGCTGTTACGCTGGGCGCAAATTCCATACGCGAGACGAAGGATGGCGTGCTGAATTCCGGCGGCACATCCGTTTCGCGATGCACCGCGTCGGCGAACGCGTCGAAACTAAAATAAATCGGCAGATTCTCCCAAGGCGCGCGGTCCACCGAACTCGCTCGAACCTCTGGCGCGGTGCGAATATCAATCGACGTGTTCGGCGACGCGCTCAAGAAATTCTTGTAGCTCAAGGCCGCGAGCCCGAGACTGAACCCGTCCGTATGCTTTGTAAGGAACGTCGTGGTATGCACCTCGGAATTCACCGCTTGCGCGAACGTCTCGGCAAACGCCAGGCGGAAGGTCAGCGAAGACAACTGATCGACGTCCGCGACAGCGCGCCAGCCGCCCGGCAGCAGAGCATCAAAGAAAAGCCGGTCCTCATGCCCCCCCTGTTTCATTAGCGTTCCGTCTGGCCCCGGAAGCCCGCGGTCGATTACCCCATAGTAGCTCGCGGTCAGCGTCGCGTTCTCCCATGGCTTCATACGAATCTCGCCATTTTGGCTTGAGCCGCGCAGGCTGAGGTATTGCGCCCCTACGGTTGCATCCATCCACTCCGTCGGCGCCCAATAGAAGGAGTCTCCAATGACGTAGCCTCTCGTCGATGAATGCGTCAAGTCGGGAATCAAAAACCCCGATTGACGCAGCTTCTCTCCGGCAGGCACGGAGGCATAAGGAAGATAAATCACCGGAATGTGGAACAAGTGAAATGTCGCGTTTTCAAGCGCCACAGATTCCTGCATGTGGATCACGGCTCGCGGAGCGTAGAATTTCCACTTCGGCCGATCCGGCCTGCAAACGGTCAGCCACGCATGCCGCGCGACGAACGTTTCTGCATCCACGCGGTCGACTTCCACGGCGGCGAACGTCAGAGGATTGGGGCTGACGAGCACATTGGGATTGGCCAGGTGTTCTGCCTTCACCGTGCCGCGTACGTTGTGAAAAGTCCCGCGTTCCGTCTCGAAGTTGTAGTTCGCCTCCTCCGCCTCCAGATGCTGATTTTCGTGATCGAATTGCACGTGCCCGCGCGCCATCGCCACCTTGGTTTGCTGGTTGTATTCTATGTGGTCGGCTTGGAGGCGCACGTCTTCGTAGACGACGTCGACGTGGCCGTCGGCGAAGAAGACTTTCCCGGATTCTCTCTGCGAATCGGCTCCGAGCGTCAATTCGCCCTTCTGCGTGTGCAGGCGCGTGACCGTTTGATTCTGCTGTGCTCCGCCGGCCCACGCCGCAACGGGTACGGCCAGGATGAGCGCCAGCAGCAGAGCGCCTTGGCCCTTTTTTGAACTCCGCCGCCGGGAGTTTGCGTCCATCCAATCGAGCATCGCGTCGAAGAGCGTCCCAAAGCCTAACATGCTGACAAAGCCCCGCAAAGAACCGTGCTACCTGCGCCTGGTTTGCATGACTCCTGGTTATCTACTTGGCGACTATCCCCGTGATTTTGCCGTTTCGCCTTTTCTCGAATCTGTTACGATGTTTTCGTCCGCGAATTACGGCCGCAGCGCAAAACGAACCGAGTGATTCAGGTCTGCTCGCAATGTGGCGCAGTCAGTAATCAGTGGGTTGAAGTGTGCCCATTTTGTGAAGCTGCCTACAGCCCACCCCCGCCGCCGGTCACTGAGGAACCTGAGTGGCGCCGGGAAGTTGCTCGTCGCTTGGAAGTCTATCGTTCGCGCCACCACGAAAAAATTCCTCCGGAATCCCAGCCTGCTCTCTCTTTCGGTGATGAAGACGCCTCTGCGGTCATTACCGCCGCTGTTGCTCCCCGCACCATAGCGCGTATCCGACCCACTGAGCGCGTCGAAATACATGTCTCCCAGTCCCAACTCGATTTTTCGGTCGTGGAAACTCACCGCATTCACCCGGCAGCCCCTTCTTTTCCCGTCGCCGAATTGATCACGCGCCGCCTGGCAGGCTTGCTCGACGGCGTTGCTGTTTCGGGCGTCTTTGCCGGTTTCCTCGCGATGTTTCGCTCTCTCGGTGGCCAGCTCGGAGTTTTGAAAATCAACTTTGCTATTTACGCCATCATCTTTTTTTTGATCTACATTCTGTATTTCGGCCTGTTTACGCTGTTCTCCGGCGCAACCCTTGGGATGCAGATTCGCGGACTTTCGGTGGTCGGGATGGACGGAGCCTTCCCGGACACCCGCCAATTGGTCTGGCGCAGCTTTGGCTATTTCCTCTCCGGAGGAACGCTTCTTCTCGGTTTTCTTTGGTCGCTTTGGGACGAAGACCGCCTGACTTGGCAGGATCGCATCTCGCATACATATATCACGTCGGCTGCTATCGAGGAGCATCCTGTCGACTGATAACTTCCGTCTTCAGCGTCTGCCAGTCCTGAATGCGGCTACGGTGACGCTGCTACGCGAGAGTGAGCAATCGGGATCCCAACGAGGGCTGGCTTCCTTAACAGAAGCTTGGCGACAGTTGCCGCGCCGCGCTGCTCAAGGCCAAGACTGATGGAGGCCATCTTTGTCCAAGTCCCAGGCATCGAAACCTTGGGGAGTAAAAGCATATCGGCCCGCTCCATAAACGGGGCCTGGAATGCTATAATTGCCCCTTTATGTCCATCGTTGAGGTCGCCCTAACGCCGCGGCACAGGAAGAAAACATGAGTTCATTTTGGAAGAAGACGGTCATCGTCGTTTCGGTGTTGGTTTTTGCCTATGCCGCCGTGGGCTATGTGAAGGGCAAGACCAGTGACAAGTCCTACGCTTCGCTTACCGTTTACAGCGAGGTCCTCCAGTACGTCCAGGACGATTACGTTGACGATCCCGATATTCATACGGTCACTTCGGGTGCCCTGCACGGTCTTTTGGATTCACTCGACCCGCAATCCGCGTATCTGAGCCCGCTCGAATACGCCGATTACGAAAAGAAAATCGACGACAAGACGCGAGGCCAGGTTGGCGCCTCTCTCTCCAAACGATATGGCTACATCGTTGTTGTTTCGGTGTTGCCTGATAGCCCCGCGCAAAAAGCGGGCCTTCTGGATGGCGACTTGCTCGAGTCTATCGCTGGTTTCTCGACCACGCAGATGTCCATCGGCCAGGCGCAAGTTTTGCTGACCGGCGATCCTGGCCAGACCGTAAAGTGCGAGGTGATTCGGCGCGGCAAGCCGCTTGATGTCACCATGACGTACGCCAAGCTCCAGCCCCCGCATCTCCTGCAAGAGCAAATGCAGGATGGCATCGCCTACTTGCGAGTTGCCGCGTTTGATCCGGATACGGTGCATCAAATACGCGATAAGCTCCAGGAATTTCAGCGTCAGGGAGCCAGGAAGCTGATTCTCGATTTGCGGGACTCGGCGACCGGTTCCGAGAACGACGGCATCGAAACGGCGCAGTTATTCCTTTCCTCGGGCACGATTGCCACGCTGCGCGGCCAGACCATAGCCATGCAGACATTCTCCGCTGATCCTTCGAAAGTAGTTTGGAAGGAACCGATGACGGTTTTGATTTCGAGCGGAACAGCCGGCCCCGCGGAAATCCTTGCCGCGGCCGTTGGAGATAATCATCGCGGCGACACCGTAGGCGAAACCACCTTTGGCACTGCCTCGCAGCAGAAAGTGATTCCGCTCGATGACGGCGCTGCCTTAATTCTCACGATCGCGAACTATTTCACTCCTAGTGGCAAGTCCATTCCCAAGGAAGGTGTCGCACCCACCGTGGAAGTGAATCCGCAAACCATCAGTGACGTCGCGCAATTGAATCAGGATCAGCTTGCTCCGCCTGCGCCGGGTCAGTTGCCTTCTGCAGATGACCCGGTCGTAAAGAAGGCCATCGAAATCCTGCAAGGCGGGCAGAAAGCTGCCTAGATCGCACGTGGCTGCTACCCGGCCGCGAGGGAAAGCTCTTCTACGTCGGCGCGTTGTTAGTCTGCTCGTTCTGTTCCTCGCCGCGTCCTTCATCGCCGGCTGTCGGAAGCTGCCTCCAACTGAAGGCCAAATACGCGCGATAACTCGCGATCTCGTTGCCGCCGCGCAGTCGGCCGCTGGACCAAGCGTGCAAATCTCGATTCGTCCAGAGATGGGCCGGTTTGGCAATGGCAAGCCCTACCTTGTTGCCGACGACATTTTCATTGGCCTTACCGACGAGAGCCGTCGTTCCGTGATCGAGCAGGCCCTCGATCGTGCTGCGGCACGCCATCGCCTCGTCCGCGTTTCGCGGCCCGGCACGCCTAATACGATTCATTTTGATTATTTGTTTGAAGGGAAGCGCACGCACTCCGTCCACATTGTCACCTCAGCGGTAAGCTCCGCGGAAGGCAAATCGAGCACACCGCGGCTCGCCATTATCATCGACGACATTGGCAGCGACAAAGTCGCTGCCGAGGCCCTACTCAAAATGCCTTATCCTCTGACCCTATCCGTGCTCCCAGGTCAGGCGCATTCCACCGAGATCGCCGACGAAACTTACCGCCGCGGTGACCAAGTCATGCTTCACCTGCCGATGGAATTTCAGGGCAATGCCGCCAAGGCTGAGCCCGTAGAATTGCGTGTAGGAATGTCTGCTGACGAAGTCCACCGTCTGCTCGGCGAGATGCTCGCCCAGGTCCCTCACGTCGTCGGGATCAACAATCACGAAGGCTCGCTCGCTACCGCCCAGCCTCGGCTCATGGCCGAACTCATGCAAGACTTGCGCCGTCGCAATCTCTTCTTTATCGACAGCCGCACCACTGCGGCCACCGTCGCTTACGCTGCCGCCGAGCAGGCTGGCGTCCCCGCCGCATCCCGCAAGGTTTTTCTCGACGACGTCGAAACACGCGAAGCCATTCTTCGTCAGCTCGATCTTGCGGCCCGCGACGCGGCGGCGGAAGGCTCTGCCATCGCCATCGGCCACCCCCGTCCCGAAACTATTGTTGCTCTTACCGAAGGCCTGCCGGGCATCGGATCCCGCGTCCGGCTCGTCTTCGTTTCTACCCTCGTCGATTAGAAACGCTCCCAGGCAAACACGGATCCCTTGTCAACGGCGCCCTTACGGAGGCCAACGGTTCGCTTAGCTGGGACTACTGCTGGCCGTTTGGCAAGTCTTGGTCGTAGTGGAAGCGATAGCTGGCGGGCGGAGCGCCGGAGACGGCGCGGGTGTCGTAGAGCAAAAGGTATTCAAGATGGCGAAGGTCGTCGGGATAGCCGACGCCCGGCGGATAGGGATAGGAATGCAGGACATGAATGGGCAGAGGAGCGACAGTGTCGCCGAATTTGGCGTAGAAATCCATGTCCTTGTCGAAGCCGTCGGCGTAGAAAAAGTAATCGCGCACCCAGCCTCGGGGCAATTTGCGGAGGGAGGAAGGATCGAAATTCAGAGCGACTTCGTCACCGGAGCCGAAGACAACATATTCTTCGTCGGCGCGCTGGAGAAGAGGGAGAACGTCGCCGTAGCGCGTGTAGTTTCCAGCTTGCTGCGCATAAGGACCGCTGGAGCTGACTCGGTCATAGATGTAACTGAGGTCGGCCGGCGTGGAGCCTTCGACATATTCTGGGTAGCCGCGAAATTGGAGGCGCGCGGCGACGAGAGGAACTTCGGAGACGCTGTAGGGAGCGTCGGCGGGGGAATTGTCGATGAGAATCCGATCCCAGTAGACTTTTAGATTGGTAACGATGCGGATGCGGCGCGTGCCGGGCGGAAGTTTGCCGGTGAGGTCGGCCGTCATGGTGCGTTCGAGGCCGGCAGGAAAGCCTATGTCGTCAACCACGCGGCGCCAGTGGCCGGAGGAATCCCGCGCTTCAATGTAAGGCGAGATGGGCCGCAGTCCGGCTTGCCACGCGGCATAGAGGGAGCTGGCGGAGAAATAATCGGTGAAGCCGTCAAGCACCAGCCACAGCGGATTGCGCGCATTCCACGCGCCGAGATCGAGTTCAACCCAGTGAAGTTTCGCGAAGCCGTCGTAAGGCAAGGCAGTGAAACCCTTCACAAAGTGATGGTCGGGTTTCAGGAGCAGCGGCAGGACATCGCGTCCTTGCGAATCCCAAGCGCCGATGGGCGGATGCGCACCGTAAGCAGCGATCACATGAAAAGCCGGGAATGGCGGATACATGGCGAAATGAGAGTTGGGATAGACGGCGACATCGGCCGGGTGGTCGATGGCGAGCAAGCGAACTTGATTCAGATAGTCCAGCTCCTCCATCGGCTCGAGAAGACGAAAACGGAGCAGGCCGTTCTTCGGCTGGACGGCAGAGCTGTCGACTTTCAGGTACTCCTTCGGATTCGAAATGTTGCGCTCACCGGGAGCAAGCCAGTGGCCCAAGATGCCGGGGCCGAGCATGTCCGAAATGAACTGGAAAGTGCGGCCATTCCACGAAAAAAGAAGCGGGCAAGAGCTGCCCTTTCGGTCGAGTTCGGCGATGGACTGCTTGGAGTTCGATGGGAGATTTATCTCGTCCTGAAGAACGCCGGTCGGCCATAACATGCGCACGATGTCGGCGCGGGTCGCGCCGGCGAGGCCGACGGTGAGCGCGGTGTCACTCTGCCCGAGGTAGCCGGACCCGGCGGAGACTTCCATTTTTTGTTGCAGCGTGCCGGCAAAAACGTTGACCTTTGTTCCGAGAGCGCTCTTGTTGTCGGCGAGGCCGTGGAGCGTGAGGCGCAGCCAATGATTGCGATTGCCGCCGAAGTTGCGCAAGAACACTGGCGGTCCGCCGTTTTGGGTGACCAGGAGGCTGGGAGCGCCGTCGCCGAAGAAATCGGCGGTGACAAGGGAGCGCGGGTGCAGGAGAACAATCTTGTCCAGGCCAACCTGTTGCGAGACGTCGCGAAAGCCGAACAAACCCTCGTTGCGGAGCAACGCGATGCGACCGGTGCCGGAGGAATCTTCACCAACGGCAACGAGATCAAGCCAGCCATCGTTGTCGTAATCAAGAACGGCAAGGCCCCAGGCGCGAGTCCAATCGAGTTTCGGCAAACTGACGGGAGTGAAAGTTTTGCCGCCGACATTGCGCCACAAGGTAACTGCCGGCGATGAAGCGTGAGTGAAGGCGAGGTCCATCCAGCCGTCTTTGTCGAAATCGAAAGCGATCGCGCCGACGGCGGGAGAAATGGCGGAAGTCCAAGGATGAAGGGCGCCGAAAGAACCTTCGCGAGGATTGAGATAAACGACGGGTGAAGACGTGAGGGCGGAGACGACGAGATCCACGGCACGATCGTTATTGACGTCGCTTGCGGTGGCGCCCCAGCTTTCTGGGTTGCCGAGACCGATTTGCGAAGCGACTTCAGTGAAAGTTCCGTTGCCATTGTTGCGCCACATCTCATTGGGAACGTTGGAGGGTGGTTGGGCGGCAACGCGAGACACATAAAGATCGAGGTCGCCGTCGTGGTCGTAATCGACGAAGGTCAGGCCCATGGGGCGGCCGGCCACGTGAATTCCCGCTGACGTAGTGACATCGCGAAATCTCCCGTTGCCTTCGTTGTGAAAGAGCGCGACTCCGCCGTCATAACTGACGGCAAGGTCGGGACGGCCATCGTTGTCGTAGTCGCCTGCCGTGCAGCCCACGCCGATTCCGGAGATGGCGATGCCGGATTGCGGCGTGATGTTTTCAAAGCGACCGTTACCGAGATTGCGGAAAAGCGCGGGATGGCCACTGCCGTCGGCGTTCGCAAGAAAAATGCCGGGGCGGCTGTCGCCGTCGAAATCGAAGACGCAGGCGCCGGAACCGAAGGAAGACGTGGCTGGATCGCGATGCAGAGATGAATCGAGCGGTGCAGCATGCTCGGGCAGACCTGATGCGGCGGTGACGTCCGCGAAATGGATAGGACTCGCGGGCGGGACGGGTTCGGTGCCAGGTGGAACTTCCTCAACGAGAGAATACTTTCCTTGGTCGCCATAAATCATGCTCATGGGCGTGGCGATCTTTTTCTGAGTTTCTTCCTGAAAGCGCGCGAGATATTCGCGGGCACGAGAAGTATCTCCGGAGCGCTGATAGGCTTGCGCGATGGCGAAGACCGCGGAGGCGTGGAAGGGATCGAGCTTCAGGGCGGAATCGAAAGCGGCGATGGCTTTCGGGTATTGGTGAAGCGCCATGTCCTCCTGGCCGAGAAAATAATGTGAATCCGCATCATTGGGATCGAGAGCAATGACGCGCTCGAAATCGCGGGTGGAAAGGGCCGGATGTCCGAGAGAATTTTCGAGCAGACCGAGGTTGTACCAGACGCGCGGATTTTTCGGCTCGCGTGCGGCGGCTTCGTTGAGGATGGATTGGGCTTCTGGAAACCGCTGCAGGTTCAGGAGAGCGATGGCCTGATTGAGGCGCGCCGCGTAGAGATGAGGATCGAGCGCGTAGGCCTTCTTGAATTCCGCGAGGGCAGTCTTCTGCTGCTGGCGGTTCATGTAGGCGACGCCGAGATTGTTGTGGCCTGCGGCTTCGGCTTGGGTGGACGCGGTGGGAGATTGCGCGGAGGCTCGCGGGCGCGCCAAGGAAAAAAGGGCGAGCGTCAGGATAGCGAGGGAGATGAAAGCGAGCCACAACGAATTGCGCAGCGGCGGAGCTTCAGTTTCTTGCATAGGGTTTGGCCGCGACAATTCCGGCTCCTTCCTTTACGGTGATGGTCTGGCCGGCGGAAACATTCGCGAGATGATCGACTTGCCCGCTGGGCCAGTGAATTTCGACTCGGTCAGCGCGGATATTCTGGCCGAGGCCGAAAGTCAGAACGAGCTCGCTCGAAGAGAGGTAGCTCGAGCCGCTGGTGAGCATTTTGTCCTGGGTCATACCGCCGGAAGTGACACGCACGGCGGAGTCGAGTCCGTCGCGATTGGATTTGACGCCGATCAACTTGATGCGCAAACTGCGATTTGCACCCCCCTGGTTGCGGAAAAGAGCCGCCGGTCCGGCGTTGGTCGAAATCAGAATGTCGAGCTTGCCGTCGTTGAAGACATCGGCGTAAGCGGCGCCGCGTGCGACGCGCGGGACGTTGAACGAGGCTCCCATCTTCGCGGTGACATCGGCGAATATGCCACCGCCGAGGTTTCGGAAGAGCAGCGGCGGTTCGGCATAGTGAACCTGGCGCTGGACGACCTGAATATCATGCTGAATGTGGCCATTGGCGACGAAAACGTCAGGCCAGCCATCATTGTCATAATCGAAAAAAAAGCAGCCGAAGCCAAGGGTAAGCAGACTGGAACGGCCAATCTCGGAATGAGGCGCCTCGTCGACGAAGAGGCCGTTACCTTCGTTGTGGTAGAGGGCGAGCATCTGATTTGAAAAGTTGGAGACGAGAATGCTGGAGAAGCCCGAATGGTCGTAATCCGAAGCGGCGACGCCCATGCCGGCGCGCGCGAGGCCGTTTTCGCTGAACCCAACGCCTGACATCACCGCCTTCTCGGTGAAGGTCCCGTTGTGGTTGTTGACGTAGAGCTTGTTCGGTTCGGTGTCGTTGCTGACGAAAATGTCGGGCCAGCCGTCGTTGTTGGCGTCAAAAACCGTGATGCCGAGACTCTTGGACGTCGGATCGTAAAGGCCAGTTTGCTTGGTCACATCCGTAAACGTTCCATTGCCGTTGTTGTGCCAAAGGCGCAAGGAGGCACCTTTGTACGATTGGGGTGTGCAATAGGATTTCGAGCGGCCGTCGAGGGTGCAATAAATATCAGTTTCGGGCGCCCACTGAACGTAATTCGCGACGAGGAGATCCAGGCGGCCCTCGCGGCCGTAATCAATCCAGGCGGCACTGGTGCTGAAGTCGTTGGGACCCCACAGCCCAGCCTGCTTGGTGATGTCGGTAAACGTCCCGTTGCAGTTGTTGCGGAAGAGATGGCTTTGGCCGAGCGCGCTGACAAAAATGTCGTCGCAGCCGTCGTTGTTGTAGTCACCGACGGCCACGCCCATGCCGTACATCTCGACATCGAGGCCAGCTTGATGCGTCACGTCGGTGAACGTGCCGTCGTGATTGTTGCGATAAAGCGCCATGTAAGAATGACGCCGGCTCCGGCCGGGCCAATCCTGTCCATTAACGAGGAGGATGTCGGGCCAGCCGTCGTTGTTGTAGTCGATGAAGGCGACGCCGGAGCCCATTGCCTCGGGAAGCCACATTTTCCCGAAGGCGCC
>JASHQB010000030.1 GCA_030037775.1 Candidatus Acidiferrales bacterium
TTTATCGCGGCGTCGTAAAATAGAAAAGCATCGTAAAAACCAGATCCACGGCTACCACCATGAAAATGGATTTGACCACCGCTGACGTGGTCGAGCGTCCTACTTGCTCCGGGCCCAGGCCGGTCGAAAGTCCTTCCTGACAGCCCACCACGGTGATCACCATGCCGAACATCACGCTCTTGATCAGCCCGGTAATGATGTCGCGCAGCACGAGCGAGTGCAAGGTCGCCTGCATATACGAACTGAACGTGAAGCCCGCAACGCTCACCCCAAACGTGGAACCGCCGAGGATGCCCATGAAGTCAGACCAGGTCGTCAGGCAGGGCAACATGAGTGCCATCGCGAGAAATTTTGGCGCCACGAGAAATTGCACGGGGTCGAGCGCCATTGTCTCCAGAGCGTCGAGCTCGTCATTCACCTTCATCGAACCAAGTCCCGCGGCAAATGCCGAACCCGACCGCCCGATCACAACGATGGCGGTGATCAATGGCGCCAGCTCCCGCGTCACCGAAATCGCCACGGCCCTGGCGACCAGCGCGATAGCTCCGAGCTTTTGCAACTCATAGGCCGATTGCAGCGCCATAATCACGCCGATAAAAAATGAAATCAGCGAAAGGATGGGAACCGCGCCAACACCTACCGCCATGGCCTGGTGGATCGCGCGCTGGCCGCGCAGCCGCTGTCCTTGGAATGGCGCCACAAAGATGGCATGCAGCGACTGGCAGGTCAGGATCGTCAGGTCGCCGACGTATGCCAGTCCGTCGATGGTTGCTTGTCCGACTGTTTCCGTAACGGACATATAGGGAGTTTCAAACCGCGGTACCAGACGAAGAGACCGAGGTCGCTCGCACGCCGCGCAGCGCTTCCTCTTCCGTGTCATACACGTCGAACACGTTGATCAAGCGCGTCAACTCGAACACTTCTTTCGCCACGCGATTGAGTCCAAAGAGCGCTAGCCCGAGCTTCGCTTCCCGAGCCACTTTCAATGCTTCGACCAGGCACGCCACGCCCGCGCTATCGATATAACCGGCGTTCATCATGTTCACGATCACGCGCGGTGTCTTCTTCACCTTGAACAGGTCCATGAGCACTTTGCGCAGCTCCGGAGCGTTATACAAAGTAATTTCGCCCTTGACGTCGATAATCGTGGCGATTCCATTCGAACGGGTCGTGATGTTCACAATCATTGCTTTCTCCAGCGAGGACGTGCCACACAGGATACCTTGAGTTTCGACAAGTGGAAAGCGTCCGTTTGTCCGGATCGGTCCGTCTGCCGGGCTTTCAAAGCTCCGCTAAGGCGCGATGAACCAAGTAGACAGCAATCGCTCCTTCCCCCACGGCGGAGGCCACCCGCTTCACATTTCCTGAGCGGACATCCCCTACCGCAAATACACCCGGAAGGCTTGTTTCCAGCATGTACGGAGACCGTGGCTGCGCCGATGTATGGCTTCCATTCGTTGAATCCAAGTCCCGCCCGGTGAGGATAAACCCCTTGTCGTCGAGGGCAACGCAGCCTTGCAGCCATTCGGTCTGCGGCGACGCTCCTGCCATGATGAACACGTGGCGAATCTTGTGGACGGAAGTCTGGCCGCTCGCTTTGTCGCGCCAGGTGACGCTCTCGACGTGCTCGCTGCCCTCCAGTCCGACGATTTCCGTTTTGTAGTGCACTTCGATCGCGGGGTTTTCTTCGATCCGCTGGACCAGGTAGCGCGACATCGACTCCGACAGCCCTCCCGAACGAACCAGCATGTGCACCTTGCGTGCGGTCTGCGAGAGAAAAACCGCTGCCTGCCCCGCGGAGTTCCCTCCGCCCACGACGACAACCTCTTCGTGTCCGCACAGCTGCGACTCCATGAAGGTCGCGCCGTAGTAAACTCCCTGGCCCTCGAATTGCGCGAGATTGCCGATCCGCGGCTTGTTGTATTGCGCTCCGGTGGCAATCACAACCGCGCGCGCTGCGATCCTGGTCCCGTTGTCCAGCACCACCTTGAAGGGGCGCTTAGCGCAATCCAGTTGCGATACGCCGTGCGCAACGATAATCTTCGCTCCGAACTTCTCCGTCTGGGCGATAGCCCGCGCCGCCAGTTCCTGCCCCGAGAGCCCCGTCGGAAAGCCCAGGTAATTTTCGATCTTGGAGCTCGATGCCGCCTGTCCTCCCGGTGAGGCAGTTTCAACAACCAGAACGTCCAGACCCTCCGAAGCGGCATAAACGGCCGCAGCCAGGCCGGCCGGTCCGGCGCCGACGATGATCAAGTCCCGCAGCTGCGACTCATCAATGATGCTGTTCAATCCCAGGCAATCGGCCACCTGCTGCATCGACGGATTCCTCAGCACGGAACGAGTGTTGCTACAAATCACTACGGGAATTTCGTCCGACTTGATCTCAAAGCGGTCGAGAAGTTCCTGCGAAGTTTTGTCCGAGTCTAGATCGACGTAAGTGTACGGGTGTTCATTCCGGATGAGAAACTCCCGCAAACGCAGCGTATGGGCCGAGTGGCGCGAGCCCATCAGGATGATGTCGCCCTGGCCTCGGCGGACGAGCTCCAATCGGCGCAGAATGAACGCCCTCATGAAAATCTCGCTCAACTCTGCGTCCTTGGCCACGAGCGAGCGCAAGCCGTCTCCGCTCAATTCCAGAAACTCACCGGGCCCGGTCACGCGGCCGCGCACCAGGCAGCGTCGCCCTGAAATCATGGTCATCTCACCCGTGAACTCGCCCGGGCCGTGTGCCGCGACAGGGTCTTCGCCCTTAAGGTCCGGTTGCACGATCTCCATGCTTCCTGAGAGCAGCACGAAAAATGGCACATTCGTGTCACCCACGTCGAACAGAATTTCATCCTTCTTCACTCGTCGGAGTTTGCTGATCGAGTGAATACGGTTGATTTGAGCTGAAGTCAGCACGGGAAACGCTTGGGTACGAGCGTCGAGTCCGCTAGGTACCGGCTGAGAAGACATTCTTTCCCCCCAAAGGCTCAGAAGAAGCGTCACTTATTAGAGCACTCCTGCATCCCTTCAGGTGCAAGAATTGCGCGGATGTAAGCGTGCGCTTCCCCATCGCGCACCCAAAGGGAAGTCTGCCCGCTGCATCGCAACAAAGATTTATCTCGGCGCCTGTTTTCGGCTAGGATATCAACGCCAGTCCGCCGCCTTAACTTGCGGATTTGTCGGATCAAGCCTGAGCCGAATCATTTCAACCCCGTGAAAGTCGAACAAGAGCGGCATCTTTATGGCAGACGACACCCTAGACCATTCTCATTCACTTCCCGACAGTTCTGCAGGCGCGAGCGCGGCATCCGCTTTGCCCGCTGAAACCTGGAAGCCGAAGGTAAATCCCTGGCTGATTGCTGTAGTGGTTTCCATGGCGGCGTTCATGGAGGTGCTGGATACAAGCATTGCCAACGTGGCATTGCCTTATTTAGCTGGAGGCCTGGGTGCGAGCAACGACCAAAGCACGTGGGTGTTGACCTCCTACCTGGTTTCGAACGCCGTTGTGCTGCCGATTAGCGGATGGTTCGCGAGTGTCTTTGGGCGCAAACGATTCTTCATGATCTGCCTTACGATCTTTACGGTGAGTTCGCTGCTGTGTGGTTTCGCGCCTAGTCTTGGAACGCTCATTCTATTCCGCGTTTTACAGGGAGCGGGCGGTGGTGGACTGCAACCGCTGGCACAAGCCATCCTCGCCGATAGCTTCCCACCAGAGAAACGGGGGCTTGCCTTTGCTCTCTACGGAATCACGGCGGTCATCGCGCCGACGGTCGGGCCCACACTTGGAGGATGGATCACCGACAATTACAGCTGGCGCTGGATTTTTTTCATTAATATTCCGGTAGGCATTCTGGTGTTGTTTCTGGTTTTTCGGCTTTTGGAAGATCCGCCGTGGGTGAAACAGACTAAGGGAGCAGGTATAAGAATCGATTACGTTGGTGTTGGCCTGCTCGCGCTCGGTGTCGGCGCTCTGCAGGTCGTGCTCGATAAAGGGCAAGAAGATGATTGGTTCGGGTCACATTTCATTACCACTCTGGCCATCATTGCTGCTGTGTGTCTTCTCTCACTCGTCATTTGGGAATGGTTCCAAAAGAAGCCGATTATCGATATACATCTCTTCAAGAATCCCAACTTTCTCGGCGCCAACCTCATGATGTTTGTACTTGGGATCATGCTGTTTTCGAGTCTTGTTATGATGCCGCAATTCCTGCAGACGCTGGTGGGCTACACGGCCGAGTCGGCGGGCCTGGTGCTTTCTGGCGGCGGCGCGATACTCCTGTTTCTCATGCCAATCGCGGGCACGCTTGCGTCCAAGGTACAAGCGCGATATATCATCGCGTTTGGCTGGCTAACGCTCTGCTTGGCTATGTACTATTCCACGCAGCATCTCGATCTGGGTATCAGCTTCGGGGAAGCCAGCTGGATGCGGGTATTGCAAGTGTTTGGCCTGGGGTTCTTGTTCGTTCCCATTAATCTCGCCTCGTTCATCGGAATGCCGGCCGAGAAAAGTGGCAGCGTTTCGGGACTAATCAACTTCATGCGCAACATCGGATCGAGTATTGGCACATCTATGGTGACAACGCTTATTGCTCGCCGGGCGCAAGTCCATCAAGTCTACTTGGTGGCGCACGCAACCCCGGGTCAGGCACCCTATACTCAGGCTGTCCAAAGTCTAGCAGTGCGTCTGAGCGTGTTGGGACTGGCCGCCGCTCGCGCAACAAGCCAAGCCTATGATCGTCTGTATAACTCCTTGATTAATCAGGCGACGACTCTCGCTTACATCGACACGTTTTGGGTTCTGTGCATAGGAGCCGGAATTATGTTCCTGCTTTCCTTTGTCTTGAAAAGAAATAAGCCCGGTGCAGGAGGGGAAGTTGCCGCGGGTTAAGAAATCAGAACCCTTGGTTTGAATCCAGAGTTTTCGAATAGACAAGGTGCTCGTACCGAGCAAGTGAGGAACCCATGGCGATTCAAATCATCACCCTGGAGCGGGAATTCGGGAGCGGAGGAGGCGAGATCGCTGCGCAGGTGGCCACGCGGCTGGGCTGGAAACTTTGGGATCAACTGCTCACCGAAGAAATCGCTCGGCGCATGGATTGCGATTGCCGAGCCGTGGAAGAGCATGAAGAAAAAAGAGACCCCGTCTACTATCGACTGCTCAAAGCTTTCATGCGAGGCAGTTTCGAAGGAAGCCTGAATGCCCCCCGATTGAAGATGGTGGATACCGAGTGCGTTCGCGAAGTCGTGCAAAAACTCCTGCCTGAAATCGCCGATGCGGGCCACTGCGTCATCGTCGGACGCGGCTCCGCCTATTATCTCGGCAAGCGCGCCGACACTTTTCACGTCTTTATTTACGCCCCCTTTCAGCAAAGGGTTCAGCGTGTGCGAGCGACGGGAAAAAGTGAAAGGGAAGCGGTCGAGCTCGTCGAGACGGTTGACCGCGACCGCGCAGACTTTATCAAGCGATATTTCGACGTCGAGTGGCCCGGCAGGCATCGTTTCCATTTGATGGTGAATTCCGGCGTCGGCAATGAAATGGCCGTCGAGATTATCCTCGATGCCGTCGCACTGTGCGGGAAACAGAACAGCTGATCGATCAATCTGCGCTTCGCAGGGAGGAAGGGCAATGTTTGGTAATCAACGTATTCGGCACTTCGTATTTTTCCCGGCTGTGCTCCTAAGTTTGCTTGCGAGCTCTCCTGGCTTGAGTCGCGCGCAGACGCAAAGCCTCTTTTCCGGGAGTGTGCCTACGGGGCAAGCCACTGGGACGGTGCTGAAACTCTCTCTCCACGACGCGTTCGACCGGGCCCTGAAATACAACCTCGGCGCGATTGAAAGCAACCAGAGCACTCGCGCCGCTCACGCGGTGCGCCTGCGGAGTTTGAACGCGTTGCTGCCAGACCTGACGGCACGTATCAATGCCTCGCTCGAACAGATCAATTTCAAAGCTCAAGGTCTGAACATTTCCATTCCCGGCGTGCCGATCCCAAAGATCGTAGGCCCCTTTGGTGTCACCGATGCCCGTGCTTACCTGTCGCAAGAAATTTTCGATTGGTCCGATATCCAGAGCTGGAAGTCGGCAGCGCAGTCCGAAACAGCGTCGCGCTACACCTACCAGAGCGACCGCGACGTCGTGGTGTTCACCGCGGGCGGCGCCTATCTTCTCGTGCTTTCGGATCTTGCCACCGTTGATTCGACCCGCGCCCAAGTCACCACCGGCCAGACGCTTTATCAGCAGGATGCGGATCGCAACAAGCACGGCTTAGTGGCGAGCATCGACGTGCTGCGCGCCCAAGTGGAGCTACAAACCGAGCAGCAGCGGCTCATTGCCGCGGAGAACCAACTGGCCATCGACAAGCTTTCTCTCGCCCGCGTGATTGGGCTGCCGAATGGCCAGGAATTTGAATTGACCGACTCAGTTCCCTACGCACCGCTCGATGGCATCACTCTGGATCAGGCATTGCGAGAGGCCTATTCAACGCGCCCCGATTATCTCAGCGCCAAGGCGCAAGTTCAGGCGGCGGAACTCGCACTCCGCGCGAGCGCCGCTGAAAACTATCCGAGCATTTCAACTGCCACCGACTACGGCGACATTGGCAGCCCGAATTTCACCAGCTCGCACGGAACCGTCGATTTCGCTGCTGCGCTCAACATACCTATTTTTCAAGGCAGCCGCGTGCGCGCCGACAAACTCCAAGCCGACTCCGCGCTTCAGCAACGCAAGGCGGAACTCGCGGACCTCGGCGGCAAGATCGACGACCAGGTGCGCACGGCGCTTTACAACTTGAGGTCCTCATCGGATCTCGTTGCTGTGGCGCGGAGCAACATCGATCTCGCCAATCAGACGCTGACGCAATCTCGCGATCGTTTTGCGGCGGGTGTCGCGGATAATCTCGAAGTCGTTCAAGCGCAGGAATCCGTAGCCGACGCGAATCAGTCCTATATCGCCAGTCTTTATTCTTTTAATCTTGCAAAAATCTCTCTCTCGCAGGCCCTCGGCGTAGCCCAACAATCGGCCCTGCACTATTTGCTGGGAGGAAACTAATCATGGCAAGTACACCAACGCAAATCTCGGAAACATCAAAGCTCCCCGGACCCAAGTCGCCGGCAGGTGAAGGAGTTGGCTCAGGCCGGCCTCCCGTTCGCCCCTCCAAAACGCGCAAACGCCTTTTGTTCGCGGCGCTTGCCCTCGTCATCTTGGCCATTGGGGTCCTTCTGTATCTGCACTTCGCCGCTTGGGAATCCACCGACGATGCGCAGATCGACGGCTATATCTATCCCCTCAGTTCCCGCGTCACTGGTTACGTGACGCGCGTCGCCGTGGACGACAACCAATACGTAGAGGCCGGCACCGTCTTGGTGCAGCTCGATCCCAAAGACTATGAAGTAGCCCTGGCGAATGCCAAAGCAACTCTGGCCAACGACCAAGCCAGCGCCGCGGCGCTCCAGACCAATGTTCCGCTCACTTCCGTGAACACTTCAAGCCAACTTTCCAGCGCTCAGGCGGACGTCGACAACACGAAAGCCGGTCTGCTTGCCGCGCAGCAGAGCTTTGATGCGGCTCAGGCTTCTCTGTTGCAGGCCGAAGCCAATGACTTGAAGGCTCAGGATGACGTCAACCGCTACAAGCCGCTCGCTGCCAAAGACGAAATCCCGCAGCAACAGTACACACAAGCTGTCGATAGCCAGAAAGCCACCGCTGCCGCCGTCGATGCGGCCCGAGCTTCCGCCGCCGCTGACGAGCAGGCCGTTACTCAGGCTCGCGCCCGGGTCGCGCAGGCTCAAGCCGAATTGCAGTATGCCGAGACCAAGCCGCAACAAATATCAGTGCAGCGCTCCCGAGCTGAGGCCGCGGAGGCGGAATCCGAGCAGGCCGCAGCGGTCCTGCAGCAGGCGCAACTGAACCTGCAATACACCACCATTGTCGCGCCGATCAGCGGAATCGTGGGCCAAAGATCAGTTCAGCCCGGTCAGAACGTTTCGCCGGGCCAGCAACTGATGACCATTGTCCCCCTAGACAGTCAGAACATCTGGGTCACGGCGAACTTCAAGGAGACGCAATTAAAATACATGCGGCCTGGCCAGCCGGTGAAAATCTCCGTGGATACCTACGGTCGCACGTACAACGGGCATGTTCTCAATATCGCTGGATCGACCGGGTCGCGCTACAGCCTGCTTCCTCCCGAGAATGCCACGGGAAACTACGTCAAGGTCGTTCAGCGAATCCCCGTCAAGATTCTCTTCGACAAAGGGCAGGATCCTGAGCACCTGTTGAGGCCGGGAATGTCCGTGGAGCCGGACGTCAAAGTCAAATAGCGCGGACTCGCGGAGATAGTCCTCGGCCGGTGATCGGAAGCCTCCATTCGCAGCGCGCCCGCTCAGGGCGTCTTCACGATGATGTTCGGAACGTTTCGCCCCCGCAGCATGGAGTTAAAGGCAGCTACGTCCTTCGCCATCAGCTGCTGGGTTTCATCGCGATACTGGGCGACCTGCTTGTTGAGTTCATCGTTCACGGCGATTTGCTGGGTCGTGGGGGCGAAATCCGAGTCACTCACTCCCTGTCCTAGGTAATTGATTTTCTCCACCAGCATCGATTCCCATCTCACGTCGTCCTGTCCTCGGCCGCTGGCTTTAAGCTGCAGCATGTGCCCTTCCAACTCAACCAGTTTGCCGCTGAGATCATCGGCAGCCGACCGAAGCGACTTGGAATTCTGGTCATCGCTCAGTTGATTCTCGAAATCCGCAAGTTGAGCGCGCACCGATTCGATCTGATTCACAGTGCCCGCCATGATGTCCATTTCGTCGCGAATCGCCATCATCAAGCGGTCCTGCGCCTGAATGTCGGCGATCGTGCCGGTCGAATGCGGATCCTTTAGCACATTCAGCTTTTGTGTGTATTCATGCCCGCCGACCATCAGTTTGACGGTGTACGTTCCCGGCGGTGCGAGCAAAGAAATCGGCTCCACGCCCGGCGCTGAACGCCATCCTTCCGGCCCCACGGTCACTTCCGGAGCGTAAAGCGGGCTGGTTCGCAGATGAATCTGTTTACTGGGATCGAATCTCAGATCCCACCACACACGATCGACGCCCGCATTCTTCTTGCCGTCGAGTGTCCGGACCGTCCTTCCACTTGTATCCTCGATGGCGATTTTAACGTCGCCCTCAGCCGGGCTCTTGAGGTAGTAATTGATCACCGCTCCGTACGGTGGATTGTGGCCGGTGGTCGGATCGTAGCTCACCGCCGCGGGCTGCGACACCTCGCGGAACCGGTACGCATCCCGTGGCGCGAACAGATGCGCATCCGACGCCTGCACGTCGGACGTCAATTGTTCGAGGGGCGTCAAATCATCGAGGATCCAGAAGCCGCGACCATAGGTAGCCAGCGCCAGATCGTGGAATCGCTGCTGCACCGTGATCCAGTACACCGGCACGTGCGGCAGGCCTGCCTGCAAAGGTTGCCAGTTGTCGCCATCGTCGAAGGAAACATACAGTGCATTTTCTGTGCCCAGATACAAGAGGCTCTTGCGCACGGGATCTTCCCGAACGCAATGCGCATAGCTCAGCGGGCTGTGCGGAATGCCGTTGGTGATCTGCGTCCACGTCTTGCCGTAATCCGTTGTCTTATAAACGTAGGGATCGCGGTTGTTCATCTGGTGAAAATCCACCGTGATGTAAGCCTTGCCGGCTTCGTAACGCGAGGCTTCGATGTTGCTCACCGTTCCCCATTCCGGCAGGTTGGGAATATTCGGCGTCACGTTGGTCCAATTCTTCCCGCCATCGCGCGTAATTTGAACTAAGCCGTCATTCGTGCCCGCCCAGATGACGCCCTGTTCCTTCGGGGACTCGGCGATGGAAAAAACCACACCGGCATATTCCACTCCAATGTTGTCCGGTGTGAGGCCGCCAGAAATCCCCATTTTGCTGCGATCGTTGCGTGTTAAGTCCGGGCTGATGACCTTCCAGCTGTTGCCACGGTCCGTGGTCACGTGGACGTACTGGCTGCCTACGTAGACTTTATTGTGGTCAAACGGCGAAACGGTGATAGGAAATTCCCAGTTGAAACGATACTTGACGTCAGCAGCCGGTGCGCCGATGGTCGTTTCCGGCCACACTTCCACGACGTGTGCCTGGCGATTCTTCAGGTCGTCAATAATCACCGTGCCCCCGACGCTGCCCGAACCGGTCCCGCTATTCCACACGATGTTGTTGTCGACAGGATCGACCGTCGCGAAGCCGCTCTCTCCTCCGGAAATTCCCTCCCACGCGCTGCGCGAAATCGGCCCCGGTCCGCGTCCGCCGAAGAAGCCGAATTGCAGGCTGTTGCTTGGTCCGCGGTAAGATCCGCCGTCCTGCTTGTTTCCATAGACATTGTACGGAATCTGATCATCCACGGTGACGTGATAGATCTGTGCGATGGGCAGTTGAACGTGGTTCCACGTCTCGCCGCGATTGATCGAAATGCTCACGCCGCCGTCGTTTACCACGGCCATGCGATTTCCATCCTTCGGATCGATCCACATCTCGTGGTTGTCCCCGCCCGGACTCGACGGCATCTCCGTCAGCGTTTTGCCGCCATCCAGCGTGCGCGAAAATGAGGCCGAGAAAAAGTAAACTTCATTCTCGTTGTCCGGCGAGATTTCTTCGCGCGTGTAGTAGTGCGTGCGCCCGCGGATCTGCCGGTCGTAGCTCATCACCTCCCAATTCTCTCCGCCGTCGCTCGATCTCCACAGTTGTCCGCGCTGCGTCGGCTGTCCATCCATCGGCGCGCCGTCGCCGGTTTCAATCTCTGCATAAACGCGATTCGGGTCGCCTGGTGCAACGCGCACCGCAATGCGCCCGATGGGCGAATGCGGCAGACCATGTCCCTGCAGCCGCTTCCACGTGACCCCGCCGTCCGTCGATTTGAAGAGCCCGCTGCCGGGTCCTCCGCTCGTCCGGCCCCAGGTGTGAATCACGATCTGCCACATGCCGGCAAACAGCACGTGCGAATTATTCGGATCCATCGTCAAATCCGAGCAGCCGGTATTCTCGTCCACGAAAAGCGTCTTGTCCCAGGTCTTTCCGCCGTCGGTCGTGCGATACACGCCCCGCTCCTGCTGCGGTCCGTACGCCGTGCCAAGTGAGCAGGCGAGAACAACATTTGGGTCGCGCGGATCAATCACGACGTTCGCGATGCGCCCGGTATTTTCCAGGCCCATGTGCGTCCACGTCTTGCCCGCGTCCGTCGACTCGTAAATCCCGTCGCCGATGGAAATGTGGCTGCGGATATACGGCTCGCCGGTTCCTGCCCACACGATATTGGGGTCACTGGCGGCCACCGCAATGGCGCCGACGGAAGAAACGTCCTCCTTGTCAAAGATCGGCTCCCAATGGATTCCGCCATCCGTGGTCTTGAAGATTCCGCCCGAAGCAGCGCCCACATAATAGATGTTGGGATCTCCCGGCACTCCCGCTACGGCGATGGTGCGATTACCCACCGGCCCGATGTAACGAAATTGCAGTTGGCTGAACGCTTTGGAGTTTCCTTGCGACTCCTGCGCGAACGAAATCCTCGCGCCCCAAGGCAGCAGGGTCAAAAGGATCGAGGCGAGCAGAGCAATTCGTTTTGACATGGTTTTTCCCTTCGCTATGGATGATGGCGTTAGAACGCGCGGATGATACTGCCGCTGGAAGAGGCCGTCAACTACCGCAGATAGTTGCTCGCATGCGGGAAACCTCTAGGCGGATTTGCAGCGCGCCGCGAACAGACCTGTCGCTG
This sequence comes from Candidatus Acidiferrales bacterium, assembly GCA_030037775.1. GTDB lineage: Bacteria > Acidobacteriota > Terriglobia > Acidiferrales > UBA7541 > DAHUXN01. The sequence goes on from JASHQB010000030.1 coordinate 11,744, forward strand.
CAGCAAGGTCGATGTCCGCAATCAGCAATCCTTCTTTGCCGTATGGCTGGTAGCTGAGTACTGTCCCGTCGGGCCGCACCACCGCCGAAGTGGTCGGCGACCCAGCGCTGGCGTAGTTTACCATCGCGAAATAGCAGGTATTTTCCGCCGCGCGGCACAACCCTGCTTTTTCATGGAATGTGTTCGCCGGATCGGCAAAACTCGACGGCACATAGCCGCCCGGCTCCGCTTCGTGAAAATGAGGGTGAAACACGATCTGTGCGCCGCGGCGCGCGGCCCAACGAACCGTTTCCGGGTACCGCCAACCTTCGTGGCAGATCGTGACGCCAAACGTCAACGGACCAATCTGAAAAACTCGCCTCTCTGAGCCAGGTGAGTAGATGCCCTCTTCGGAGGGATCGAGTTGCACTTTGTCTTGGAAGCCGTCGAGCGTTCCATCTGGCCGGATAACCAGCGCGGTGATGAGCAGAGCGCCATGCACGACGCGTTCGGTGCCAAGAACCACGGCGAGATTCGCCTTCGCCGCGGCCGCGGCAATGGTGGACCAAGCGCGTTCCAAAAACGCAGCATTGGGCGGCAAAACTTTTTTGCCCATTCCTCGGTAGCCCGGGACGAAGCACTCCGGAAAACAGATGAGCTCGACGCGCTCGCGGGAAGCTTGAGTGATGGCTTGCTCCACCAGCGTGACCGATTCCTCCGGCGTCGCCGGAGACCGTAGGTTGGCAAGTGCGATTCGAAAAGTGTTCACTGGAATCGCAATTCTAGCTCAATTCGGGAACAGACTTCGCCCCGCGCTTCCAGTTCAAGGTTGAAACAGGTCAACGCTTTTATTGAGAAGGCGTGGAGTAAATCGCCGACGCGATTTGGCCCAGTGCTTCACCCACGACTTTTTGCGGCGCTTCAGGATCGTCCAACGACAGCAGTACTCGATTCGCATAAATGGCGAACGCCAGATGCCGTCCATCCGGCGTGACCATATATCCTGCCAGGCCTTTGCCCGTGAGCATCAAGTCTTTGTTCAGCGCGTCATACGCTCCGTACGTGCCGGTCTTGGCCATCACGTGCCCCGCCGCCGGGGAGTTCACTTCGATATTCCACAGCGTGCCGTCCCGTCCTAGGATCGGCAACGCCTTTTCAAACAGCGGAAAATCTTTTTGCGTCGCCATGAATGCAAGGTAATGCGCCACGAAATCCGGGGTGAAGAATGCAGACTGCGCGCCGCCTGCGCCGTCGGCCTGCGAAGCGCTGCTCAGATCAAGTCCCGCCTTCACCAGGAAATCATGCTCGAGATTGAAACCGGCTTGATCAACCTCCTGCGTCGCGTGTCCCAGCACCGCGCCTAAAATATAAGGCGTCATCGTGGCATGGAGATTTTGGCTGACCTTCAGTGTCACTTTCACCTCTTCCGACATTGGCGGAGAAATATGTTCGGCGATGACGTTCTCCTGCGTGTACCCACTGGCCAGAGCCTTGAAGTCAACCGGCGTGTTCGGAGTAGGCAAATCCACGCTGACGCCGTTTTCGCGCAGCGCTTCGACGAACGTCACTTGCGCGAAGCGGCTTGGCTGCGGGACAGCATATTTGTAAAGGATCGAAGGTCCGCCGAGAGGCAGCGTCCCTGTCAGCGTCACATGATGTGATCCATCGGGATTGACTGTATCCGACGAAATGTTTTCATCCGGCTTCGAGCCCGTCGGTCCAGTGGTCATCTGATTCACGAATGTCGCGTAGGAAGTCGCGGGGGAAATGCCCAGTTTGACGGGACCGCCCACTGTATCGGACGGCGAGACCGTCAGGTCAACGATGTTGTCGTTCACGCAGATGGGCGAAACCACCACGCCCGTCCCCAGCTCCTGCGTCCCTTCCGGAAAGAGCGTCGCATCCACCAGAACCCGGCCGTTGATCCGCTTGATTCCGCGCATGGCCAATTGCGCGGCAAGCTGCCGAATCACCCTTAGCGGATCGCCGGATACCGCCTTCGTGTCCGGACTCCCGTCGTAAGAGTGATCCTCGTTCTCAAACGCGAGCGTGCCGTCCGGCTGTATCCGGCCGGAGAGATTCGGGTCGCCGCTTGCCACCAGGATCACATCTCCGTTCAATGTCCCGTCGGTGGAAATGGATCCCGTGCGATAAACGCGCGTATGGAAGCGATAATCCGAGCCAAGCAATTCGAGCGCCGAGCCTTCCGTCAAGAGTTTCGTCGTCGATGCTGGCGTGAAGAATTTGTCGGCATTCAGTGCGTAGACAACCTTCTTCTCGTCCAGCGAATACACTTCGATCCCGAAGCTCGAATGCTTGTATTCCGGCCGGTCGGCGATTTCGCTGACCTTGCTGTCCAGTGACTCTTGCGCGCGCGCAAGCGATGGACAGACCAAAAAAACCGTTGCGGCCAACATGCCCGTCATGCGCCCCACGAACCCTCTATTCTTCCTGGTCATCGGTAAACCGTCTCTTTCTCGCGCCGGCGCGCATCGCTTGCTCGCACATCGGCGCTCGCGCGGGCACTCGCTGGCCGCGGCTCTTCCAATCGCGATGGCTTCGTCTGTGTCGCGGCTCCATGCAACTGTTCAAACGTGATGTTCAATATCGGATAGCGCCTCCAGTCCTTGTAGTCGAAATGCCACCACTCGAACTCGTACACGGTAAAACCTTCCGATTCCATCGCATGCCGCAAAATGTCGCGATGCCAATGCTCGAGGGACGTTCCTCCGGGATAAAATGGGTAGGAGCGCTCCGACATCTCGTCGTACACGCCGGTCATCTCCACCGGCTTGCCCGTCTTCAAATCGTAAAGAGACATATCAACGGCGCAGCCACGATTGTGCCGCGAGCCATCTTTCGGGTCCGCGACGAAGATTTTCTTATCGTCCGGCGTTGCGTCCCAGAAAATTTTCGTGACATACCACGGCCGGTACGCGTCGTGAATCAGCAAACCGTATCCCATCGCCTTGAGTTTGCGATCCGCGCGCAGCAGCGCCTCAGCCGCCGGGCGCTGCAAATATGCCTTCGCCTCCGAATACACCGGCTCGCCCAGAAAATCGTTCGTGCTGGCATAGCGAATGTCGAGATGGATGGAAGGATCGAGCGTCGAAACATCCACCAGGTCCGGCTTCAGGAAATCTCCCGCTTCGTGCGGCGGTTGCGCCGAAAGGGCTTCTTTCCGTAACTCGTTCAGTGGCTTCGAAGGATGCACGTGAAAAACACCGCCGGCAATCGGCCCGAGTGGCCTGCGCTTGAAAACCACTCCACTCACCTTTACTTGCGTCGCGTTGCCGCTGGCATCGCGCGTGAATATCGCCTGCTCGCCGTCATACAGCCCATTACGGGGGAAATAGAACACGTTCTTGGAGGATTCCTGCAGCGGCGCATATTCGAACCATTCGATCAGCGCAGTGAGCTTCCCGTCGCGCTCGAAAATGTAGAGCGTGTCGTAGTCCCAGCCATATTCTCCAATCAGGCCTTTCCACCGCTCCGGAGCCGCAGGGGGCATCGTTTGTTGCACGCGCGGCAGAACACTGTCGCCGATGCGTATGCCGTCCGTCACCGGTGTGATTCTCAGTCCGTAGCCCAGGCGCCCGTCTTCGATCAAGTCCTTGCTCGCCTGCCGCAGCCGCACTTGCGCTCCATCGGCAACGGGGCGCAAATACAATTCATCCTCTTGCGCAACCAGGTCTATGGCGGTCGCGGCGTTCGTCCCGTAGCGTCCCTCGAGTTGCCGCGCGCGTTCGAGCGGAATCGCCGATGTCTCTTCGATCTCTGGGAGCGGCTTGCCTTGTTTTGCCGCGAGCATCAATCGCAGAGCAGTTTCCGACACGCGGTTGGCCACAGCGTTCGCGCCATCCATGGTCGTGACGGCGACCACCCCGAGCTTGTCATGCGGAAGCCCGGCAAGCTGAGTCGCAAATCCATAAATCGCACCGCCGTGCTCGACTTCGCGACGCCCTTCCAGCTCCGCCAGATGAAAACCCAGGCCATACGGCGAGCTCTGACCCGCCTTCGCGAACTGTGGCGTCCACATTTTTTCGAGCGTATCGCTTTTCAGCACCTGGCCATTCGCTCCGCGGCCGCCATTGAACAGCACGCTCAAGAATTTCCCGAGATCCCGCACCGTGGAATACATGCAGCCCGCCGGCGCCATTCCCAGCTCGAATGTCGGTGCCTGAAACAACTTCCCGTCATACGACCACATGTAGGCCTTCGCCAGGTTTCGCATCAGCCGCGGCTGCGGCTGAAACGCGCTGTCGCGCAAACCCATGGGCTCCAGCACTGCTCGCTGCAGGTAACTGGCGAACGGTTGGCCGCTGTGTTTTTGGAGAACGTAGCCGACCACCGCCACACCCGCATTCGAGTATTTCGTGTGCGTTTCGGGTGGGTAGACCAACGTCGTGCCGTTCAGGCTGCGCACCATGGCCGCGAGCGACAATTCCGACGGATCGAAATAATTTCCCACCGGCGGCTCTCGCAGCAAGCCCGCGCGGTGCGACATCAGTTGGCGCAGCGTGATATCAGTGTGGAATGGATTCCGCGGATGAAAATCCGGTAGATACTTCTGAATCGGAGCGTCCAGGTCGAGCTCGCCGCGCTCGACCAGTTGCATCACGCCAATGTCCGTGAACAGTTTCGAAACCGAACCGATGCGATAGACCGTCTCCGCCGTCGCTGGGATTTTCTTATCCGGATCGGCGTACCCAAATCCCTGCGCCCACACAATTTTCTGGTCGTCCACCAGCGCAATCGAAAACGCCGGCAGTTTTTTGTCCTGCATTTCGTTCTGAATGAATTTCGATAAGGCTTCTGCGACCGGCGCATAACCCGCCTGTGGAGCAACGTCCGTGCCGCGATGCAACTGCTGTGGCGCGGAGCGCATGAACGTCGCGCACAACAGCGCCAGCGACGCCAGCAGCGCAACTCTTTTCAGTCGCATGAATTCTGCACGGCCGTGCATGAAGGCATTGTTCGTGGACCTTGTGAAAGCACGCACTTTATTGATTGCGCGCAGGAGATGTCAAGCTCATCTTGGCTGCATCGTGCGCGCGTCGAGGATTGAAACATCTGATTCAGTGAAAGGGAAACTGATCTTCCTCGAAGCGGCAGCTACTCCGCGGCCGCTCCCGCCGAAGTATTCGCGCGCTTCGACCGGATTCGTGCGACAAAGAGCGCGTACAAAGGAAGTCCTGTCAAAACGAGTCCGATTCCATAGAGGGCATGCATTGGCGAAGACACCACCGCGCTCACCGTAATCGCCAGAGCCGCCAGCGCAAACAACGCTGGCAGCCACGGATACCCCGGCGCGCGAAACGGCCGCTCCAACCCGGGCTGCCGCACCCGCAAGACGATCACGCCAGCGACCGCCAGTCCGTAGAAAATCCATCCCGTGAACACCACGTAGGTGAATAATTCCTGAAACGTGCCCAGCAGCGTCAAGCCCGCCGCCCAAAGCCCCTGCACCAGAATCGCGAATACCGGCGCCCGGAAGCGCGCGCTCACTTTCCCGAAAATGGCGAAAAACAACCCCTCTTCCGCCATCGCGTAATATACGCGAGGTCCCGTCAAGATCATTCCGTTGGTCGCCCCAACGATCGACACCAATATCAGCACGGAAATAAAAGCCGCGCTTCCTCCGCCGGTCGCTGCGCTCACCGCCGTCGCGGCCGCCCGCTGGGTGTGCTGCAGCTGCGTGTTGGTCAGCACCGAGTAATACGCCACATTCGCCAACAGATAAGTCACCGTGACGATCAGCGTTCCGTAAAAAAGCCCTTTCGGCAAATCGCGCTGCGGATTCTTGAATTCGCCCGACACAAACGACAGCACGTGCCAGCCCTCGTAGGCCCACAAAACCGCGATCAGCGCGACTCCGAAAGAGGCCGGACTGAAACCGAGGCCGGGTTTCGGCCACACGCTCGCTCGCAGCAAATGCACATGGCCGCCATAAAAAAGCAACCCGAGCATGATTGCGATCCCCATATATTTCGCCACCGTCAGCAGATTGTGTACATTTTTTCCGGACCTCACGCCCAGGCAATTCACTCCGGTCAGCACCAGCACGCACAGAATTCCGGCAAGTTTCTGCTGCGTGGCGCTCAGCGGCAAAATTTGTGCCAGGTAAATCCGGAACGCGACCGCGAGCGTCGCAATGCTCCCCGAATGAATCAAAGCCAGCAAAGCCCATCCGTACAAAAATCCAATCGTCCGGCCATAAGCCTCACGCAGATAAACGTAAAGGCCGCCTGCTCCGGGAAACGCCGCGCCCATTTCGCCCAAGGCCAGCGCCCCGAAGAGGCTCAACAAACCGCCGGTCAGCCACACCAGTGTCACTGCGGAAAACGAAGACAGATCGTTCGCAATGTTGCCCGGAACCAGAAAAATCCCTGACCCGATAATCGTCCCGGCCACGATTGCCGTCGCGTCGCGCAATCGCAGGTCTCGAAGCAGACCTAGAGAATTCGAACGATGCTCAGTGGAAGATGACATGGATGTTGCAGCGATGCTCAATCGCAAAAGCGGCCCAGCTCACTTCATTTCCGACACCCTCTCGTGCGCCCTCAGCATTTTTGTGTATGATGCCCTGCGCACAGCAACACAGTCTGACACACATGACGCTCCCATTGGCGCGGCATTCTACCCGTCAATGGCAATGATGCAACAGGCATTTCAATCGCAGTGAAGGAACGGAGGCTCGCGTGATTCGACTGGCCGTAAAACAGATGGGGCATTCCGGCAATTTTTCGCGCATCTCCCTGCGCAATCTTTTGTTGCTCTTCGCCCTTTGTCTGCCTTTGATTTTCTCGCTCGCTACCGGCGCACGGCAGTCCACCCCGGCCGCCGACGTCTCCGGCTCGTGGACCGGCGCGCTCGGCGGCCAGTTGCATCTGGTGATTACTTTCGCGAAATTGAGCGACGGCGAATATTCCGGCCAAGTCAACAGTGTGGATCAGGGTGCCGTTCTGCCCATGAATGCGGTCACCGTTCAAGGCCAAAGAATTCGCTTTGAAATCACGCAGATCGGTGGTGTTTACGAAGGCACATTAAGCAACGACCACAAACAGATCATCGGCACGTGGACCCAGGCCGGCGTTCCGCCGCAGCCGCTCAATCTGACTCGCAGCGAATCAACGGCTCCCACCCCCGCGAGTAGCGCTCCTGCCGCTTCTGGTCCCAAAGAGAAACCGATCACCGTGCCGATTGACGTCTCTATACCAATCGCCCCCACAGCCTTTAAAGCCGACGGCAAAATGCATCTCGTTTACGAACTGCACATCGTGAACATGGGTCCTTGGGACTGCACTTTGACCGCCATTGACGTCCTCCCCGCCGGTTCCTCCAACTCTCTTGCGTCTTTTTCCGGCGCCCCTCTGGAAGGCATGCTCGAGCGTCCTGGCGTGAACGCTTTACCGAAATCGAAAATCGAACCCGGAACCAATGCCGTCGTTTTCATGTGGGTCACCGTCGACCGCAAAGAAGATGTCCCCGCGGCCATTCAGCACCGCATCACCGTGAAGCTGGGAGATTATCCCGAGGAACTCAGCGTCGAAACCGATCCTCTCGCTGTTCGCACCGGCCCCGTCGTCATCACTCCGCCGCTGCGCGGCGACCACTGGCTCGCGGCCAATGGTCCGTCGAACACCTCCGGCCACCGCCGCGCTTTGATTCCGATCAACGGCCGTGCCGTCATCTCGCAGCGCTTTGCCATTGACTGGGTGAAACTGGGCGATGACGGCCAGACCTATCACGGCGACAAGCTCGACAACAAAAATTACTACGCCTTCGGCTCGGAAGCTCTTGCCGTCGCCGATGGCATCGTCACCGAAGTGAAAGACGGAATCCCGCTCAACATTCCTGGCGCCACCTCGCGCGCTGTGCCGATCACCCTGGAAACCATCGGCGGCAATCACGTCATTCTGGACATCGGCAACGGATGCTACGCCTTTTACGCTCACCTCCAACCCAGCTCGATTCGCGTGAAACTCGGCGACAAAGTTCATCGCGGGCAAGTCCTCGGCCTCGTCGGCAACACCGGCAATTCCACCGAGCCGCATCTGCACTTCCACATTTCAAACGCCAGCTCGCCGCTCGGCTCTGAAGGTTTGCCCTATTTGCTCCCATCGTTCGAAGTCGAAGGGAAAGGTTGGGGATGGAGGCCCTCGGACGCTACGGGCGCGCCCGAGAAGCACACCATGGAACTTCCGGCCGAAGATGAAGTGGTTCGCTTCCCCTCGCAGCGCTGAGCAAGCAGGGAAGTGAAAAAAGGCGGTCGACGCAAACGCTGGATTGGCTTGAAGTTTCGGGAAATCTTAAGTCGTTTTGGTGGCGTCGAGTACGGGACCAAGACCGCTTTTCTCCAATGCTCCCAGTCGAACCTAAGTTGAACCTAGCTATACTCTTTTCTTGTGGCGCCAATCGTTTCCGCTTCGCGCCGGAACGGAGGACTCATGAATTTTCTCGCTATCGCCCTTGCTTTTCTCTCGTTCGTTCCCACCCAGCATCACCAACTCACCGTCGTTACCACCAAAACTTGGGACGCCGTCCAACGTTTCGACTGGCACGATGGCCGCTACATCACTCCCTCTGACGACACCCCCCGGGGCTCTGCCCGTCGCGGTCCTTTCCTATGGATCGAACAGGAGATCGCCAGACGCATGCGCCTTTTTTGAGGCGGAGGTCACACGGTTGTGCACCATTCCGGGAGTGGACCGAGTGACCGCTTGGGGAATATTAGCGGAGATCGGACAGAACATGGGTCAATTTCTGTCCGCCGCGCACCTAGCTTCCTGGGCTTGTCATTCCGCGCTGTATCGGCGGATCGCAGCGCGGCGAGGAGCAAAACCCGCGGTGATGGCCGTAGCCCATGCCCCGTTGGTGATTGCCTATCACATGCTCAGGCGCGGGCAGAACTATTGCGAACTGGGTGCCAATCACTTTGATCTTATCGATGTGAACCACATCCGACTTCCTCTGGCGCGGCGACTGGAACGTCTGGGCCACAAAGTCACGCTGGAACCACTCGGCCAGACGGCGTGAGCCGGGTTTTCACAGGAGTGAGATGGTGGCTTGGGTGAACTGCCGCCGCGTTGCGTTACCGGAAACGGCGAATCATCAGCGTGTGCCGACCGGAGCGGTAAAGGCCCAGAACGTAAACCGTGGCGCGGCCCTTGGTGGAGAAGATCAGCTGGCGAATTCGCAACAGCGGAGTGCCGCGCGGCAGCGCGAGCAGCTCGGCGATTTTCTGGTCTGCGTCGGTGGCGTCGATTTCTTCATCGGCGTAGGCGAGTTCCACTCCGTATTCGCGCTCGAGCGTGACAAAAAGGGAAGTGCGCTCGAGAGGCGCGTCCATCAGGCCGTGATATTCATCCGCGGAGAGGTAACAGACCTCGTGCGCGAAAGGCTCGTCGCCGGCGGAACGCACCCGCTCCACGCGCACCAGCCGGCTCATCGGCGGCAGGCCCAGGCGCGCGGCGATTTCCTGTTCCCGATTCACCACACCGGAGGAGACGATCCGCGAATTCGCGGTTAAGCTGCGCGCGGCCATCTGTTCGGTGTAGCTCATAAGTTTGTTGAAATGAATTTTCGGCGGGGCCACAAAGGTGCCCGCTCCGTGGCGGCGCTCGACCATGCCCTCGCGAGCCAGATCCGCCAATGCGTGCCGCGCGGTCATTAGACTCACACGGTGGGTGCGCGCCAGTTCTCTTTCTGAATCAACGATATCCCCGGGCCGAAGATGCCCCGACTCGATGCGGCGGCGAATGGTTCGCTGGATCCGCCGGTAGGCGGGCTCTCCGCTGTTACGGCCACGCATGTTCATGTGCGCTCCGGAAGCAAGGCGCGGGGCATTATACCCGCCCGGCGTCCTGCAACAATCAAATCCTGGTTACAAATCGCGGCGTTAGGAAACCACGGACACCTGCCTGCTATAGAGCTCTGGTCTTGCCTTTTCCATCTGCTATAGAGCACTGTGCGACTTCCATGTATTCCTTATAGTCTGCAATTTTTCTCTTGACAACAGAAATCGTGTGCTATATAGCTCCTGGCGACACGGGGGAAAGTGCTACACCTGTCCTAGAGACTTGGCGTGAGGAGGCTCGCATGAGCGCGAATTGTCGTGCGTCGGTGAGTGCATTGGTGTGTCTGGCGTTGTGCGTGGCGGGGGTCGTCTTGGGCGCGCCCTCGGCCTGGGCCCAGCAAGCAGCCGGGTCAATTACCGGTACAGTAACGGACTCTTCAGGAGCGGCTCTTCCCAACGCGACCGTGACGGCGCGCGACGTTGACCGCAGCACCACCTGGACCACCAAAACGGACTCGGCCGGTGTCTACGAATTCCCGCAAATCACCGTCGGCAATATCGAAGTAAAAGTTGAGGCCAGCGGTTTCTCTGCCCAGCTGCACCCCGCATTCAACCTGATCTTGAACCAGGTCGCGCGCATCGATTTCCAGATGAAGGTGGGAGAAACGTCCACCACCGTCGAAGTCACCGCCGCGCCGCCGCTCTTGGAGACGGACTCAACCGACCTGGGCACTCTTGTCAGCGGCAAAGCAGCCACGCAAGTCCCACTGGCCACGCGCGACCTCAATCAATTGACGCTCCTCGCGCCGGGCGTGGTGAGCCCCAATATCTTTGCCTTTGAGGCCCCGCAAAATACATTCGGCACCGGCCGCCCGTTTGTGAACGGCGCGCGCGAGCAGGACGACAATTTCTCTCTCGACGGCATGGACACCAACCAGCCCGACAACAACGAAGTTGCCTACGTGCCCGCTCCTGACGCCATCGCGGAATTCAACATCATCACCACCAGCGCTCCCGCCGACTTTGGCAATTATCTCGGCGGCCTCGTTGTCGAGACGCTGAAGTCCGGCACGAACGCCTATCACGGAGATGCCTACGAATTTCTCCGCAACACCGTGCTGGACGCAAACAGTTGGCAGAACAAAGTCATCGGCGTGCCGCGCAATCCGCTGCAGTGGAACGAGTTTGGCGGCACGTTTGGCGGACCCGTGATCAAGAATAAGCTGTTCTTCTTCGCGGATATAGAAACGTCGCTCTACAATCAGCCCGCCAGTTCGGTTAATTTTTCTTCCGTTCCCGCTGCATTCCGCACCGGGGATTTCTCTGCGCTCTGTACCGCCGGCTTCAACGGTAGCGGAATCTGTAACGATCCAAGCGAGCAGCTTTACAATCCGTTTTCCAGCAACAATCCGGCCACGCGAACGCCTTACGCTATGAACCAGGTGCCCGTCAGCAGCACCGTGGCGCAGAAAATCATCGCCTTGCCGCAGTTTCCCGCCGCCGGCGCGCTCAATTACATCCAGCACAATTACGTCAACACTTATCAGGGCGATCTGAGGATGGACTGGCAGCCCGACGATGTGGACCACATCATGGGCCGCTATTCGCAGCAGTATGTCATCAACAACACCACCAACAGTATCGGCCTGTTCCCCACTCTGACGCGCGAGTATCCCCTCAAGAATTTCGTCCTCGATTACGCGCGAACCCTGTCGCCTTCGCTGGTAAATGATTTTCGCGTCGGCTTCCAGGATTTCCCGGCCAATGACCAGCAATACACCAATCCCATCAGCGGAAATCTTCCCCAGGAAGTCGGACTGCCCGGCGTGCAGGACACCATTCTGCCGGAGATGGATTTTAACGGCGCGTATACGGATATAGGGAACGCCGACCTCGTTGAGATCTTCCATGACACCACGGTGGAAGCGGAAGACTCATTAACGTGGACCCATGGCCGTCATGTCATCCACAGTGGTTTCGAGTATTTCCACTACCTGATGAACGACCTCTATCCCGGCAACCAGGGCCTTGCGGGCTCCTTCCTCTTTACCGGACAGTTCACCGGAAACAGCCCCACAGGTACCACCGGCGGCAATCCCTTTGCGGATTTCATCCTCGGACTGCCCACGACAGTTCTCGAAGGAACTCCGTTGCGATTCCACTTGCGGAACAGCCTGTTTGCCGCCTACGCTGCGGATAGCTGGCACATGACCAGCCACTTGACCGTCAATTACGGGCTTCGTTGGGAAGTGACCACCCCCCGCGGCGACAAGGATTCGCAGAACAACGTCAATTTCGACCAGGTTACCGGCACTCCTGAGATCGGCACCAACTACAATACCTATTGGGGCATCGGCGACTTTGAGCCTCGCCTCGGGTTAGCGTGGCAGCCGGAATGGGCGGCCAACACGGTCTTCCGCGCGGCCTACGGAATCAACACCTACATGGAAGGCAACGGCGTCGGAAACATGGCCGTAGTGAACCCGCCCTACGTGGTTACCCGCGAGGAAGAGAATACCGGTTTGCCCCTGCCGCTGACGACTCTTGATCAGGGCTATTCCGCGTTTCCCGCCGCTGCCTGTACAGCGGCGGCGTTGATGGCCCTGTCCCCCGATTGCCTTGCGTCTTCTACGGTGCATGAAACCAATCCCAATCTCCGTCCGGCCGTCGACGAGCAGTGGAACGCAACCGTGCAGCATCAATTTGGCCGCAACACCACGGTCTCCGCCGGTTACGTCGGCAACAAAGTCACGCACATGACCGACCTGTTCCTCTGGAACCAGAAGCAAATCGTAAACGGCGTGCTCGATCCGGGACCATATTCGCAGCCGTTGGTCGCGGCCGGCGCCAACGTTCGTTACAACGACTCCTCCGCCATCGAGACGTACAACGCCCTGGAGCTCACCGCCCAGCAGCGCAACTTCCACGGACTCGATCTCCAGGCCGGCTACACTTGGTCGAAGTGCCTGACCAATTCCTTCGGTTATTTCGGCCAGTACGGAGACGAAGAGGGCATCGGCCAATCGCAAACCTACGGCGGCGCGTTCTTCTTCCAGAACGACTATGATCCGCTCGGCGACTACGGCCGCTGCTTCACCGACGTTGCCAGCGCGCTCAACGGCTTCGCGCTCTATACGCTGCCCTTCGGAAAAGGACAGCGTTGGGGCAATGACGCCAACGGCGCTTTGAATCAGGTCATCGGTGGATGGTCCGCGGCGCTCGACTTCGACATTCACTCGGGCTTTGCGATTACCCCCTCGGTCGCCGACCAATCCGGCACCGGCGGCGGCGCGCTCTTTTCTTACCGGCCTGACTGCGTGCCCGGCGTTTCGCAGTATGGTAACGGGCAATTCGAAGAAGTCGGCCCGGGAACTTACGGCATTCAGTTCCTCAACCCCGCGGCAGTCACCCTGCCGGCGGCCGGCACATTCGGCAACTGCGGTACAGGCGCTTTCCGCGGCCCGTCGCTCAAGACCGCCGACCTCGACATCACCAAGGCATTTCCGATCAACGAGCGCTTCAATCTGCAGTTCAAAGCGCAGTTCATCAACCTGACCAACACGCCAATCTGGGGCGCGCCAACTTCGTCCTGCGGCCCGACCTGCAACGGAGTGATCGCCACCGGGCCTACCGGCGGCAGCACTGGTGCGGGAACTTTCGGCTTGATCCAATCGCTCGATCCCGGCCGGCAAATTCAGTTCGCCTTAAAATTGAACTTCTGACCTTTAGACACGCTGACTCACCCCGCGGCACGTTGCCAAGGACATGAGTATTGGCAATCGGACACTCAATGCTCGATCCGAAACCGTCACAAAGCTGCCTGCCTTTCGCGATTCAATCCTGAACAAAAGGTGCCTAATTCCTGCGGATGGATTCTACGAGTGGGTCGCAATGGGTCGCCTCAAACAGCCATATTGCTTTGAAGTCGGCGACGGAGACGTGTTCGTCGCGCTGGCGGGTCTGTGGGACGAGTGGAAAAGTCCCGAAGGCAAGTCATCGAGAGTTGCACGATCCTGACGACGACACCAAATTCTCTTGTAGCAGACATGCATGACCGCATGCCGGTGATTGTGACGCCCGACAACTACGAGGTGTGGCTCGACCCAGACGTGAACGAGTTCGCAACGATTCGTGACATTCTGCGACCCTACGACGCCGCGCAAATGCGCCGCTATCCCGTCAGGACGAAACTGAACAATTCAAGGAATGAGGGCGCGGACACTGCTGCGCCGGTCATGTTGGATACCGAAACACCTTAGCCGCCATCCTGGTCGCTCATTTGCAGAGCTGTGCACGGAGTTCTCGGTCAGATGCGAAGCCGTGCAAGACTTTCTGCTCGCCAATTTAGGCAGCCGCGCGTTTAACGATAGTGCGTGCTTTTGCAAGAGTGGTGTGGAAGCAGCGAACCTCCCCTTGCTCGAACACGAAGAGATATCCATGCTTTTGGTCGGAAAGGCTCACGCCGTGGTGTACAAAGATCGGCCTGCCGGTGTCACGAACAGCGTCACGCAGAATTCTTTTTTGCACGGCACTGAGGATTCGGTTTTCGACCGAGACGCAGTTGATCATGCACTTATCTGACATGCTTCCCGAGAAGATAGCAACATTTTGTCTTGCGGGTCAATTCCCGTCGGCGCGTGGGAGTCGCTGAGAAAGTGGAAAGTGCGATCATGCGGATTGAGGGTTATGGGGTAGCGCAGGTGTCGCTCAACGAACGGTTAAGGTGCTCGTGCTCCACCTTGAAGGTCAGGTCAGGCTTCACGCCATTTTGCTTGATCTCGAAAACATAGATTCGGTCATAGTCGTTGTTCGGCCAATCGGGGATCACCGATGGTTCTCTTCCATAGCTCCGCAGCATCTGTCGAGCAAATTCGTTCAACATGCGGTGTTCCCACGCCACGAAGATCAGTGCATTCGCGTTGGCGGGCGCTGTCAGTTCCGATTGCAGCTTTTTGACGTCGTTGAAACCGATTTGCGCGTTCACCGGCATCCCGAGTGCGATGGCCGTAGGTTCGATCGTAATGAGCGGGCGGACGTAGGAATATCGCCCGTTGATGCCGTCAGTTACCTGCACGGCAGGGTCAGGCGCGTAGATAGCGTTGGGTTTGCCAAAAGTCTTCAATACCTTCGGCAAAGCTAGCGCACGGTTCAGGCCTTTGCACGTGAGTTGCCCCAAACCTCCCGGTGGTTTCTCTGCATGGCGAATAGCGACAATCGTTTCCTGCGCAGCGAGCGTGTGGACGCTGAAAACCAAGAACAAAGGCACTATTGCAACCGCACGCATCCTGCTCATTGCTTTCTCCTCGTGATGAATTCTAGCATGAAGACGTTTACGCAAGAGTGAAGTGGTTCAGATCGAATCGCGGCCGACCTATCATCTCTCCTCGACGCGCGGAGGTTCGCCCGCGCGGCTTAATAATTGGTCGATTGTTGAACCGCGCGATCATTTTTCGCACACCGCGCCCTACTGCCACGCACCAACAATTTTCCACTCTTCACGATACGTGACCTGAACCAGCTTCTCCTGATGTTTGTCCCACCTCTGACCGTAGCTCGTAATCTCGACTTTCGCTCCACTCAACACGGCTTCGTATTGTCCCGCGTTTAGTGGGTGACACGCATATCGCAGGTCATCACAACGCAGCCTCACCTTTTGTCCGTTGAGAATGACATCCTCGGCGACCAGCTTCGAGACTTCTTGCGACTCAGACGATCCTTGCGCTCCCGCTGCCACGGCAGGGTGGCTGAACAGCTCTGTAGGTGCAGCAAGGGCAAACGCGGAATTCTGCGTAATCACCGCTTTCTTCGTCTCCGTTTGAACAACGTGAATGCTGACTTTCAGGCACTTGTCCCAGGTAGAAAATCGTGTCCCCTCACATGCCTGTTTTGTCGGTTGAAGT
>JASHQB010000302.1 GCA_030037775.1 Candidatus Acidiferrales bacterium
GCGGAGGCGCGGCAAAACGTCGCGGTCCGCGCCGTGAAAAATATTATCGACAGATTTTGCGGCGGCTCGGCCGAAGAGCTGGTCATCGGCCTGGTCGACAACCAAGTGCTGGACCCCAAGCAGCTGGAGCACCTGACGCGGATGATTTCCGCGGCGCAGAGTGCCAAGGGAAAGGAAGGGAAGTCATGAGCGCCGACACTTTGGCCCGCGCGTATTCCGGCTTTCTGACTTATCTGGCTCAACCGGCGGTGCGTTCGCTGCTGATCGGAGGCGTGGCCGCGGCGGCGCTGTGGGCGTTTCGCGTGAAGCGCGTGGGGACGCGGCTGCTCGTGTGGACTTCGGTGCTGTGCGCGGCGCTGGCGATGCCGCTGCTGGGTTCGTTTTTGCCGCGCGTGGGCGTAGCCGTTCCGGCGCCGCGGCTGGTGAAGAGTTTGCAGGCGAGCTTCGAGCGCGGCGCGATGCGCGCGGTGCCGCAGGATGCGGCGGCCTCGCATGCGGCGGTGAATAGCGTGGCGACGACGATGGACGCGAGTGCGGCGGGGGCGCGAGAGGCGAGGGATGCATTCGTCGTTTACGCTGCGCCTCGGCATGGTGCAAAGCGCGCGGCCGCGGGCGGCGCGTTGGACAAAGCCCTGGGCAAGGGATTCAAATGGCTGAACAAAACGCTGGACAAAACGGCGAACAAGCCACTGAAAAAGGAGTTTGCGTATGGTGGCGTGAGGGCGCCGGTCGATTTTTCGTTGAATGCGGCGACTGCGCGGGTCGTCGCCCCAGTTGCGCAGAAGTCCAGCGCGGCAGGTTCCATCGCTTCGCTTGCACGGCGTGCTTTTGCCATTCCGTGGACCGCGATCGTGCTGGGAATTTATCTGCTCGGCGCGGCGCTGCTGTTTGCGCGGCTGCTGATCGGCGTGTGCTTCAGCGCGCGGCTCTCGCGCGCGGCGCAAAATATTGACGACCGCGAAGCGCTGCGGCTGCTGCGCTTCCGCGCCTGCGTCGCGGGACTGGCATGGGCGCCACAACTGAAGGAGTCTGCCGCGCTGGCCGTGCCGGCGACGGTGGGCGTGCGCCGCGCGGTAATTCTGCTGCCGGCGAACTGGCGCGCGTGGAGCGAAGAGCAGCTTGACGCCATTTTGGCGCACGAAATTTCGCACGTGGCGCGCCGCGACGCGCTGGTGCAGATGCTTTCCCTGGTGCATCGCGCGATTTTCTGGTTCAGCCCGCTGGGCTGGTGGCTCGATACGCAACTGACGGACCTGGCCGAGCAGGCCAGCGACGAAGCGGCGCTCGCGGGCGGCGCGGATCGCGCGCGCTACGCGGAAACGCTGCTGGGATTTTTCGCGCAGCTCGCGGCCGCACAGCGGCGCGTTTGGTGGCAGGGAGTTTCGATGGCCAAAGCCGCGAAGGCGGGCAGCGCGGAGCGCCGCGTGGACCGCATCCTCGCGTGGCGCGCCGGCATGTCCATGAAAAAATCTTTCGCGCTGGCGGTGATTGCGCTGGCCGCGCCGATTGTTTTCTTTGCTGCGTCGCTGCATCCATTTATTGCGCGCGCCCAAGACAAGCCGTCCGTGCCGCCGCAAAACGTGATTCTCCCCGGCGGCCCCGTTGCGCCCGTGCTGCCGAAGGCGCCGAAGGATGGAGTGAAGGGAGGAGTAAACGCGCCGGCACTGCCGCCTGCGCCGCAAGCAGGAGTTGCCGCACCGGCAAAGATGGGCACGCCTCCGGCTGCAGCGCCAGTGCTGCCGAATGCTCCCAGGGGAAGCGTTGTGACGCCTGCCATGCCGGCGGCGCCGCGCGGCGGCGTGGGCGCGCCTGCAAAAATGGGCGCGGCGCCAATTGCACCTCCTGCGTTGGCCGGCCCGAGGGTTGTGAGGCCTTCGCAGGTTCCGGCAACACCGCCGGCAACCCCGCGCGCCGAAGTTGACTCAGGCGTGGTGGCTACAGCAGCACGGGTGCCCGGAGTCCCGGATGCTGCCATCGGCGCGGGCGAGATTGCTACGGCAGCACGGGTGCCCGGAGCGCGGGGCGTTGCAATTGGCTCAGGCGAGCTGGCTACCGCGGCGCCAATGGCCGGCTATGCGGCTTCCACGCCGCTGGCGTCGTACGCCTCCAGCGCGCCGCCTCCGCCGCAGCAGGAAGCGCATACCGTCACCATCAACGGTTCGTACTCGAGCTATAGCGGCGGCCGCTACGTCATGATGACCGGGAGCGGCGACAGCAACAACGTGGAAATGTCCGGCGACGACGAGGATTTCCATCACGCGAAGGAACTGCGCAAGAAACTCGGCACCGACCTCATCTGGTTCGAGCGCGACGAAAAATCTTACGTCATCACCGACCCGGCGTTCATCGCCAAGGCCAAAGCGCTTTTCACGCCCGAGGACGCGCTCTCCAAGCAGCAGGATGAGTTGAGCCGCCAGCAGGACGCGCTTAGCAAGCAGCAAGACTTCCTGAGCGGCGCGCAGGACAACGTAAAAGTAAAAGTTCCGGACATTTCGCCGGACATCAAGCGCGTGCAGCAGGAGCTCGACACGTTGCGCCAAAACGGCGCGACGCAAAACGAACTGGGCCGGTTGCAATCTGAACTGGGGCGGTTGCAGAGCCGCATAGGCACCTTCCAATCCGACGCCGGCGTGGAGCAATCCAAACTCGGTGCGCAGCAGAGTGAAGTGGGGCGGCAGCAGAGCGAACTTGGCCGCAAGCAAAGCGAGCTGGGCCGGCAGCAAAGCGAAATTGCGCGCAAGGCGTCGCTGCAATTGCGCGGCATGTTTGACGACGCTATCGCCAGCGGCATCGCCAAGCCGGAGTAAAGGCACTGACGAGTGGCAAGTGACGAGCAAGGAAAAACAGGGCCGAAGAAAAAGGCATGAGTGGGAGCAAGGCGATGAAAACAAGTTCAAGCACAAACCGGACGCGAATCGCAGCCGCAGCGGGGGCGGCAATACTTCTCGCCGCGTTCACCGCGCCATTTCTTGCGCGCGCGCAATCGAACAGCGCGAGCGACGTCATCCAGCTGGTCACCGGCGACCACTCCGTCAAGCTGTACACTTCCAGCGACTCTTTCTGCACCGCCGGGAGTACCGGCCATGCTTTGGCTGTGGCCGTCGGCGACCGTTGCTCGTCGTTCGGCACTTCGGCGGATCTTCCGGAGCATCTGTATGTGAAGATCACCGCGGACGCAATTAACTTTCGCAGTGGGGGCAACAGTTACGCCATCCGCGACGCTTCGGTCGTCAGCAGCGCGCGCGCGCTTTTCGCGCCCGTTCGCGACATCATGGAACGGCAGGTCGACCTCGGCCGCCAGATAAGCGATTTGGGCAAAAGCGAGAGTAACTCCGCTGCGCGCTACAGCCCGGCGAAACTCACCGTGCCGGATTTGACCGCCGACTTTGAGAAAGTGGAAGCCGACGCCAAGCGTCTGAGCGTCCAGGGCGGCACGCAGTCGGAGTTGAGCGAGCTGCAGTCGGAGATCAGCGAATTGCAAAGCCGCATCTCGGAAGCGCAGTCCGCCGTCAGCGAGGCGGAATCACGCCTCAGCGAGCAGACCGCACAAATGGACTCGCAGATAAAAGCGATGGACGAGCAGATGAAGGCGATGAGCCAGCAAAGCGCGCAGCTCGACTCGCAGATGAAGGCGATGGACGAACAGATGAAAGCGATGAGCGAGCAGATGAACGTTTGGAGCCGGCAGGGACACGACGCCGCGGTGCGCGCCGCGCAGCAGCTCGGAACGCTGCTCGAGCAGGCCATTGCCAGCGGCGCGGCAAAGAAGGAGTAACGTCATGAAACAAATTTCGATGTGGAATCTGATGCCACTGGCAGCCGTAGCCGCGGCGCTGTTCGTCGCCCTATTCGCGCCAGTGAATGCCCGTGCGCAGAGCCAGAGCGATACCAAATACGCCAACGCCACTATCACCGTGGCCACCACCGCCAACGGCGACGACAGCCTGCACTTCTTCACCAGCGGCTGCAGCGGAAGTCTGAGCGGCATAGGCATTCTCGTGGAGATTAACGGCACCTGCTGGGCGTGGAACCAAGGCCCAAGCGTCCCGCGCGGCCTGTCGATGCGCATCACGCAGGACAAGCTTTCCTTCCGCCATGACGGCAAGGAGTACGTCATTACCGACGCGGGGACGGTGAAGCGTGCCCGCGACGTGCTCGCGCCATTGATGGACATTTTCGAGCGGGAAACCGCGCTCGGCGACCAGCAGCACGCTCTCGGCGAGAAGCAGCGTGACCTCGGCGACCAGCAGCGTGGCGTGAAGGTGCCCGTCCCGGACATGAGCGCGGATTTCGAGAAAGTCGAAGCGGACGCGAAGCGTCTCAGCACCGACGGCGGCACGCAATCGGAACTGGGCGACCTGCAATCGGAGCTCGGCGACCTGCAAAGCAAACTCGGCGATTTGCAATCGCAGGCCGGCGACGCGCAGTCGAAGCTCGGCGACCAGCAATCGGAGCTTGGCGATCAGCAATCCGCGCTCGGGGACCAACAGTCCCGCCTGGGAGACAAAGCGAAGGACATGGCTCCCGGCATCACGGAAAAGCTGCTCGACATTCTGAACCAGTCCGTTCGAAGCG
>JASHQB010000303.1 GCA_030037775.1 Candidatus Acidiferrales bacterium
TGTACGGAGGCACGGGAAAATGGTACGACCGTTTCTTGCCCTACCGCCCTATCCGCCGCGGTGATGTCGTCGTGTTCAAGTATCCCTACGAAGACCATCCCTACTACGTAAAGCGCGTCATCGCCGTGCCGGGGGATCGCGTCCGCATCGCCGATCAGCACGTTTACCTCAACGGCTTGCCGCTCAGAGAGCCTTACGCCGTTCACAACCCTTCCACCGCCGACCCGTACATGTTCGACTTTCCCCCGGCCGATCCTTTCATCATTTCCGGCGAAATCACTCCCGAATGGGCGCGTAACCTTCGTCAGGATAGCCAGAACGGCGACCTCCTCGTTCCTCCCGACGAGTATTTCGTCCTCGGAGATAATCGCGACAACAGTTCTGACAGCCGCTACTGGGGTTTCGTGCCGCGCGACGCCATCGTCGGCGAGCCTCTCTTCGTTTACTGGTCGCTCAAGAATCCTCCCGTGGAGAATGACGCCTCTTCGATTCTGCAGCAGCTTGCCAATCTCGGTAAGACCTTGCTTGACATTCCCTTTCGCACGCGCTGGAATCGTATCTTCCACGAGGTACGCTGACCTGATGAGCGTGGCCGTCCCCAATCACGAATCCTTGTCTTGGCATGTTGGCGTTCGGCCCCAGGCGGCTGCGCCCCGGCGATCTCCGCGTTCGCGCCGCCGCATCCGAATCTTCTTGTTGGTTATCGGCGCGCTTTTCCTTTTCGATTTTGGCCTTTCCATTTTGTTGGAAAGCGGCTGGCTCCATCGTTCCCTCACTCTGCGCCTTGAGGCTGCCTTCGGACGCCCCGTAGAAGTCAGTCGCTATTCCTTCAGTCTGCTGGAAGGGCCTCGCATCGAGGCGAACTACATTACCGTTGGCGAGGACCCGCGCTTCGGCCACGAATATTTTCTGCGCGCCGATCAGGTCGCCGTGAGTCCGCGCTGGTCCGCGCTTCTTCGCGGCAAAATCGAGCTCGGCGCGCTTTCCATCACCCGGCCTTCTTTGAATTTAGTCCGTCTCCCCGACGGCGAATGGAACTTGGAATCCTGGCTGCCCCGCCCTCATGCAATTTCTCCCCTTATTCCTGTCGGCTCCCGCGCTTCTGCCCGGCCTTCACGTATCGAGGTCTCGAGCGGCCGTATCGATTTCAAGGAAGGCGATAACAAGCTGCCGTTTGCGTTTGTAGGTGTCGAGGGAACTGTCTGGCAGACCTCCGCTGGCAGTTGGCGCCTCGACTTGCGCGCGCAGCCCTTCCGCGCCGCCGTGGATGTCCAGCAGGCCGGCGAACTGAGCTTGAGCGGTGTGATAGGGGGCACGTCTTCGCGCCTCCGCCCTGCATCGCTTGAGCTCGATTGGGACGCGGCGTCGCTCTCCGACGTTTTGCGCCTCTTTCGCGGATATGACTACGGCATGCGCGGACTTCTCTCGCTTCAAGTCAAAGCGCAAACTCACGGCTACGACTGGAATTTCTCATCCGCCGCGCAGTTTCGTCGTTTGCACCGTTGGGACTTGACGCTCCGGCCGGACGACCCTGCCGTCAATCTGAACGCGCAAGCCACTTGGTATCCGGCGGACGGCCGCTTGTCGTTGACGCAAGCCCTTGTCGAGATGCCGCGCTCAAGCATCCGCGCCGCTGGGACGATGACCTTCGCTCCGGCACCAACTCCGGAGCAAGCCAGCATAAAAGACGAGCATCTTCAAATCGCCTCCGACAGCCTGGTTCTCGCCGACGCTCTCTCCTGGTATCGCGCCTTTCATCGCAACGTCGCCGATCCGTTTGAAGTTCACGGCTCGGCATCTCTTGACCTCACACTCGCCGGCTGGCCTCCTCACATCGAAACCGGACAGGTCGCGTCCGCGGGCGCAGAAGCGGATGGTGGAAGTACGGCTGTGCAGATGCGCATGGAAAAAGCGTCCCTGACATTCTCACCCAATTTCGTCGAGCTTCAGCCACTGTTTTTTTCCGTAGGCGACGGAAACGGTGCATTCCGCCTGCAAGCCTCTCTCTCTCGCAACCCACAGTGGCATTCCCTCTGGAAGCTCGCTGGCCGCGCCCCGGAGGTTCGTTCGCTGTTCGATGCCGCGGACGCGTTGGGCTTCAACTTGCCGCCAGGGTGGCTGCTCAGTGGCCCCGTCGATTGCGATCTGCAATGGACCGGTCGCATCTGGCCTGTGCTCAACAGGCGGTCCGGCACAATTACTTCGAACGGACTCAAAATTCACGCCCCGTTTTTGAATCACGACATCACTTACGTCAAAGCATCGATCGATTTGTCGCCGCAGGGCGACAAAGTGCAGCTTGCTTCCGCGAGCGCCTTCGCTGCGGACTGGCGCGGCTCGCTGCAGAGAGCTGCCTCGAGCGGTGAGTGGACCTTCGCTCTGGCGGCCAGCCAATTGAGCGCTGCGGAAATGGATCGTTGGCTGAATCCGCAGCGTCGCGAAGATCTCTTGGATCGCCTCCTCCCGTTCCTGGCCTCTCAGCCTCGGCCGCAACCCATGCCCCTATGGCTGCGCGGCCACGGCACGCTTTCGATTGGCCAGTTCGCCCTTTCATCATTTGAGCTTCGTCAGTTCCACGCTGACGCCTCTGTCGATGGCCGCCGTCTGAAGCTCACCAACGCCCAGACGGGCTTCTATGGCGG
>JASHQB010000031.1 GCA_030037775.1 Candidatus Acidiferrales bacterium
ATTGTGGCGTACCCTGATCGGATTGGATCCCATCCCGATCCGGGCAGACAATTCTTGGGAGAATGGATGGTGTCCCCGGTTTTCTGACTGGCGTAGTATCCGACGTAGAGGTCCACCTCCGGCGCGGTCGGGCTGAGATAGCGACGGTTCGCGTAATCGGTAAGCGCCAGAACCTGCAAAGTCTGCTGATCAAGCGGCACTTCGTTTCCCATCCAAGATCCGATTGACTCGGGAAGGTTTGCTAACGGCTGCCGGGCGACGATCGGCTCTCCGTGGCTCATGGCGTGGAGACAGACCGTACCACCGAGAAGCACCAACACGACAATCCAAAGGCGGAGGGTCATGCTGCGGCTACGCATTGGCTGTGTCCTTTCGGCCGCCGATTCTACGCAGGACCCAGTGACAGGCGAACATCAACAGCATCGCGGCTACAAAAATCACCCATCCTGAAAACTCGTGGAAAAAACCTTGGGCCATGCTCGGCCCAAAATGATAGGTTAAAATGCCCGCGCCAAAAATACGTAGGGAGTTGCTGACAATCGCAATGGGCACCATCAGCAGAACCAACACCCAGCGAACCCAGCGGCGGCTCTCGACGAGATAGCTGTAGGCGATCGCCAAGGTTATCAGAGTCATGAGCGATCGGATCCCGCTGCACGCCTCAACCACCTCAAGCTGGTAGTTGGGTAGAATGATGATGTTTCCCTCACGCAAAACTGGGACGTTAGCCAGCTGCAGCCAAAACGTGGCGAATCGAGACGCAAATAACTGGAGCGGGAAGGTAATTTGATTGTAGATGATTACGGGAATCGGGATCATCAAGATCAGGAAGGCCAGCGCGAAGGAGACCCCCTTCAGCATTTTCCAGCCAGCCAAAAACAAGACGATTCCAGCTATGAGAACCAGAAGCGAGAAGCGACTGGTAAAAAGCTCCGATCCTAAAGACCCCAAAAGCAAGAGCATGATTGCGCCTAGCATTACGACGAGCCCAAAGTTGGACGGTCGAAGCGAAATCTGAGCCAGACGATCTCGCTCCCTCCACAGAACATACCCGGCAAAGACCGGCACCAGAAACCCTTGACTGTAGTCGGGGTTCTGCCACCAATTCTGGACCAAGTGCCCGAGAATCGGCCCGTATAAGAGCACCGTCAAGACGATAAGGACGCCGGCCCAAACGTTCCATTGAACAGGCTGCTCAACTGTTCTAGGTGCCGCTATACTGGTCGCCGCCGAACGGTCCATTGTGTTTTGTCGCCTCTCCGAGCCGCAAACGTTTACCGCTTCGCTGGTTTGATGCTACCATTCATGCAAGATGATTGCCTAATCCGGAGCCAGAAGCAAGGATGAAGACGAATGTAATGTCATTATTTACAATTGCTTACGGACAATGGCATCGCGGTTACCATCGAGCGAATCAAAATTGCAATATAGTGCAATACTTTTCACTTCCGTGTGATACTTCGTTCCCAGACATGCTTGGATCACCGCGCTTATGACGCCGAATAGAGAGTGACCAACAGAATCTGGATCCCTCAGCTGATCGGAAAACGCCTACGTAAAAGGACAGTCTAGAACATAGAAACGCCAGCCACGACTAAGGCCGAAAATAGAATCCTTCGCAGCCATACCGTTCCCACGGAGGGGGCAATTTTAGCGGCCAGCCAAGCCCCGGGGATTGAACCCAAAAGAAGCGCTGCAAGCAGCCGAAAATCGACGGTTCCTAAAGCAAGATGGCCAGCACCAGCGACCGCTCCCAGAATCACGGCATGAGCGATGTCCGTACCAATGAGGCGTACGGCCGGTCGTGAGTAGAACAGAAGCAGCAACGTCATGATGATACTGCCCGAACCCATCGATGTCATCCCGACCAGAAACCCACCGACCAAGCCGACCATGACCGCGCCATTTCTCGCGGTAATGTAAGTTGGAAGGCGGTCTCGGAACGATTTCTTGCCGATCTTTTCCAGGTAATTCTTCAAGATCGCAATGGAGGGCGTGGCAATAAGCAGGACGCCGATCATAATCTTGAGGAATCCGTTCACGTCGTTACCCATATGAGCTCGAAGGAGCGCGAGCGTGCCCACACCGAGCAACGCCCCAGGCACGCTACCTAGCGCCAACCGCCAGACGAGTGGCATTTCGACGAGGTCCCTACGATGGTATTGCCATGCAGCGCCGATCTTTGTCGCGGTGACGAAGAGAGTCCCGGTTCCGACCGCGACCATCGGCGAGATTCGAACCGCGACCACGAGGATCGGCACGAGGAGAGCGCCGCCTCCAATGCCGGTCAGGCCCACCATGATTCCGACCGCTAGACCGATGATGGCAATGAGCAAAATTTGATGCATTGCTATGGCCTTGCCTCTTCTTCAAACCCCCAACTCCACTCAAGGGGTTTCGACAGAGGGATTCCTATGTGCAAGCACATTGCCTAGTGCTAGAAGCCGTGATGAAAATACCACTTTAAAGCAATTTATATCAACAAGTTGCCACTGCACAAAACAAAGCGCCTGGCCCGGCTGCCGACAGGCTGGATATATGCAACTAATTGCGCAAAAAGGGTAAAAACTACCGTCCATGACAAAGTTCCCCGACCGATACGACTGCGCATTCCGGTTCGGGCCGCTCGAACCTCGAATTTGAAGGCGAGCTAACGAGGCTTTCGATTCCGATGATAATCCTGAGGTGCGTCTGTCTACAAACCGTACGGCGAATCTTCGGGCCAAGAGCTGAACATCCCTCTTGGTTTCGCTTCGCGGAAAATCAGCGAGCTTATTAGAATCTGTCGCTATGCCAATCGAAATTGCGCCTATCTTCTGCGACCTTTTTGAATGCGACCATTTGCGGCACGCATTGATCAAATACCCTGTGGTACCAGCCTGGATTCAGTGCTTCCGCCCAAACCCTGCGAGGAACAGGGGTCGCAAGGATTCTCGCGAGCTTGCGCCGCCATGACTTCGCTGAGCTCTCCATGACTGCGCCGCACTGCTCGTAGCATGGATAGTTGCTGACAAATGAGACCGCCCGCCCTACGGATCGCCAATTGACATCGTCGATCGCCAGGAAGCCCCAAACGCGAAGCAGCCGCGTCGCGTAGAAACAATCCAACAATGTATGGTCGAACGTATGCCATCCGTCTACGAAAATGAGATCGAATTGCGCCTCACCCTCGTGCAAGATCTGCGGCAAAGCAAACTCGGACCTGACCTCAATTAACTTGAAGAAGTCAATCCCGGCGTCTTCGAGATGCTTCGTGCCGACTCCATCCCATTCTGTGTTTTGGAAAGGGTCGACAATCGTATGTGAGGCTCCGGCCCGCCCCTTCGTCGCTAAGCAAATCGAAAGTGACGATAGTCCGAACGCACAGCCAACCTCAAGGGTCTTTTTGATCTTGGGATCTTTCTTTATGAGATGGAAGAGAAAGTCGCTTTCCTTTTCGTCGATTGCGGAGTGTAGCGCATAAGTCTTCCCGCTGCGCCCTGTAACTTTTCCGGCGCTGTAGAGGCTGCGAATGAATTCGTCCATCCGTTCATCCCCCGTCCCCTCAGTGGGCGTCCAGTATACACCGCACCCTCTGCTCCATAACCTCTCCCGAGTTATACATGACGTTGCTGCTGTGCTTGTTTCGAGGGAACTTGTGGATGACGTGCCCGTAGTTCAATCGGATAGAGCGCTGACTGCAAAGGGCACAAGGCATTTCGTAGCAAGAATCTACTAAACCGTCTGTTTGGCCTTGCTTCGCGCAGCATTGGCTGGGTGTCACGTGATGAAAGTGGAAGCGTCCGGTCAAACAAGAATGAGGAGCTTTACCGAAAGACCGAGTTCCACGCCAGCTTGATGGACTCAAAAAACCAGGTCTTCGCGTACATTCGATGGCGCCACCAGCCATCGGGGCTAAAGGAAGGATCCGCGACTCCGTCAACGCCAATCACGATACTGGATTTCGCCTTCCAAGTTCTTCGCCAAATTATGCCGGCGCGGCGGCTGTGAAAGTTTGAGGTTACAACTACAATGGATTGCCACTGACGTTTTTGAATGCACGGCATAACGGCTTGCGCTTCCTGCTCCGTAGAATCCACGCTAGGACCTGTTTCGCAAAACTCGAATCGATCGGCAATCTCGTCGCCATACTGCTTTTGGAGATAAGCGCGGACGAGGCTAGGAAGCGACTGTCCCCAATAACCCGTCTCTGGAATGCTCAAGAGGATCCTGTCGACGACATTATGCTGTAAGAGACGAACTGCCCCGGCGATCCGCGCATCTTCGCTGACCGGTGAACCCTGTAAGACAATCGCCCCGTCGGCGCGCGGCGGCACTGTGTCCGTGCTAACCAATAGGTAGCCGCCCCACTGTAAGATTGCCAGAACAATCAAAACGAGGGCTAGGAACGCGCATGAGATAGCGATCCAGGCCCGGCTGTGCATGACCCGCATTGTGCTCGTCACCTCGATCCCGGGGTGTGAGATTCCCGTCGGGCTAGGTCGACTCATGATAGTAGCTTAAAGGATCAAGACGCCAGCCATACCCCTAAGGGAGAACAACAATCGCTGCAGGCGGATTATCCTCCCAAGCTAGTGCCACCCCGTTTTGGCCTCGGACAAAGTAGATTGCTATCGAAGCGAAGCAGGCGCGCCGATTCGGGCGAGCTTTGAAACGCGGGACCAACCGCGAAGATGACCGCTGCACTGCTCAAGTTCTGCCAAGAAACACGGAACGCAGTTTGTCGTAAAAAGTGTTGCCAAGGGCGCGCTTCGCGAATCCCAGAATCGCGGCTTTCCTTTGATGACGCACTAACCTTGCCCCGCAGATGAGGCTCGAAAATTCTTCAATCGATGTGTCGCGCATCACCGGGAATCTCCCCAAGTTTGACGGATCGGTATCCGGAAAATTCCGGTC
>JASHQB010000032.1 GCA_030037775.1 Candidatus Acidiferrales bacterium
AGGGCGCGGCGGCGCGCTTCGTCGGCAGGCATGCCGGCCGCGATGTTGTCAGCAGTTTGCTGCTCGATGTGAAAGCGCAACTCGGAGTCGAGCTGGGCATCTTGTTTCGATTTGCGGAATAAACGCCTGAGCCAAGTCATCATCGCCTCCTATTCCGCGGTGCGCAGGATGAGCGCGACGGCGTCGGAGATGCGTTCCCAGCTGGCCATTTCCGCGTCGAGTTGCTTGCGGCCCTTTTTCGTGAGTGAGTAAAACTTCGCTTCCCGGCCGGTTTCCGTGGCGCGCCACTCGGCGCCGAGCAGGCCGCGATTTTCCAGGCGGTGTAGCGCGGGATAGAGCGAGCCTTGCTGCACCTGGAAAAAGTCGCGTGAGATTTGCTGGATGCGCTGCGAAATGGCATAGCCGTGAATGGGGCCGAGCGCGACGATTTTGAGGATGAGCATGTCGAGCGTGCCCTTGAGAAACTCGGATTTGTCTTCAGGCATTGATTCACCCCTAGGAGTTCGACATATACGCCTAGAACAGCTAGGCGTCAAGGGCAATCGAGAGCTACATCAATTGCGGCAGAAAGCTTGTGCCGTGGAGGAGTTTCGCGACGGAGAAATTTTCGGCGACGGTTTGGCCCATGTCGGCGAGCGTAGCGCGAATGCCGAGATTCGCTCCGGCGCCGTGGCCAGCTTGCATGCGCGGTGAATAGCAAAGGATGGGGACGTATTCGCGCGAATGATCTGTGGTGGGATTGACAGGATCGGGGTCGCAGCCGTGGTCGGCGGTGACGAGCAGCAAATCGGAATTTTGTAGAGAGGCAAGAAACGGCCCGAGGAGCGCATCGAATTCCTCCAGCGAGCGCGCGAAGCCCTCGACGTCTTTGCGATGGCCGAACAGCATGTCGAAGTCGACGAGATTGGCGAAGATGAGGCCCTTTTCCTGGCGCGCGAGCGATTCGGTGAGCTTGGCCATGCCGTCGGCGTTGTTTTTTGTGGTGACGTAATCGGCAACGCCGCGGCCATTGTAGATGTCGTGAATTTTGCCGACACCGAAGACGGGGACTTTGGCGTCGGCGAGAACGTCGAGAAGCATGGGGCGCGGCGGCTCGACGGCGTAATCATGGCGGCGCTCGGTGCGGCGATAATTTCCGGGCGTGCCGGTGAACGGCCGGGCAATGACGCGGCCGACGCGATTTGGGCCGTCGAGAAGTTTCCGTGCGATTTCGCACATTTTGTAAAGCTCAGCGACAGGAATAGTGTCCTCGTGCGCGGCGATCTGAAAAACGCTGTCGCCGGAAGTGTAGACGATGGGAAAGCCGGTGCGCTGATTCTCTTCGCCGAGTTCTTTAATGATTTCCGTCCCGGAGGCAGGTTTGTTACCGAGGGTTTTACGGCCGATGGCGCGCTCGAATCTTTCGATCAGGTCGCGCGGGAAACCGTTCTTGTAAACAGGAAAAGCCTGGTCGAGCCAAATGCCAGCCATTTCCCAGTGGCCGGTGGTTGTGTCCTTGCCGGGCGAGACCGTAATTCCCTTCCCGAACGCGCCAGTGGGATGAGCGGGCGGGTCGAGATGCGCGAGAGGCTTGATGTTGGCGAGGCCGAGGCGAACGAGATTTGGCAAACGCAGAGGGCGCGAGCGCGCGATGTGGCCGAGCGTGTCCCGTCCCACGTCACCATAATCAGCGGCGTCGGGAAGTTCGCCGACGCCGACGCTATCGAGGACGACCCAGATGACGCGCGAGAATGGCGGGTTGCCTGGAATTTTCGCGGTTCCTCAACGGAGGGAAATGTAACACACGAGCTGCCATCGCCGACTGGTCATGCGCCACTGAAAGGGCTAAGGCCGGAGGATTAGCTCCGGCCTCGCCAGGTATGTGAGGGGATGCGACGGAGTTAACTACCGGTGGCCGTCATAGCCGCCGTGATCGAAATAGTCGTCTTCGGGAGCAAAAGCGATCCCCCGCAAGACTTCACCGAAGCCGGCGGAACGAATGGTCACGAAGCGCTCGAGCGAATTGCCGTAGCCACCGCCGACGGAGGGCAGAGTGGTTGCGCTGAGAACGTCGGTGACCTTCACTAGTTTGTTCGCATCAGAGCCGGGGTCTCCGCTGGCGCTAACGGTTGAGGTTATGGCGTAAACCGTGACCGTTCCGTCGTGATTGACCTGCCCGGTGATGTTGCGGCAGCCGTCCGTCGCGGGATCGAGCGCTGCGGGGAGATTAGGGACGCTATAAGGAACGCCGATGTTCAGGCCATTCTGCAGGGTGTAGTCCAGTTGCCAGGTGCCGCTGACCAGGCTCCATTTCTCCAGGCCGGCGGTGGCTTGGGCATCGGCGTCGGCAACGTTGCCGTTTACGGGCGGGGAAACGAGATTGCCGTCGCCCTCGTTGCAAACGTACAGCGTGTTGGCGTTGGCGAACCATATGCCGAAGGGATAGATGATCGGATTGTTCGATGTGCCGTTTAGAGCGTCTCCGCTGGCTTCCGTCGTGGGAAATCCCGGCAGGATGGTGATTGGCTCGTTCAGGAGGCTGCCGCCTGGAGCGTTCGAGGGAGTCGGCAGAGTGCCCGCCTTGCCCACCTGGTAGACGGTGTTGATGCCATTGCCGCCGCTGCCCTTGCTAACGTACAGCGTGTTGTTGAAGATGGTGAGGCCACGGAAGTTATTGTCCTTGCCCGGCTTGTCGGCCGCTGCGTAACCAACTTGAGTGACTTCGAAATCGCCGATCTTGTTGATGTCCGGCGGCAGCGGCGGCGTCTGGCCCGGTATGAGAAGCTCGGAGCCCGTAGAATTAACCAGGTTGACGCCGACCTGGGTTGTGCTGAGCTGCTTCTTGGAGAGATTCCCGTTATTGTCGTTGCCGACCATGTAATAGAACCAGTCGCCTTTAATCGCCCCGCGGCCATTGTCGCCGCTGTACGCGTTGCCGTCGGTGACTCGCAACCGCCCATGCGCGTCCACTTCCGCGACGGAGCGATAGTACTGGGCAACCGATGGATTGCTAGGGTCGATGACGCCAGGAGTATTGGAAGCAGACACGTCGAGCTGATTTGGCGCCGTGAGGAAGCCCGGAGCGCCGACATATCCCATGAAGGTAAGCGAATGGCCATCCGTGGAGCGGTTCAGAGCCAGCTCGGATTTGGAACTGAAGCTGGTAACAATCTGATCGCTTGGGATCGGGAGCGTCCCCAGCACTTGGCCGTCCGTCGTAATGTTGTCGAGAAAAATGGGCGAAGTGACGCCAAAACTGCCGTCGGTGGTAGCGTTATTAAAGACATCAGGATAAGTGCCATCGGCGATTGCCGCGGTGCAGCCCGAGGAATTGTCCGCCGGAACGGTTACTGTGGTCGTGCCTCCAGCCAGAAGCGGCAGCGTGATGGTTTCCGGCACGCAGCCCGGCGGCAAGGTCTGCCCGACGGTGACGGTATTCGCATTGCCTACGTAGATGCTGCGGCTCAGCACCAGAGTGCCGGCCACGAATTCGAACTGACCATAATCGTCGGCGGAAGCCAATCTCGATACAAGCCCGCTAACTGCCCATCCGAATCCTACCGACAGAATCAGCGCTGCTGACACCAGGATTTTTTTCATGTTTGCGTTCTCCCTGAGGGTGGCAGAAATCTCACATCGCACCGGAGCAGAGGTTAACCGGCGGTGAAAATTCGGTAAAACGCGCGTCAAGAAGAGCGGATTTGCGGCGGGCTTGCGCGAAGACGTATAATTTTTGGTTTAGGTATATGGCGACGAAACCCACAGAGCAAGCTGGGTCGGGCTTGCGCTCCCAAGAAACGAAGGATGAAAACTCGGCGCGCCGCGCGCAAATCAAGACCGCTGCGGATGCGAGGAATGGCGTTGCTGCACGGGAAGCGAGCGCGACGGCGCAAGATGCGATACGCGTACGCGGGGCGCGCGTCCACAATTTGAAGAACATCGACTTCGAAATTCCGCACAATGCCATCACCGTGGTGACGGGCGTATCAGGGTCGGGAAAATCGAGCCTGGCGTTCGACACGATTTATGCCGAAGGACAGCGGCGCTACATCGAATCGCTTTCGGCGTACGCGCGGCAGTTTCTGGAGCGGATCGAAAAGCCGGACGTGGACGAGATGACCGGCATCGCTCCCGCGATTGCGATCCGGCAGAAGAATTCCACGCGCAATCCACGCTCGACGGTGGCGACGGCAACGGAAATTTACGATTACCTGCGGCTGCTGTTCGCGCGCGTGGGGCACACATTCTGCGTGGTGTGCGGCGAGGAAGTGAAGAAAGACACGCTGGATGAAATCGCCGAGCGCGTGCTGCAGTTGCCCGCAGGGCGGCGGTTTTACGTGCTGTACAAGCTGGAGCTGCAGGCGGAAGTTCCCAGCACGAAAGCGCGTTCCAAGAAAACAGCGCCCGCGGCGGACGCGGTGAAGCAAACGCTGGCGAATTTGCAAAAGCGCGGATTCAATCGCGTGTACCAAGCGGGCCAGGTGTACGAGTTCTCTTCCCCGGAAACGCTGTTGGACGTGGATTTCGTCAAGCCCGTGTACGTAGTGGTGGACCGCTTGGCACTGGGGCCGGAGATTCGTTCGCGGTTGATGGATTCGATTGAGATCAGTTATCGCGAGGGGCGAGGCGAAGCGATTCTGGAATTCGTCCCGGAGCAGGCGGGTGGCGCGCCGGAGCGCATGATTTTCAGTGAACGCTTCGAATGCAAGAAATGCGGAATCACCTATCAGGAGCCGGAGCCTCGGCTTTTTTCGTTCAACAACCCTTATGGAGCGTGCCCGCGCTGCCAGGGCTTCGGCAACACGATCGATTTCGATATCGACCGTGTGATTCCGGACAAGAGCCTGAGCCTCGCGGACGGCGCCATCGAACCATGGACAAAGCCGCGCTACCGGCAAGAGCTTCACGAGATGAAGCAGTACGCGAAGAAAAAAGGGATTCCGGTCGATGTTCCGTTTCGGCAGTTGACCGAGGCGCAACGAGAAAAAATCATCGAAGGAGATTTCAAGGAAGACTTCGCGGGCGTGAAGGGATTTTTCGCTTGGCTGGAGCGGAAAAAATACAAACTGCACGTGCGCGTTTTCCTGAGCCGCTATCGCGGCTATGCGACGTGCCCGGACTGCCGCGGCACGCGGTTGCGGCAAGAAGCGCGCGCCGTGCGCGTGGCGGGAAAATCGATCACCGAGGCGTGCGAGATGACCGTGGCCGAAGCGCGGAACTTTTTCTCGTCGCTGGAACTGGGCGCGGGCGAGGCGGTGATAGCCGGAAAAGTGCTGGAAGAAGTTCAGCAGCGGCTGCGATTCTTGGATGAAGTGGGCCTCGATTACCTGACGCTCGACCGCTTGACGTCGACGCTCTCCGGCGGCGAATCGCAGCGTATTCAGCTGGCCACGTCACTTGGCTCGCATCTTACTGGTGCGCTCTATGTGCTTGACGAGCCGTCGATCGGACTTCATCCGCGCGACACGCACCGGCTGATTGCCATTCTGAAAAGCTTGCGTGAGCTGGGCAATACGCTGCTCGTGGTAGAGCACGATGCGGAGACGATTCGCGCGGCGGATTACGTGATGGATTTGGGGCCGGGCGCGGGAGAGCATGGCGGCAAGATCATGTTTGCCGGCACGCAAAGGGACCTTGAGACTGATACGCATTCGCTGACGGCGCGCTACCTGAGCGGCGAGCTGCGCATCCCGGTTCCCTCTGCGCGACGCAAGCCGCACGGGAAATTCCTTAGGGTTTTGAAAGCGCGGAGCCACAACCTGAAAGAAATCGACCTGATGATTCCGCTGAACATGATCGTGGCGATCACCGGCGTTTCCGGCTCGGGAAAATCGACGCTGGTCTACGAAGTGCTCTACAAGACCCTGCAGGCGAAACGCAACGGCGGGAACTGGCGCGATGCGTGCGAGAACATCGAAGGCGATGCGGCGTTGACGGCGGTGGAGCTTGTGGACCAATCGCCCATCGGCAGGACCCCGCGGTCGAATCCCGCGACGTATCTGAAAGCGTTCGACGCGATTCGCGAACTTTTTGCCTCCACTCCCGATGCCAAAAAACGCGGCTACAGCGCCGGGCATTTCTCATTCAATATTCCGGGCGGCCGCTGCGAAGCGTGCCAGGGCGACGGCACGGTGACGGTGGAAATGCGCTTCCTCGCCGACGTGGAGCTGGTCTGCGAGGAGTGCAAAGGGACGCGCTACAAAACGGGCATTCTCGATGTGCGCTATCACGGGAAAAATGTGCACGACGTGCTGCAGATGACCGTGCACGAGGCCCTGGCGTTTTTTGCCGGCTCGCCGAAGGTGACCTCGAAGCTGAAGGTGCTGGCCGAAGTCGGACTTGGCTATTTGCGGCTGGGCCAGTCGGCCTCGACACTTTCCGGAGGCGAGGCACAACGCTTGAAACTCGCCGCGCATCTCACGCGGCAAGAGAACACGGGTGTGTTGTATATTTTCGATGAGCCCACGACAGGACTGCATTTCGACGACATCGCGAAACTGCTCGCGGCGTTTCGAAAACTGCTGGAAGGCGGCGCGTCGGTGCTGATCATCGAGCACAATCTGGACATCATCAAATCGGCCGACTGGGTGATCGACCTGGGTCCCGAGGGCGGCGAACGCGGCGGACAATTGATCGCCTGCGGAACTCCGGAACAGGTGGCGCGAAACAGCCAATCGTATACCGGCAAATTCCTGGCGCAGGCGCTGAATCACGCCGGCCGCAACGGCAACAACGGGCCAAATCATTCCAATCACCGCAGTCACATCCCATGAGAGTCACCAGCGGAGCGGGCGCGATGTGCGTTTTGGCGGTCCTCGTTTCCGCGCCCCGCTTCGCTCTGGGCCAGGCTGAATCGCGAACGCCGGTGCGAGTTGTGCCGGCGCAAGAGCAGGCGCTTCACGATTTGCTGGTGAAGGCCAAAGCAGAAGCGGACGGCAACAATTACGCCGCCGCGCAGGCGGACTACCAAGAATATCTGGCGCAACGGCCCAATGATGCCGCGGCGCATTTCGATCTGGGCTACGTCTATACCGCGCAGCAGGAAAGCGATAAAGCCATCGCCGAATATCGCAAAGCGGTGGACCTGGATCCGAAAATGATCCAGGCGCAGCTCAATCTGGGGATCAGCCTGCTCCCCGGTGATCCCAAAGGCGCGATTGCGCCGCTGCAGAAGGCTATCGAGCTGAATTATGCGTTCGAGCGCGCGCACTACGTGCTGGGCATCGCGGAGGGGCGCAGCGGAAACGCAGCGGCGGCGGAGAAGGAATACACCGTCGCGGTGAAACTCGATCCAAACGACGCCGATGCGCAGGCCGCCCTCGGCCGCACCTTTCTTGCGGAAGGAAAGGCCGCCGACGCGGAAGCGGCGTTCCGCGAACTGCTGAAACTGAAACCTGGCAGCCAGGAAGCGGAACTGGGCCTGGCGCAGAGTTTGCTGCAGCAAAAGAAAACCGCCGACGCGACGGACGCACTGACCGCTTACCTAAACGAAAACCCGAATGACGCCAAGGCCCGCGTGATGCAGGCGTCCGCGCTCGTTGAGCTGGACAAAAATGACGAGGCCCTGGCGTCGCTGGACCGCGCGGCGCAGAGCGGGCCAGAAACGGTGGAAGCGCTGGAATTGCGCTCCATGATTTATTATAGGAAGAGCGATTTCGCCAAGGCCGTGGCCGTTCTGCAAAAAGCGGAGGCCACGGCGCCCGAGGACGCGTCGATCCATGCAAGGCTCGGACACGCGCTGCTTGAGACCAAGAACTATTCCGGCGCCGCGCACGAATTGAACGAAGCGCTGCGCCTCGATCCGAATTCGACGGACACGCTGCGCGATCTGGTGAGCGCGGAATACCTGCAAAAGAATTTCGCGGCGGCGTTGGCCGCCCTGGATGCGCTTGCCCGGCGCGAGCCGCCGAACGCCGGCGCGTGGTTTGTCCGCGCTTCCTGTTACGACCACATGAACCAGCCGGAACAGGCGCTCGACGGCTACCAGAAATTTCTGGCCATGAATACGGACAACAACAGCAATCAGTATTTCGAGGCTACCGAGCGCGTGCGATTCCTGCAGGCGGCGCTGAAACGGAAAGGGCGCTGACATGCGCGCGGCGCTGTTTGCAACCCTGTGCATCCTCGGGCTGGTGCCGCCTGCACCGGCGCAAACTTGGAAAGTGCAAAATGACCTTGCGCACGACAAATACAAATACGAACACGCCGACAACGCGGTGGATGGCGCCAAAGCGCTTGGGAAGCTTGGCCATGAAGAATACGTGGCGGCGCGCCAAGCCATCGATGACGGAAAAACCGACGCGGCTCTGCAGTTCCTCAGCGATTACAACCACCAGGCTGTTGCTGAGCACGAAGCGCTGCTCAAGACTGGCGTGGATGCTGAGAAACATTCCAATGGTTTCCGGCAACTGCAGATCTCGGTCCGCGAACGGGAGCGGGAGTTGCGGGAATTGATGACCCGAGTGGAATTCGACCGGCGTCAGCCGTTCGAGGACCTGGAGAAGGCGCTGGATGCGCTGAATCAGAAGCTGATTCTGGAGCTTTTTCCAAATCTGCCGGCGAACAAGCAGCGTAAGAAGGCCGCCGATCCTTAGGAGCCAGCCGTGAAGAGGAAAACACTTATTGCGGTAGGTCTGCTTGCTTTGGGCTCGTCGCTCGCGGCAATGTTTGTGACCCTCGCGCGGGCGCAGGAGCAGCCGGATTTCCTCTCTCCCGGCGAAGCCGACAAGATCCGTGAGGCCCAGGATCCCAACGACCGCATCAAGCTGTTCCTCGAGTTCGCCGACGATCGGCTGAAAAAAGTCGAGTACGAATTGAAGCTCACCACGCCACAGGTCCACAAGCCGGAGCTGCTCAATGGATTACTGGCTGGATACTCGGGCTGCATCGACGAAGCGGCCGA
>JASHQB010000304.1 GCA_030037775.1 Candidatus Acidiferrales bacterium
TGGCGCGCGACGCCGATGCCGGGATCGTTGGTAAGCACGCGCTCGATGCGCGAAGCCATTTCCTTTGTGCCATCGGCGACGGTCACTTGGCCTGCGTGGACGGCATAGCCGATGCCCACGCCGCCGCCGTCGTGAACGGAAACCCAGCTCGCGCCGCTCGCGGTGTTGAGCATGGCGTTGAGCATGGGCCAGTCGGCGATCGCGTCTGAGCCGTCGCGCATGCTTTCCGTCTCACGGAAAGGTGAAGCGACCGAGCCGCAGTCGAGATGGTCGCGGCCGATGACGATGGGCGCTTTCAATTCGCCGCGAGCCACCAAGTCGTTGAGCGCGAGGCCGAATTTGTCGCGTTCGCCATAGCCCAGCCAGCAGATGCGCGCGGGCAATCCCTGAAAATGGACGCGCTTTTGCGCCAGCTTGATCCAGCGGCAGAGCGATTCGTTTTGCGGAAACATGTCAAGGACAAGCTGATCGGTGCGGTGAATGTCCGACGGCTCGCCCGAAAGAGCGGCCCAGCGGAACGGCCCGCGGCCTTCGCAGAAGAGCGGGCGAATATACGCGGGAACGAATCCGGGAAAGTCATAAGCATTTTTCACGCCTTGCTGGAACGCGAAAGTGCGGATGTTGTTGCCGTAATCAAACGTCACCGCGCCCATTTTTTGCAATGCCAGCATCCCTTCGACGTGCGTCGCCATGGACTGCATGGAGCGTTTGCGATATGCCTCGGGATCGCGTTCGCGCAGCTCCTTGGCTTCTTCGAGCGAAAGGCCCTGCGGAATGTAGCCGCCGATGGGATCGTGCGCGCTGGTCTGGTCGGTGAGCAGGTCGGGAACAACGCCGCGTCGCGCAAGCTCGGGAATTACGTCGGCGCAATTGCCGATGAGGCCAACGGACGCGGGCTCCCGCTTGCGCACGGCATTTTTCAGGATGCGCAGCGCTTCGTCGAGGTCGTTCACCATCACGTCGCAATAGCCGGTCTTGACGCGGCGCTTGATGCGTTCGGGATCGACTTCGATGCCCAGGAACGCGGCGCCATTCAGCGTGGCGGCAAGAGGCTGCGCGCCGCCCATTCCGCCCATGCCGCCGCTGACGACGAGTTTGCCGGAAAGGTCGGCAGCGGGGCCGAAATGTTTGCGCGCGGCGGCCGCGAAAGTTTCGTAGGTGCCCTGCAGGATTCCCTGCGTGCCGATGTAAATCCAGCTTCCCGCAGTCATCTGGCCATACATGGTCAGTCCCGCGCGCTCGAGCTCGTTGAAGTTTTTCCAATCGTCCCAGTTTCCTACCAGATTCGCATTAGCAATGAGTACGCGCGGCGCGTAGGAGTGCGTGCGAAAAATCCCGACCGGCTTGCCGGACTGAATGAGAAGCGTTTCGTCGTTCTCCAGATTGCGCAACGAATCGACGATGGCGTGAAAACATTCCCAGTTTCGCGCCGCTTTGCCGCGTCCGCCGTAGACCACCAGATCTTCGGGCCGCTCCCCGACTTCAGGGTCTAGATTGTTCATCAACATGCGCAGCGCGGCTTCCTGCTGCCAGCTCTTGCAGGAGATTTGCGTGCCGCGCGGCGCGCGCTGCGGCTGGTATCCCACATGGTTTTCCACAGCAAGCTTGGACATCGGGCCTCCTAGGAAGAGCCATATTAACGCGGCGAGAAGCACCTGACTAGTGGCCGAGGCGGCGAAACTCAGGCCGGAACAAGATTTCACGAGGTTGCGCAGCGAAGCGCTGCTGCGTTAAAGTTGCGAAACGGACGATGGATCTCTCGGCGCGGTATCCCAGTCTGACAAATTGTTTCCTCGAAGCGATTGATCAGCATGCAAATCCGCGCGCGCAGATCTATCGCGCGGCGGAGGGGTGGAAAGCGTACTCGTCGGCCGAGGTGCTCAAGCGCGTCGCCGGGCTGGCAAAGGCGCTGGCGGCTCTGGGCGTGAAGACGGGCGACCGTGTCGGGATTTTTGCGCCGAATTCCCCGGAGTGGCACGTGGCCGATTTCGCGGCGCTCGGACTGGGCGCCGTGGACGTGCCGATCTATTACAACGAGTCCCCGGACCGGCTGACCTACATCTGGAATGACGCAGGAGTGAAGGTCGCTCTGGTGTCCGGCGTGGAGCAGTCGCGAAAGCTCGCGGCGTGCCGCGCGAAACTGCCGATGCTCGAAAAGATCATCGCCGTGAATGCGCCGGAAGAATTACGGGAACAATTTCTTGATTATGGAGTGCTGATCGCGAGTGCAAACGATGCGGACGCGGCAGAGTATCGAAGGCGCGCGGCGCAAGTGAACTCGGCGCAACTCGCGACGCTGATTTACACCTCGGGGACCACCGGCGAGCCGAAAGGCGTGATGCTGTCACATGCGAATCTCACCTCGAATTGCATCGACGCGGTGGCCGCAATCGAATACCTGCCGGATGACGTGGAGCTGTCCTTCCTGCCGCTCTCCCATGTCTACGAGCGGATTTTCGATTACGCGGCGCTGTTTCACGGCGTAAGCATCGCCTATTTGGGCAAGATCGAAGATCTGCCGAAGGCCTTCCTGGAAGTCCGCCCGACGATTGCGGCAGCGGTGCCGCGCGTTTTTGAGAAAACCTACGCCAGCATCGTCGAGAAAGCCCGCCAGGAACATGGCGTGAAGCGCAGTATTTTCGAGTGGGCGCTACGCGTGGCGGCCGAAGCTGTGCCGTGGAAGGCCTACCAGCAGCCTGCGTCGGCGGCTTTGAAATGGAAGTGGGCGCTCGCAAATCAAATCGTATACGCGAAGATTCGCACTGGCGTGGGCGGGCGCTTGCGAATTTTTTATTCCGGCGGAGCCCCACTGGCGAAGGAACTGGCGGAATTTCTGTGGGCCGTGGGTGTGCCTGTGTATCAGGGCTACGGACTCACGGAATCGTCGCCGGTGATTTCGACGAATACGCCGAAAGAGAACAAAGTGGGAACCGTAGGGCGGCCGATTCCGAA
Source organism: Candidatus Acidiferrales bacterium (assembly GCA_030037775.1). Classification (GTDB taxonomy): domain Bacteria; phylum Acidobacteriota; class Terriglobia; order Acidiferrales; family UBA7541; genus DAHUXN01. The sequence goes on from JASHQB010000304.1 coordinate 2,953, forward strand.
TTGTGAAGTCAAAATCGCTGAGGACGGCGAAATTCTGGCCAGCGGGCCGAACGTCATGCAGGGCTACTACAACAAGCCGGACGCTACGCGCGAGGCCATCACGCCGGATGGCTGGCTGCGCACCGGCGACATCGGCCATTTGGACGCCGACGGATATCTGGTGATTACCGACCGGAAAAAGGAACTGCTGAAAACCGCGGCGGGAAAGTTCGTGGCGCCGGCGCCTATAGAGATCAAACTGCGAACCAGCCTGTTCATTGCCAACGCCATGGTGGTGGGCGACAGGAGAAAATTCGTGTCGGCGTTAATCGTGCCGAACCGCTCAGCCGTTACTGCGAAAGCGCTCGCGGATGGAATTGCGCTGGACGGAGAGAACATTTCCAACGATGCCTGGGTGCGGGACTTGATCGGCGGTGAGGTGGATAGGCTGACGGCGGATTTCGCGCAGTTTGAAAGGCCGAAGCGTTTTGCCCTGATTGACCGAGACTTCACCGTTGCAGGCGGCGAGCTCACGCATGCGATGAAGCTGAAACGGCGCGTGGTGCTGCAGACGTACGCCGATGCGATAGAGCAACTCTACGCGGATGTGGAAGAGCCGAAGCCGCTCACCAGCAAGTGAGGCGGAGGCGAGCGCAGTGCCTCGCGGGCTGATAGAATGGATCAGGGAGCAAGGTCCGTGGAAGACTCATTGGTGATTGCGGGGCGGGCGTTTCGCTCGCGATTGATTGTCGGCACGGGGAAGTATCGCTCGTTTCCGGAGATGTCCCGGGCGCATGCAGCGTCGGGCGCGGAGATGGTCACTGTCGCGGTGCGGCGCGTGAATCTGTCGGACAGAACGAAGGAATCGCTGCTGGATTACATCGACCGCGAGAAGATGTTCATTCTTCCCAACACCGCAGGATGCTACTCCGCGGACGAAGCGATTCGCACCGCGCGGCTGGGACGCGAAGCAGGGTTATCGAACTGGGTGAAGCTCGAGGTGATTGGTGACGAACGGACTCTTTTCCCCGAGACCGAAGAGCTGGTGCGGGCGACGAAAGACTTGGTGAAAGAAGGATTTGTGGTGCTGCCCTACACCAATGACGATTTGATCGTGGCCCGCAAGCTAGTCGATGCGGGGGCGGCGGCGGTGATGCCGCTGGGTGCGCCAATCGGGTCGGGAATGGGAATTCAGAATTTGGCGAATTTGCGAATCCTGCGCGAGCGCATCACGGAAGTGCCGATGATTGTCGACGCCGGAGTGGGTACCGCCTCGGATGCAGCGATTGCCATGGAACTTGGCGCTGACGGCGTGCTCATGAACACCGCCATTGCCGGCGCGCAGGATGCGGTGCTGATGGCCGAAGCGATGCGTGCCGCCGTCGAGGCGGGAAGGAAGGCGTTTCTCGCGGGCCGCATCGAGAAAAAACTGTACGCGACGGCCTCTAGCCCGCTTTCCGGCGTGGTTCGCTGAGGCTCTCAACGGCCGCGAGAAATCGCCCCTTCGCAGATTCTTACCTTGGACGATTTTCGCCGCATAAGAAAGAGCTTGCCTTTCTTGAACTCCTTTGTTATATAATTATCTTGTAACCTCGATTCGTCCGCCCGCAAGGCCCCTGCAGCAGAACTACCGTGGGAAAAATCCGAACCAAATCGTATCTACCAGTGCGTGGACGATAGCCCCAGGAAAGATCGACTCGGTTTTCATCCACGCGCGGCCGTAAAAGAGTCCAGCGATGGTCGCCAGGCAGACGTACTTCCAGTTCGGTACAGGCGCGTGCAGGATGTGCGCGAAACCGAATGTCACTGAAGCGATGATCCAGCCTGCGTAGCGATTCTTCAGGGAACGCGAGAGTAGGTTCTGCAATAATCCGCGAAACAGAAATTCTTCAGGCCATGCGGTAAAGATCAAAATTTCAAGTCCAGTGAGCGGTGTGGCCTTCAGGCTGTGCGCCGTAGGACCGAAGTGTATGAAATGAATCGCTTCACCGAGCGGAATGATGATGACGGCGAGCAGAACGAAATTCAGCAGAACAGCCCAGCCGAACCCGCGGCGCCACTCGACGCCGTAGCCGATGCCGTCGAGGCGACGGATAAAAAGAAACGCCGCGAGCGCCGTGGTGAGCGCGAAAAGAATCGTGAGCGTGTGCGTCAGCTGCTGCGGGTAAGGCCACAAGCGATACATCCAGCGAAATTGCACGGGAAGCCAGATGATGAAAAGCGCGAGGTAATCTTCCCACTGGCCGGCGGATTTTCCGCGCGCGCCTGCGGCAAGCAACGAAGGAATTGCCACGTAAAGGACGCCCGCCGAAATCCACAGCCAGTTGGCTGGGTAGAGATTCAGGGCATAGATGAGAAAAGCGAGTAGAGGGATGAGTGGCGCAAGAAAAAACGAACTACCGGCAAAGACCGCGCTGAGCCGCTCGCGGATGCGCGGGCGGGCTACGAACAGTTCGACGCCGAGAAGCGCGGCGGCGACCAGGATCGCGACGGCGAAGCGGCGTCCGGTGTAGTTGAGGCGAAGCCCGGCGAAAATCACGAAGAGCACGAGCGCGGCCCACAGAACGAACGCGCCGCCGAAGGGGAGCTGCCGCGAATGCGATGACGCGGTCATGGATGACAGTCTAATGCAGAGGCGGGCGTATGCCGAAGGGCTTGCTTTGGAGAGAGCAGTCGGCGATGCTTTTCGTTAAATGTCTCTGCCGGTGAAACAACGGATCGCCTACATCGACTGGATGCGTGGGCTGGCGTGCGTAATGATGTTTCAGACGCATTGTTACGACTCATGGCTCGGCCCGGCGGCGCGTAAAACGAGTTTCTTTGGATGGTCGCAGCTCGGCGGCACGCTGCCGGCCCCGCTTTTTCTTTTTCTCGCAGGCATTTCGTTCGCTCTGGTCACCAACCGTATGCGGCAGAAGGGCGCGACGCGCGTGGAAGTGGCGGCAACCACGATTCGCCGCGGCGCGGAGATATTCGGGCTCGCGCTGCTGTTTCGCGTGCAGGAATTCGCGCTGGGGTATCCATACGCGCCGTGGACCGACTTGCTGCGCGTGGACATTCTGAATGTGATCGGCCTCTCGATGATGCTGATGGGCATCGTCTGCTGGTTCGCGAAGAAACGGCTGACGAATGCGCTGCTCGCGGCAGGCGTAGCAGCAGCCATTGCCATGGCCACGCCTCTGCTGTGGACCAGCTGGCAGCCGCGGTGGATGCCGTGGTTCCTGGAGTCGTACGTGAACGGATGCCACAATCTGGGCGCGCCGCAGCCGTGGCTGTTTCCTGTGTTTCCGTGGTCGGCGTTTGCATTTGCCGGGTTGGTGGTGGGATTTTTCCTGCTCAGCGACTGGGCCCGTACGCGTGAAGTGCAGACCATGCTGATCCTCGGCGGCGCGGGCGCGGTTTGCTTTGCCTTAGGCGGGTGGCTCGATTCGCTTCCTGTCAGGCTCTACGCGGCGTACGATTTTTGGCATACCAGCCCGAATTTCTTTCTGATGCGTACCGGCGTAGTGATGATGATTGTGCTGGCGAGTTATGCCTGGTGCCGCTGGGGCGCGGGGCAGTGGGGCTTCAGCCCGCTGATTGAGATGGGGCAGGCTTCGCTGCTGGTGTATTGGGTGCACATCGAGTTCGTGTATGGAAGGTTCTCGATTCTGACCAAGCACGCGCAAAGCATCGCCAGCGCTTCGCTGGGGCTGCTGGCTATTTTTGTCGCCATGACCATCCTGGCGACCTTGCGTATCCGCACCAAAGGCCGTGGTCGTGAGATTCTTCAAAAGTTTGCGCGCTCGTTGCGGCTTGTGCCGCAAAGCGAGAAGGCGTCGTAATCACCAGCCAGTGGCAAACAAATGCAGAGCGGCAAGCGAGCCGCAGTGTTGGTATTTGTTATAGGCTTCGGCCGCATGGCTGCGGATGCTTTCACCATCTTCGTCGGCAATCCAACCGTCGATCGCAGCCTTGAGCGTGTACGCCTCGGGTGCCATAAGCCCTGTCGTCCACAGCAAAGGGCTAGCGCCTGTTTCTTTCAGGTAAGGTGCAAAGAAATACTTGCTGTCGCACGCGAGCACAATAACCGGGCGCGAAGGTTTTCCGCGGGTGCCATGAATCGGCTCGATCTGAAAATCCATGAAGGCATCATGCCCCACGTACGCAACCAGGTCGGCGCCTCCGCCGATGGTAAGCACTAGAGTGCTGCGATTGTTCGTCAGGCTCAAAGATTCTCGGTGGAGTCCGGCTGCCGCGGAGAGAAAATCCGTCAGCGCCTGGCGAATTTCGCTTCCGCGATAGGCGTCGGCAACTAGATATATGGCTCTCGTGCGATAGCGGAATACGCAACGCTCGAGAATCGAGGACGTCGGTCCCGGTTTGGCATACACAAGTTCCCAATCGCGGCTGCCGCGAAAATACGTTTTCACGCCGAAGGCCGCCCCCCAATAGAGATTGGACGCAGGCGCGTCGCCGTCGCCGAGCTTTGCCGGCACGGGAACAATTCCTTGATGCTGATTGTCCGCGAGAGCGACATACACTTGAACGACGCGAACACTCGTTTGCGCGGGCGAGCAACGGGCCACCGCGAGAAAGATCGCGAGAGCGAGGAAGGAACGCAGCCAGGTTAAGCGATCCATTTTGAGGGCTGCGGGGCATTCTATCGCAGAATTAGTCTGCCATAGTGCGAGTCCGTTCCTCGGTGCGGGCGGCAGAATGCGCCCTGATTACGGTTGAGGCTTTGCGTCGGGTTTCGGCGGCAGGCTGAAAATCAGTTCACCGGGACGAGCGAGGCCCATGCGGTCGCGGGCGATTTTTTCGATGGCCGAAGGATCGGTTTTCAAGTTCTGGATGCGCTGCTGCAAATCGCGATTCTGCTGATCGAGCTTCTCAATCTGCGCCTGGATGGCCTGCAACTGAGCTTTCGAGCGGTGCATCGCCATCAAGCCATGCGCCCCGAAGACGTCCTGCAGCACCAGCAGGCAAAAGACGAGCGCGAAAAAGTAGCGCGCGTTACGCCGAAACAACGAAGAAAAAAACGAAGATTCGGCGTGGGACGTCTCGTCGTCTATCCGGTGATCCACTTACGGGCCTCCTCGGCCAAGTGATTCGACTTTGCCGGCGAGTCGGCCTCCGCGTAAACACGCACCAGAGGCTCGGTCCCCGACGGGCGCATCAGCACCCAGGAATCGTCGTCGAAGACGAATTTTAGTCCATCGGTGTGGTCCGTGCGTGCAATTTTGCGGCCTCCGAATTCCTTAAAGGCACTAGCGAACCGCTGCGGCAGACCCGAGATGACCTCCTCGGAAAAGTGCAAATTGACGCGCACCGGCCAGTATGCCCGGCCGACGCGCCGGAAAAGATCGCGAAGTTGTTCGGAAACCGGCTTGCGGCGCGCGGCGATCATTTCTGCCACGAGCAGGCAGGCGACGATTCCATCCTTTTCCGGAACGTGCCCGCGAATGGTCATGCCCGCGCTTTCCTCGCCGCCCAGAGTGATCTTGTCGGCTTCGAGGAATGGCCCAATGTACTTGAAACCGACGGGCGTTTCGAAAACGGGAACGCCGTGATGGCGGGCGACGGCGTCGACCAGATGGCTGGTGGCGACGCTGCGCGCCGCGCCGAGTTTCCAGTGGCGCGTCTCGATGAGGTAGTCGAATACCAGCGCAAGAATGTGGTTGGGCGAAACGAACGCGCCATCGCGGTCCAGGATGCCGAAGCGGTCGGCGTCGCCATCGGTGGCAAGGCCCGTGGCGGCCTTCGTTTCGCAGAGCGACTTCGCGAGCGGCTTCAGATTGTCCTCGGAGGGATCCGGCCCGGCGCCATCAAACAGCACGTCGCGTCCGGTGCGGATAGAATGAACCTTGATTCCATTCTGCTCCAGCAAACGGTCGAGCCAGCCCGAGCCGCAGCCGTGCAGCGCGTCGTAGACGAACGACAATTTCGAAGCGGCGATGACTTCGAAACGGATCAGCTCGGCGACGCGGCGGAAGTAGTGTTCGCGCAGGTCTACGAGATCAAATTCGGGGGCGTTCTGCTGTTCGGCCGCCGGGGAAGCGTGCTGCCCTAGTTTGCGCGCGCGCCCTTCGATGTCGCGAGTCACTTCGGGCAGCGCCGGGCCGCCGTCCGGGCCTGAAAATTTCAGCCCGTTGTATGCCGCCGGATTGTGGCTGGCCGTGATGTTGATGGCGCCCTGCAGTTTGCGGCGAAGAATCTCGAAAGCGATGGCGGGCGTCGGTGTGGCGTTGGCGCACAAAAGCACATGGCAGCCTTCGTCGCGCAGGACCGCGGCAGCGGCGCGAGCGAACTCCTCGGAGAAAAAGCGCGTGTCGTAGCCGAGGAGCAACGTCGGCTTCTTGTTGTGCGCGCGGCAATGTCCGGCAATCGCTGCCGCAGCGATGCGAACGCGCTCAAAAGTGAAATCCTCAGCGATGATGCCGCGCCAGCCAGAGGTCCCGAAATGGATCGCGTCTGTGGACATCGAGACGTATTGTATATTGGGTGGCGAATTCCAGTAATCAGGGAAAAGCATTAGGGGCGTCGGGCAAGAAAGCGGACCAGCCCGTGGACGGCATATGCAAAGCATTGTAGTGCTGGTGACGTGCGGGTCATCGAAGGAGGCCCGGCGATTGGCCGGAGCCCTCGTCCGCAAAAGGCTTGCGGCGTGCGTCAACGTGATGACGATCCCGGCAAAGTCTGTCTATCGATGGAAGGGCGAAGTGGAGACAGCGAGCGAAGTACTGATGCTGATCAAGACCACGCGCAGGAAGTTCGCCGCGCTGGAAAAGGAGATTCGGCGACTGCACACCTACCAGACGCCGGAGGTTATCGCGCTGCCGATTGCCGCGGGGTCCAAAGCCTACCTGGAGTGGTTACGCGATTCGGTGAAAGCTTGACTACACCGCGGCGAGCGCGCGGTCGAGGTCGGCAATGATGTCCTCCACGTCTTCGATGCCAATCGACAAGCGAATCAGGCCCTCGGTGATGCCGATGCTCAGGCGCACGTCGGGCGGAATGGACGCGTGGGTCATCAGTGCGGGCAGGGAAATCAGCGTCTCGACTCCGCCGAGGCTTTCCGCCAGCGAGCAGAGCTTCACGTTGTTGAGCACGCTGCGGGAGGCCTCCAGCGAGCCCACGTCGAAGGAAAGCATTCCTCCGAAGCCGCGCTGTTGTTTTTTTGCGACAGCATGTTGAGGATGCGACGCCAGGCCCGGATAGATCACCCGCTTCACTTTCGGGTGGGCCTCGAGAAACTTGGCCACCGCCATGCCGTTCGCGTTGTGGCGCTCCATCCGCACCGCCAAAGTCTTGATTCCGCGCGAGACTAAGAAACAATCCATCGGTGCCAGGCCGGCTCCGGCGGAGCGCTGGAGGAAGAAAATCTTTTCCGCGTCTTCCTTGCGCGCCAGGATTACAGCGCCGCCGACGCAGTCGCTGTGGCCGTTGAGGTACTTGGTCATGGAGTGGACCACGATGTGCGCGCCGAGAGCGAGCGGCTGCTGGAGATAAGGACTGAGGAAGGTATTGTCGACTACCATCGTAAGTTTCTTTTCCCGGACCAGTTCGGCGATGGCCGCTATGTCGCTGACGATCATCGTCGGATTGGTTGGCGTTTCCACGTAAATCATTTTGGTAGACGGACGAAGCGCCTGTCGCACTTTCTCCACACAGGAAGTGTCGATGAAGCTGAATTCCATGCCAAACTGGACCAAAAATTGCGTTGACAGCCGGTAAACCCCTCCATAGACCGACTGAGAAAAGATGGCGTGGTCTCCGGGGCGGAGCAAACGGAGGACCGAATCAATTCCGGCCATGCCCGAAGTGAACACGTAAGCAGCAGCGCCGCCTTCCAGTTTGGCGATAGTGCGCTCGAGCGCTTTCCGGTTGGGATGGGCGGTGCGTGCGTAGTCGAAACCTTTATTATTCCCGAGTGCTTGCTGCACATAGGTCGATGTCTGATAAATCGGCGCAACCACCGCGCCTGTGGACGGGTCCGGCTCCTGGCCTACGTGGATGGCGTCGGTGCAGAATCCCATGATGAATCCTCCTCGGCTCGCTCGAAAGCCCGGTCGAGCCGGAAACGTCTCGCTGGCCAGAGCGGCGCTCGCGATTTTCGTTGCGAAAAGTCAGCTGCGGGTATAAAAAGCGAAAAAAAACGCGCTGCCGGAGCGCGCAAGTGCCGCGAAATACGCGTTGAACTTAGCGCAGCAGGGCGCGACAGTCAATCAGCGAAGAGACTTGCGCCAGCCGGCTCTTTCATGTGAGAGAATAGCGGCAGGCGAAGGCGTTTAAAGATGCAGATCCCACGGATTTTGAATCCGAAGGTAGCTGGATGGCGCTGCGCAGCCGCTCTAAGCTGTTTCCTTCTCGTCGTCTCCGTCGCAGCGGCGCAGAGCACGGCGAAAGACGATCCCAAAGCGCAGAATTCCAAGGATGCGGTGACCGCGCTGGATATCGTCGTCACCGCAGGAGCGAACAATGCCCCCGTTGACAACGCCAGCGTCTACCTTCGCTGGGAGGAGCCCCGCACGTGGCGCCATCCAAAGGAAATGGAATTTGATTTGAAGACGGACATGAAAGGCGTCGCCAAGGTGAAGGATGTGCCACGGAAGCGAATCATAATCCAGGTAATAAAGGATGGCTGGAAGCCGTTCGGGCAATACTACGATTTGGACAAGGACGAGCAGAAGATTGAAATCAAGTTGGAACCGCCGCCACGCTGGTACTGAAATTGCTCCCGCAGTGCTTCGTAATTCTCTAGTAGGGTTTTTCGGAACCAAAGCCGCATCCATCGGGTGATTACCGGGGGAAGAATACAGGAAATTGCCCTGGAGTTGTGCAAAGTGCATAGCTGCTTGAATCCTCCGCGCTTAAGAAAGCGAGAGCCAGATTTTCCACAAGGTTTTCAACACAACTGTTGAAAACTTTCCTTGGCGAGTCACATCGCGACTCGTCGCCGCAGAGCATGAGGACTTCAAG
>JASHQB010000305.1 GCA_030037775.1 Candidatus Acidiferrales bacterium
TCGGGCGATTCATTGGACGTCGATTCGCTCTTCGTTTCACGGTGCTTTGTGAACGAAGGACCGCGTTGGAAGCGCTTGCGCACCGCGCCGATGGGCCGGGCATTCCGCTACCAGAAGCGCACCAGCCACATCGTGGTGGAAGTGGCCGAGCACGAGCGCGCCGCCGAGCATCGCGCCAAGGAAGCCATCGCCGAGCGCGAGGCCTCCAAGGGACTGAAGGGCGCCGTACGCAAAGCGCGCAAGACTTTGGAAGATCGCGCCAAGCAGCAGAAGAAGGCGGCCGAGAAGGCCAAGAAGAAGAGCAAGAAGTAGGAGCACAGGAGGATCGATTGGGCCAGAAAACGCATCCCTACGGCTTCCGGCTGGGCTACAACAAGTCGTGGAAGTCGCGCTGGTTCGCGAAGAAGGAATATGCGGACCTGCTGCACGAAGACGTGCAACTGCGCAAGGAATTGAAGGACAAGCTGAAGTCGGCGGGCGTGAACTCCATCGACATCGAGCGCGCCGCGAACAAGCTGGTGGTAAGGATTTACACCGCGCGGCCTGGCATCATCATCGGGCGCAAGGGCTCGGAGATCGACAAGCTCAAAGAGGAAGTGCAGAAGCGCACCAAGCGCGAAGTTCACATCGACATTCAGGAGGTGCATCGGCCGGAGCTCGATGCGCAACTGGTCGCGGAGTCGATCGCGCTGCAGCTCGAAAAGCGCGTGGCCTTCCGGCGGGCGATGCGCAAAGCGGTGGATTCGGCGCTGCGCTTCGGGTGCAAGGGAATCAAGGTGCGGGTGGCAGGCCGGCTGAACGGCGCGGAAATCGCGCGCAAGGAATGGTACTTGCAGGGGCGCTTGCCGTTGCAGACCCTGCGCGCCGACATTGACTTCGGATTTGCGCAAGCCGAAACGACCTATGGCGTGATTGGCGTGAAGTGCTGGGTGTATCAGGGCGAGAACGCGCCGGAGAGAAAGCGCGCCGAAGAGCGCGCCGCCGCTGCGGCAAACGCCTGAGGAATTCGGAGACTAAGGGAAAGCCATTATGTTGATGCCGAAAAAAGTGAAGTACCGCAAGCAGCAGCGCGGGCGCCGCAGCGGGAAGGCATGGCGCGGCGGTTCGCTGGCTTTCGGCGAGTACGGGCTGAAGGCCCTCGAGCCGGCATGGATCACCGACCGGCAAATCGAAGCGGCGCGCGTGGCCATCACGCGATTCATCAAGCGCGGCGGCAAGTTGTGGATTCGCGTGTTTCCGGACAAGCCCTTCACCAAGAAGCCGGCGGAAACGCGCATGGGTAAGGGCAAAGGCCCGCCGGAGCATTGGGTCGCGGTGGTGAAGCCGGGCCGCGTGATGTTCGAGATGTCCGGCATCGATCTGGCATCGGCCACCGAGGCCATGGACTTGGCGGCGCACAAGCTGCCCATCCGGACGCAGTTCGTCAGCCGGTCGGAGGAGCTCTAATGGCCGCGAAGAGCATGGAGAAGTTCCGCGAAATGAGCGCAAACGAGCTGGGGATACGTGAGCATGAGCTTGGCGAGCAGATCTTCCGGCTGCGCTTTCAGCTGACCACTGGTCAGGCGGAGAGCGTCAAGAAGCTCCGCGAGGCGCGCAAGGATTTGGCGCGCGTAAAGACGCTGGCGCGCGAGCAGGAGCTGGGCTTGCCAAGCGCGGCTCCCGCGCCGGAATCCGGTGCAAAGAAGGCCGAGAAGCACGAGGCAAAGCCGCGCGAGAAAAAACTGAGCCACAAGAGATCGAGCCGCGCGAAAAAGGAGCAAGTTCGAGAAAAATGAGCAAGTTCATGAGGAAGCCCGATGGCGAGTGAGGCAGCGGCAAGCGCGGCGGCTCCCAAAGAGCGCGGCGCACGGCAGGAGCTGGTGGGCGTGGTCACAAGCTCCAAGATGAACAAGACCATTGTTGTGAAGGTGGCGCGCACGGTGCAGCACCGCAAGTACCTTCGCGTCATTCGCAGCAACAAGAAGTATTACGCCCACGACGAGCGCAACGAAGCGAAGCCCGGCGACACGGTGCGAATCGTCGCTAGCCGCCCGCTTTCGAAGCTGAAGCGCTGGCGGCTGGCGGAAATTGTGGCGCGCTCAACGCGCGTTGCATAAGACTTTCGGGGACGAGGGAATAGCGCATGGTTCAGATGCGGACATGGTTGACCGTAGCCGACAATTCCGGCGCGCGGCAATTGATGGCCATCCTGCCTTTGGGCGGCGACGCAGGATTGGTGGCCGAGCTGGGCGACGTGGTCACCGCTTCGGTGAAAGAAGCGGCGCCGGACAGCCAGGTGAAGCAGGGGACGGTGGTGAAGGCGGTAGTGGTTCGCACGCGGAAAGAGCACCGGCGAAAGGATGGAACGTACATCCGCTTCGACGACAACGCCGCGGTGCTGATTAACGAGGCTGGCGAGCCGGTAGGGACGCGCGTCTTTGGGCCGGTGGCGCGGGAGTTGCGTGAGAAGAAGTTTACGAAGATCATTTCGCTGGCTCCGGAGGTGTGGTGATGTTGCAGGAGCGTCACGAGAAAGTGAAACCCGCGCCGATTTTGATCCGCCATGGCGACACGGTGAAGATCATCTCCGGGCGCGACAAGGGCAAAACCGGGCGGGTGCTTACCGTGGACCCGGCCAAGCGCCGGATTACCGTGGAGCACGCCAATATCATCAAGCGGCACACGCGGCCGAATCCGTCGAAGAACATTCGCGGCGGGATTCTGGATAAGGAAGGGCCGATTCACGTTTCGAACGTAATGATCGTTTGCCCGGGTTGCGGCAAGCATGCGCGGCTGGGCATGTCGGTGACGCCGGATGGAACAAAAGTGCGCGTCTGCCGGCGCTGCAACGCGACGTTTGAGAATTAGGGCGGGAACCAAAGGACTCTTGCGAAATGATCAGCCGTTTACATGAACGCTACCGTAAAGACGCCATGCCGGCACTCTCAAAGCGCTTTGGCTACACGAATTCCATGGCCGTGCCGCGCTTGAAGAAGATCACCGTGAATATCGGCATGGGCGAGGCCAGCCAGAACATCAAACTGCTCGACGTGGCCGTGCAGGAACTGGGGCAGATCACCGGGCAAAAGCCGGTTATTACGCGGGCCAAGAAATCGATTGCGAATTTCAAGATTCGCAAGGGCATGCCCATCGGCTGCATGGTCACGCTGCGCGGCGAACGCATGTACGAGTTTCTCGACCGGCTGTCGAATATCGTTCTGCCGCGTGTGCGCGACTTCAAGGGCTTGCCGGGGAACTCGTTCGACGGACGCGGAAATTACACGCTGGGCTTGAAGGACCAGCTGGTATTTCCGGAGATCGATTACACGCGCGTGGACAAGATCAAAGGCATGAACATAACGCTCACCACCACCGCCAACTCGGATGAAGAAGGCCGGGAGCTTTTGAAGTTGATGGGCGTGCCGTTCCGGAATTAGCGGGAATTTCTTAAGGAGAAAGAATGGCGACCACAGCACGACGCGCCAAGATGAAGAAGCAGTTGAAGTACAAGATCCGTGTGCGCAACCGCTGCCGCATCTGCGGCCGGCCGCGCGCATTTCTGCGGAAGTTTGAGATGTGCCGCATCTGTTTTCGAGGCCTGGCGCTCAAGGGAGAGATTCCCGGGGTGACCAAGGCGAGCTGGTAAGGATAGGAAATGAACACCGACCCCATTGCTGACATGCTGACGCGGATTCGCAACGCGGTGCGCGCGCGCCATCCTCGCGCCGACATGCCCGCGTCCAATCTGAAAGTGGAAATCGCGCGGATTCTGAAGGAAGAGGGCTACGTTTCGACTTACAAAGTGGTGGATGAAAACAAGCGCCGCGTGTTGCGCGTGTTTTTGCGCTACACCGCCGACAAGCGCGGAGTGCTGACCGACCTGAGACGCGTCTCGCGTCCGGGCTGCCGGCGCTACGTGGGCAAGAACGAAATCAAGCCGGTGGTCGGCGGCATGGGCGTGTCGATTTTATCCACGCCGCGCGGGATCATGACCGGCCAGACGGCACGCAAAGAAGGCATCGGCGGCGAACTTTTGTGCGAGGTGTGGTAGAGCCATGTCGCGAATAGGAAACAAACCGATCGCTTTACCGTCCGGCGTCAAGGTACAGGTCAGCGAGGCCGCGATCGACGTTCAGGGACCGAAGGGCAAGATGCACGTTCCCGTGCCCGGCCGCATCAAGTTCGAGCAGAAGGACGGGCATCTGATCGCGTCGCGCCAGAACGAATCGCAGCGCGCGATCCACGGGCTGGCGCGCGCGCTGGTGGCCAATGCTGTCAAGGGCGTCACCGAAGGATTCAAGAAGGACCTGGAGATTGTCGGAGTCGGCTATCGCGCGGAAGTGAAGGGCAAAAACGTCGTGTTCACTCTGGGCTACTCGCATCCCATCGAGTTTCCGATTCCCGAAGGGATTCAGATTGCCGTGGAGAAGCAAACCCGATTGACGGTGAGCGGCGCGGACAAAGGATTGGTCGGCCAGGTGACCGCCAATATCCGTTCGCTGCGCCCGCCGGACCCGTACAAGCAAAAGGGCGTGCGCATCGTTGGCGAGCGGCTCAAGAAGAAGGCCGGCAAGGCCGGCGCGGCGAAGACCGCGGCTTAGAATTTTCAGGATCGAAGGAGAGCAACGATGGCTGTTGTGCCGGCACGGAAGCTTTCGCGCGATGCGCATCGGCGGCGGATTCACCGCCGCATGCGCCAGTCGATGGCGGGCTCGGAGCAGCGTCCGCGACTGTG